>JALYVW010000023.1 GCA_030853005.1 Vulcanimicrobiota bacterium
GCTCTATTACTACCATGAAAATGGCGCGGTTCCGAAAGACCTCTACGTTTTCGTGGCGCCGGAATCCGGAAGCTCGACGCTGCATGTCATCGATTCGAGCGCGGGGCCGAACATCGATGTGTTGACGGTCGGGCATGCCGTTACCAAGAATTTCCTGTTAAGAAAACCATCGAACCAGGGGGTGATCTTGGACCTCCTTCCCGGAGGGCCGCCGCTCGAACGGTTTTCTTTGCAGCGGCTCGAAGGCGCCGCGGGGAACGTGGATCTCCGTGTAGTGGACGGCGGCCCCGTGGATGTCACGGTGCTTTCCGTGCCCGCGGGCTCCGCGCCGGCAGACGGGGCGGCGAGCGGTCCCGTGTTGCCCGACGACACCCATCACCGTACCGGCATTTTCTCCCTGGATGGATATGCCGACGATACCGTGGCCTTTCGCGTGGACGGTCCGGATGCATCGCTGCTCTACGGCGCGCAATCTCCCCCCGCAGCGCAAGCCAATCCCAATTGGCACGATTTTGGAGAGTATGGGGTGCTGCGGCACCTGACGCTGGAGATCGACAATCCATCGGGTGCCCGGTCCGTGGTCTACGTGTACGAGCAGCCGGAAGGCGGCGTCATCCGCAGCAGCTTCCTGCTGGACGGCACGCTGCACGAACTGGGCTGCGCCCGGGTACCGCAAAAATATCTGATCGCCCAACTGGTGGTTTCGGACAAGCACGAGCGGCATACGGTGCTCACGATGACCGATGGGGGGTCGAGTTACCCGGTCGAAGTTGGCCTTACCATGCAGCAGCCCAATCTCGTCACACCGCCGATCTCCGGCCCCGACGGCTGCTTTCCGAAGCCGCAGCCTTCGCCCGCCGCGACCGCTTCGCCCGGAATTTGATACGTTCCTGATGACTATGGAGCCATGAATCTGGCACAATAGGGCGGATGCCGCCGGGATAGAGCGCACCAAAGTTGTGGAGGACCAGTTCCGTAGAACGTACCAACGAGCCCAAAATCGTGCTGCTCGTCCGATTGCTCAACGCTATCGATGAGGGTCGCTACTGCTTTGAGGACCTGAAGGAGCGGATCGCCGAGGGTGACCACCGGCCCAGCACGCGGAGTTTGCGCCGTTACTTGGCGATCTTAGCGGATGCCGGCTTCCCCTGGTATTTCGACCGGCCGAGCAATACGTACCGGTTTGCCGATGGGTACAGCCTCAAACGCCTGGAGTTGAGCAGTAGCGAAATGTTCGGCCTCGTCGCCCTGCGCGCCATCGGCGCCAGCCTCGGCGGCGCGATCGGTACGTACGTCGATGACGTAACCGCAAAAATCGTCGGCTCTTCCGGGCGGGGGACGCAAGATCGCGTTCAAGCGCCGCCGTCCGTGGCTTTTCGCTTGGCTGAAATTCAACTCGACGAGCAAGGCGAGCGCGTCTTCGCGCAACTTTCGGCCGCCGAGCGCAATGCGCGCACGATCGCGTTTGCCTATTCTGATAAAGAAGGCCACGCGTCGGAGCGTACGGCCGATCCGTACGGATTTATCGTGAGTTCCGGCCGCGTGTACTGCGTCGCGTACGATCACGATCGCAAAGATATGCGCACGTTCGCCGTCGATAGCATTGCGGAGTTGGACGTGCAGGGCCGCACCTTCACGCGGCCGGCGGATTTCAACATCGAAAGGTTTGCAGCTTCCTCGATCAGCGGCGTGCTCCACAGCGACGCCACCACCCGCGTTTGCGTCCGATTCGCGGCACGCGTTGCGAAGGCTGCGGTAGCTGCGCGCGTCGTCGCCGGCCGCGATATCCGGCGCAACGCCGAAGGCTCCGTGGAGATCGCCTACGATGTCGCGGACGTGGACGAGCTCGTGCGGTGGGTGCTTGGCTGGGGCTCCCAAGCGGAAGTCATCTCCCCGCCGGACGTCCGCGATCGCCTACGCATGGTGCTTGCCGAAGTATCGAGCAAGTACGAGTTGTACCGCGGGCCCAAGCTACAATAACGAAAGCCGCCGAGTAAACTCAGCGGCTCCGACGTATTCACGCATTTGTTCTTTGTCCGTTTGACTCCGGTGAAAGAGCCCTACTGACGGTTTCCAAACGGTTCGACCGGTTCACTCGGACCGTCGTCGAGCGACTGCATCGTCAATGTGATCCGACCGCGACGATACGTTCATCGCATTTCATGTTTAGTGAAGTGAATGCATCGTAGCACTGCGAAATCCAGCGCGCAAGTAGCTGTAAACGCAACTCACAACGTGTCCACAAAAAAGTTGCGTTACCCACAGCGGCGCGTGGGTTATCCCCGTTTTCCACCGCCTCGGAAGGTCCCGGGATGCTGATGTCTCCGATTGGCGCGGGCGGCGGACTGCCAACGAGTCGTGAAGAAACAGCGGACGTTCGCGGCCCCAGCCCTTGAAGGCGCCGGGGCGCGCGGCATGAAGACCAGCGCATGACCGCCGCAACGGCGCCGATCGAACTCGACGGCCGCACGCTTTCCCTAGAAACTATCGGCGCCATTGCTTCCGATGGCGCCAAGGTTGCCGTGTCGAAGGGGGCACGTAAGCGCGTCGCCGCCGCTCGCGAGTTGGTGGACCGCAAGTTCGGCAACGGCGATCTCATCTATGGCATCACGACGGGATTCGGGAGATTGGCAAACGTAGCCGTCGCGCCCGCTGACGCCGAGTTGCTGCAACTCAATTTAGTTCGCAGCCATGCCGCAGGCACGGGCGATCCGCTCGCGGAGGCGTTCGTAAGGGCCGCCGGGGTGCTACGCGTCAGCTCGCTTTCCGCAGGCCACTCGGGGATTCGCGAGTCCACGCTGGATTTGCTGATCGAGCTGCTCAATCGGGGCGTAACTCCCGTTGTCCCGCGGATTGGTTCCGTCGGCGCAAGCGGTGACCTCGCCCCGCTCGCCCACATGACGTTGACGTTGATCGGCGAAGGCGAGGCGTTCTTTCGCGGCGAGCGCATGAGTAGCGAACGCGCGCTGTCGGTAGCCGGCCTGCGGCCGATCCGGCTCGGAGCTAAAGAAGGTTTAGCGCTCGTCAACGGCACGGAAGTGATGACCGGTATCGCCGCGTTGTGCGTCCTGCGCGCGCAAACCCTACTCGCAACCGCGGATGTGATCGGCGCGATGTCACTCGAAGCGTTTCTGGGAACGGACCGCGTGTTCGACCGGCGCATCAACGCCCTGCGCCCCCACCCCGGACAGACCTACGTCGCGGACAGTCTTCGTGCGCTGCTCCTAGATTCGGAAATCATGCAATCCCACCGCGAGTGCGGTCGCGTGCAAGACCCGTATTCGTACCGTTGCATTCCGGTCGTGCACGGTGCGGTGCGCGACGCGGTCACCCATGCCCGCCGCGTCGTCGAAATCGAAGCCGTTTCGGTGACGGACAACCCCCTCATCTTTCCCGAGGAAGAAGAGTTCCTTACGGGCGGCAACTTTCACGGACAGCCCGTAGCACTTTCATGCGATATTTTAAAGATCGCACTCGCGCAGATCGGGGGAATTAGCGAGCGGCGCCTCTTTCTCTTGCTCAATGCCGAAGAGCGCGGACTGCCACTTTTCCTGACGGGCCGGAGCGGCTTGCAGTCAGGGCTCATGATCGTGCAGTACACCTCCGCAGCGTTAGTGTCCGAAAACAAAGGCTTGGCATGGCCGAATAGCGTGGACTCTATTCCAACATCTGCCGGACAAGAAGATCACGTCAGCATGGGCATGACGGCTGCGTGCAATCTCGATCGCGTACTCGACAACGTGGAGGCGTCGTTGGCATGCGAGCTGCTCGGCGCGCTCGTAGCGACCGATTTTCGGCGGCCGCTTCGCTCCGGTCGCGGGACGCAAGCGGCGTACGACGTCGCGCGCGAACGCATCGCGCCCTGGGTCGAAGACCGTGCGCCCTCTCCGGATATCACCGTAGCTCGCGAGCTGATTCGCAGCGGCGCGATCGCCGGCGCGGCCTCCACCGCGGTCGGGCGGGTGCTGACGTGACCGCGAGCGCGGGGCCGCGCATCGTTCGCGCAGCGCGCGGAACGGAATTGACGTGCCGGGGTTGGCCGCAAGAAGCCGCGCTGCGGATGCTGATGAACAATCTCGATCCCGAGGTTGCGGAGCGGCCCGAGGATCTCGTCGTGTACGGCGGGAGCGGCAAAGCCGCGCGCTCGTGGGAAGCGTTCGATTCCATCGTGCGCACGCTCAAACGATTGGAAAACGACGAAACGCTGATCGTGCAAAGCGGCAAACCCGTCGCCGTCTGGAAAACGCACGCGCGCGCGCCGCGCGTCTTGATCGCGAATTCGAACCTCGTTCCCCGGTGGGCAGACTGGGAGACGTTCCGCGAATTGGAAGCGCAAGGCCTGACGATGTACGGTCAGATGACCGCCGGATCGTGGATCTACATCGGTACCCAAGGCATTTTGCAGGGTACCTACGAGACCTTTGCCGAGCTCGCGCGCCGTCATTTTGGCGGAACGCTGCGCGGGCGCGTCTGTTTGAGCGCCGGCGTCGGCGGGATGGGCGGCGCGCAACCGCTCGCCATTACGATGAACGGTGGCGTCGCGTTGCTAGTCGATGTGGACCGTTCGCGACTGGAAAGACGGGCCGACCTTCGCTACTTGGACGTCGTTGCCGGCTCGCGCGCGCAAGCGTTGCGCGAAGTCGAGCGCGCGCGCGAGTGCGGCGAAGCTCGTTCGATCGGTTACGAGGGCAATGCAGGCGTCGAATTTCCTGCGCTCTTCGCGCAAGGCTTCCGTCCGGACGCCGTGACCGACCAAACGAGCGCCCACGATATGCTTAACGGATACGTACCCGCCGGGTTGAGCTTGGCGCAAGCCGATCATTTGCGCGTCGAAGATGCGAAAGAGTACGAGAGGCGTGCCTTCGAAACCGTGGCGAAGCACGTCGACGCAATGCTGGACTTTCTCGATGCGGGCGCTATTACGTTCGATTACGGTAACAACATTCGGGCGATGGCAAAACGTGCCGGCGTAGAGCGCGCATTCGACTTTCCCGGTTTCGTGCCCGCGTTCATCCGGCCGCTGTTTTGCACGGGTTCGGGTCCGTTCCGTTTCGTGGCGCTTTCGGGCGACCCCGGGGACATCGCGCGCTGCGATGCGGAATTACTCAATCTTTTTCCAGACGATGCGAAGTTGCACCGCTGGCTCGAGATGGCGGCGGAACGCGTGGCTTTTCAAGGTCTTCCCGCCCGCATTTGCTGGCTCGGATTTGGCGACCGCGCGCGTGCCGGACTACGGTTTAACGAGCTCGTACGCGACGGCGAAGTGAAAGCTCCAATCGTGATCGGGCGCGATCATCTTGACACGGGCAGCGTCGCATCACCCTACCGGGAAACCGAGGCGATGAAAGACGGCAGCGACGCTATCGCCGATTGGCCGATTTTGAACGCGCTCTTGAACACGGCCGCCGGAGCGCATTGGGTGAGCGTACACTCGGGAGGTGGCGTGGGCGTCGGTTACAGCGTCCATGCCGGAATGGTGATCGTCGCCGACGGAAGCGCGGAAGCCCGCGAACGTCTAGCGTGCGTCCTCGCTACGGACTGCGGCATGGGAGTCGTTCGCCACGCCGATGCGGGATACGAGCTTGCGGCAGAAACGGCGGATCGAAAAGGTATCGATTGGCGCTTGTAGTTCGCACGGGCGCGATCGTTTCGTGCGACACCTCTGCGTCGCAGCATGGCGCGACGTTTGAAGCCCTCGGCACGGTTCGCAACGCATGGCTCCTCGTGCGGGAAGGGCGGATCGCGGCCCTCGGCGCTCGCGCCGAGGTGGAAGATCACATTCGCTTGGGCGAAGAGGTAGAGCGTCTGGATTTCCGCGACTGCGTCGTCGTTCCGGGCATGGTGGACGCGCACGCGCATCCGCTATTCGCCGGAAACCGCGAGCCCGATTTCGAGGCGCGCTTGCGCGGAGAACCGCCGCCGCTCGGCATGCAGTACACCGTTGATAAAACGCGTGCTGCGTTACAGACTCCGGACCACTTTTGGGACGACACGGTCGCGCCACGCCTGCGCGCAATTCTGGCGCACGGGACGACGACGCTCGAAGCCAAGACCGGCTATGCGTTGCGCGCCGCGGGCGAACTGGAGCTCTTGCGCCTCATCGCATCGCACGCGGACGAGACCGGCTTGCCCCGGCTTATCGCGACGTTTTTAGGCGCGCATGCCGTCCCTCCGGAATTTCCGGACGAACGTGCGTACGTGGATTATCTCATCGCCGAGTGCCTGCCCTCTGCGCGAGCTGCAGGTGCGGTTTACGCCGACGCTTTTTGCGAACCCGGATTTTTCTCCGTAGCGGAAACCGAACGGTACCTGCGTGCCGCGCGCGAGGCGGGCTTGCGGCTACGCGTGCACTGCGACGAAATGGTTTGGGGCGGCGGTGCGGCGATGGCCGTCGCGGTCGGCGTCGACGCGATCGATCACGCCAACAATCTTCGAGACGAAGACGTTCGTGCTATCGCTGCGGCGCACATCGTGACCGTTGCCTGTCCTTCGACCATAGCATACCTCGGTTTAGAACGTCGCGCGCCGGTGCGTGCCCTACTCGAACTCGGCGCAGACGTCGCTCTCGCGAGCGATTTCAATCCGGGGACTTCCCCTTGCTTGAACTTACAGACGGTGGCCTATTTTGGCCGTTCGATATTCGGCCTCTCGGCAGCGGAGGCGCTGTATGGCGTAACCATTGCCGCGGCGAGATCGCTGCGGGTCGCCGCGGGAAGGCTGCGAAGTGGCGACTGGGCGGATTTCGTGGCTTTACGGATCGCCGACCCGGAAGAGTTCGGCTGGCAGTTCGGAGGAAATTTGGCGGCAGCGGTCTTTCGCCGCGGCGCCCGAGCGACATGAAAACTTTGGTGACTTGCGCGCGCGCGGTCGTAAGCGGAAAGACGGTCACCGACTTTTCGTTCGTGATCGACGGCGAGCGCATTGCGGAGTCGGGGACCGACTTCCCCCGCCTTCCGTCTTCAGAAATGTCCGTGCGCGACTACGGGCCCGAGGTCGTCGTGATTCCGGGACTGGTGAACGGTCACAGTCATGCCTACCAAATCCTCTTGCGCGGTTGGGCCGATGACCTACCATTTTCAACCTGGCGTTCCGAGGCGCTCTACAGAGTCATCCCCTCACTCACGGCCGAAGAGATTTATTGGGTCTTTACCGCGGCCTTTTCGGAGATGCTCGCGTCGGGCATCACGACGGTTGCCGAATTTTTTTATCTTAACGGTAGCGGCAACGCGCGCGCGGAAGCCGCCATAGCGGCGGCGCGCGATTGCGGCATTCGGCTCGTCTTGGCGCGCACGTGGATGGACGCTCCGGAGGCGCCGGAGGCCTTTCGCGAAAGCATCCCGCTCGCCGCGCAGCGCACGGCAGAGCTTCTCGAGGGATTCCCCGCGGCCAACGTTTGCGTCGCGCCGCACTCTTTACACGCGGCTTCTCAAGACATGATCGTTGCGGCCCACGCTTTTGCAGTCGATCGGGACTGCGCTATGCATATTCATCTTGCGGAAGCGCCTTACGAAGCGGCGCAGGTGCGGGAGCGGTTCGGCACCACTCCGCTACGGTTGCTCGATCGATGGGGCGTCCTCGACGAGCGCACCGTGGCGATCCATGCAATCTACCTCGATGACGAAGAACGAGACATGCTGGCGCGGGCGGGAGCTCGAGTCGTGCACAATCCTTCGACCAACCAATACTTGGGCGACGGCATTTGCGACGTTGCCGGGTTGCTCCGGCGCAACGTCTGTGTGGGCCTTGGAACCGACGCCGATGTGAAACCTTCGATCGTCGAGGAGATGCGCGGCGCCGCATTTCTCCAAAAGCTTGCGGCACTGGACGGTAGCGCGCTCGGAGCCCGCGCGGCATTCGATATGGGAACGATGCTCGGAGCGCGCGCCATCGGCATTTCCTCCGGGGACTTCCAGCCGGGCCTCTTTGCCGATTATACGGTGCTCGATGCCTCGGCAATCGACCCATGGTCCCCAGAAATCAACGCCATCGTGTATCGGGGCGAGTCGAGTTGGGTACGAGAAACCCACGTTGGCGGACGCCCCGTTTATAACGGCTCGCGGAGCGCCCGTGCTCGGGATGCAGCCGCATATTTGGGCGCACTCGCGCCGCGACTTTTGCTAGGAGATCGGGAGAATAGATGACCAAAACGAACCTTCTTGCCCCGGCGGCCGCGTTGGCCGCGGCGCTGTTGCTTGCCGCGTGCGGTGGAGGCAAGTCCACGACTACGACGACGTATAGCGCGGAGCACAAAGCCGCTACGACGGGCGCCACCATGCCAGGCTCGGCGATGGCGTCCGACGTCCATTGCGCGGCGGGCGATCCGGTCGTGTGGGTGAACTTGAAGAGCAAGGCCATGCACGAATCCGGCGATCCGTACTACGGTAAAACCAAAAACGGGAAGTTTATGTGCACGACCGACGCGCAGGCGATGGGCGGCCACATGGCCGGCGCGCATAACGGCAACGCGATGCGCGGTGGCAAACACCACCGTCGAGGCGGCGGGGGCAACATGATGAACGGCCCCGAGCCCACGGCGACTCCGTAACTACAAGAGGGGACGAATAACCGTCATGAACGGCCCAAAGCGAGCGTTGTTGACGTCGTTCGCTTCGAGTCCCGTGTAGACGGCGATCGCCCACGATGCGCCGCCGGCGGTATCGAGAATACCGCCGTCGTGCGTAACTTCGCCGGTGTCACCGGTTTTATGGGCGAAGCGATCGCCGGGTTGCAGCCCGACGGTAAGTTTATTGTTGAACTCTTGCTTGCCGAGCGTTTGCATCAAGAAGTACGCAAATGGTACTTGGCGGCGCGCGATCGATGCGAAGAGGCGCGCCGCGTCGCCCGCGTTGTGGCGGTTGCGGTGCACGCCGTCCCAACCCGGGTCGACGATAAGTGGTTCCGTCCCCGAGAGCTTGCGATAGAACGCCGTGCCGGTCAGCCCGTACTGCGACTGTACGATGTGCGTCGCCCGTTCGCGTCCTGCGATATCGAAGAGCATGTTGGTGGCGACGTTGTCGGAGATCGTGATCGCCAGCTCGATAATTTGCCGCAGTGTCGCCTGATAACCGGGCACGAGCGGAGACTCCTTATCGTTGGCGGTCATGTTCGCTGCCGTTACCGCATAGCTTTGATCCAGCTGAAGGAGCTCGTCGCGCGCCAGCGTCAAAGCCGCCAGGCACAGCGGCGTCTTGATCATGCTCGCCGGGTAAAGGTACGTCTGCGGTTCGATATCGATCGCCGGCCCCACAGGGTCGTCGAGCCGATGGATCGATAGGGAGAGTGGAGCGAGCCCGGCCTGCGCTGCCGCCAAGGCAACCGCTTGTTTGGTAAGAAGGGGCATGGCGGCATCTTCGACGGTGCGGGGCTTCCACCTTAAGGATGCGTGTAAGTACTTGCATAGCCCAAGACGGTGTGCTACCATCCGCGTGTAAGTACTCACTTGCATTACACACTCCCAGCGAGCTGAACACGTGTCTAGAATCGTTCCTTTCCTCCTCATCCTGGCTGGCTTGGCCGGCTCCTCTGTCCCAGTCTCCGCGCAGAACCCCGCACTGGACGGCCACACTATCGTGGTCCGGATGATCGAGCGCAACCCATCGTTACGCTCGTTTAGGGCGCGCGTTCACGTCAACGTGCACATGAAGAGTTTTCCGTTCTTATCGCCGACTTTAGACGGAACGTCATATTTCAGGCGCCCGGATAATTACGAGGTCGTGTTCGATCGCGTTCCGGGATATGCCAAGGGCTTTTCGAAACTTTTTAACGACATCGGCGACCCGGCATCGTGGGAGCGCGATCAGAGCGTCCAGTTCGAGGGCATGCGCAGCCTCAACGGCCGGTCGGTCCTCGTGCTCCGTCTCGCGAAAAAAATTCACAGCGACCAGCTTGCGGACACGGTCGCCTACGTTGATCCGACGGAGTACACGGTCGCTCAAATGGAATGGCACTATCGCAACGGCGGCGCCATCGTCATGACCCAATCGTTCCGCAGCGAAGGTCCGTACTCGGTGATCTCGTCGCAGCACGCGATAATTTCGATTCCGCACGTTCGCGCCGTTGCGGATTCAGCATACGCTGCGTATCAGACCAACGTAGCCGTCGACACGTCGGTCTTTACGCAGAAATGATCGCATCGCAACGGTCGGAGGGCCGTGCGTCAACTCCGGACCAGACGCGAATGCGTATCTTTGCAGCGACCCGCCAGCTCATAAGCAAAAAGGGGCGCCGCGGCACCACGACGCGCGAAATTGCCGAACGGGCAGGCGTTAATGAGGCGACCCTATTCCGCCACTTCGGCAACAAAGATGCCCTCATCGAAGCTTGCGCGACGCACTACTGCACGGGCTTCGATTTGGAAGAGATCGTCAACGGCCTTTCGGGCGATCTAGAAAAGGATCTTCTGGTCATTGCGCGTGCGCTGACCGAGCGAATGGAGACCTTGCGCGACCTCATCGTTATGTCGCTTGCCGAGGCAGAAGATGAAGATCAGGTACGGCCCGTCGACAACCTTGCGTGGAGCACGCCCGCCGCCATCCATCGCATTCTCGTGGATTTTATGGCACGCCGCATCCAATCGGGTGATTTGAACGGCGATCCCGCAATGCTGGCTCGATTTTTCATGGGTATGATTTTCGCTCACGTGATCGGTCGCAAGAAATTCCCCGGGCCGGCATTACCTTCGGGTGCATGGACGCAATTTCAGATACAGACGTTTCTACATGGAGTAAAAAAAGAAGAACATGGAATCGGGTGACAACCAATCTACGGCGACGATGCCGCGCAGAGACGGTCGTCCTACGGGCGAGGCTTCGTCGGCGATCAAGGAGGAGGTCGTTGTAGAGCGTCGTTCCAATCCAGCTGTGCGGACCGCAGGTCTCGTCGTGGTCGCCATCCTGGTGGTGGCCGCGCTGATGTGGGGCATCCGCTACTTTGGTTATGCACGCGCTCATCAGTCTACGGACGACGCTCATGTGGACGCCAATACGGTTGCGGTAACCAGCAAAATCAGCGAGCGTATCGATCGGATTTACGTCGACACGGGGGCGCCCGTGCGCAAGGGTCAGCTCCTCATTTCGCTCGACGGGACCGACGAGAACGCGCGCGTAACGCAAGCCCAGGCCAACCTTCAACTCGCGATTGAAACGCAATCGGCGCTAGGGCAGCAGAGCATCGGCGGCATCGAGCAGGCACGGGCGTCGGTAAGCAGTGCGGCAGCGCAGGTGCCGGTCGCACAAGCCGGCGTCGGTGCGGCGCAGGCGCAGGTACAAGCGGCTCAGGCTCAGGTTCCCGGTGCGGCGCAGGCCCTTGCGCGGGCGCAGGCCGATTTCAACCGCACGCAATCGTTGGTTTCGAGCGGGGACATTCCGCGTGCACAGTTGGACTCGGCGCGCGCAGCTCAAGCTGCGGCCGCATCGCAAAACCGCGCGACATCGGACAACGTTAACGTCGCGATTTCCAACCTGCAGGCAGCGGAAGCGCGGGTCCCCGCGTCCCAAGCGGGTATCGGCGCGGCGCAGGGCGGCGTCACGCAAGCGCAGGGCAAGTTAACGCAGGCCGAAGCGCCGGCCCAGATTTCGGCCCAACGCGCCGCGCTCGACATCGCACGCCAGCAATTACGATACACCAAAATTTATGCCCCGAGCGACGGCTACATCGGCGAGCGCAGCGTCGAGGTCGGTCAGACGGTTCAGCCCGGCCTACCACTTTTGACGCTCATCCCCAATCGCGTTTTCGTGACGGCGAACTTCAAGGAAACGCAACTCGGCTCCATGCGTCCCGGACAGAACGTCGACCTCAAGATCGACGCCTATAAAGGCCAGGTCTTCCATGGGAAGGTGCTCTCGATCAACCCCGCTTCGCAAAACACGTATGCGCTGGTACCAGCGCAGAATTCAACGGGGAATTTCGTAAAAGTCACCCAGCGCGTGCCGGTGAAAATTTCGGTCGACGATGCCGATCCGCGCCGCTTCCCATTGCGTCCCGGCATGTCGGTCGAAGCCTCGGTACAAGTACGCTAAATCCAATGACGTACCGACTGTTGCTTCTCGCTGCCGCGTTGACCCTCGCGTGCGGGTCAAACGCCCTAGCACAGGCCTCGCCGCGCCCATCGCCCCGGCCATCCGTGCCCACTCGCGGTCGCGACGGACTTCCGCCACCGCCGCCCATCCCGATTCTGCCGCGAGTTCCCAACGTCGCCCCGGGATACAACGCGCCGAATATTCGCACGCCAAATGCCAACATCGTCGGCGTGACGCAGCAGCCATTCGTCGGCATTACGTTGCAGAACGCGGTCGGCATGGCCCTCGCCCGCAATCCGCAGCTCGCGATCGCGCAGTCGAACCGAAGGATCGCGCAGTACCAGATCCAGGCGGCGGAGGGCGCGTACGATATTCGCCTTTCGGTCGAGCCGTCGTTTACCTATTCAAAGTCGGCGCCGCAGAATGCGTTTTTTGCCGGCCCTAACTTCGGGCCGATCGTGCAAAGCGCGACGTCGATTGCCGGCAGCGCGGTCGGCGTTACGCCGTCCGGGCAGCAATACCAAGTACAGATTTCCGGTCAACGGGTGACTAATAACGGAACCATCAACACGTTCGATCCCTATTATCCGACGGTATTTTCGGCAAAAATTTCGCAGCCACTGGCGCGCAACCGTGGGATAAATGACGTCTCGAGGGCGATCCAGCTCGCGCAAGTTGGGTCTGATACCACCGACGCTCAGACGTTACTCTCCGCCTCCGCGACGATCGCCACGGTCGAAAATGCCTACTGGGACTTGGTTGCCGCTTGGCGAGACGTCGCCGTCCAGGAGGACGCGCTGAGGGATGCGTTGCGCCAAGCTCAAAGCAACCGCCGATTGGCGCGCGCCGGTGCCAACGCACCGATCGAAATCGTGCAGTCCAACACCCAAGTGGACGTGTTTCAGGATAACGTTTTCGCTTCGCTTCAAAACGTGGCCGCGTTGCAGAACGAGCTCAAGGCCTCGATCACCGCGAGCGACGCCGACCCCATTTGGTCTGCCAACTTGGTTCCCACGAGTCCCGAATTACAGTTGCCTTCCGAGCCCTCGCTCGAAAATGTCGTCGCGCGAGCGTTGCGCAGCCGGCCGGAGATCGCGCAAGTGCGCGATCTACGCCGCCGAGCCGATATTAATCGGGCTTACGCCGCCAACCAGCTCAAACCGCAAGTCGACTTGCAAGCGGCGTATAGCAGCAACGGATTCGCGGGTAGTCTGACGGATCCGCAAGCCGGCGCTTTCGCACAAAGTAGCGCCCAGCAAGTGCAGGCGATCGACGCGTTGATTGCTGCAGTCAATAAAACGCTTCCGGCAAACGGACAAATTCCTCCGCTGCGCCCGGACAATCAAGCGGTGCCGCCCTATCTCGTGGGCGGCCTGGGGCAGTCGATCCGCAATCTCCTTACCAATCAGTTCCCGACCTACATGGTCGGCTTGCAGTACCAGCTCAGTTTGGGCGACCGAACCGCTAAAGCGCAATTTGGGATCGCGCAAGAGGAAGAAACGCAAGCGCGTTTGCAAGAGGCAAATGTCATCGAACGGATTACGTTTGAGTCGCGTAACGCGCTGCAGAACTTTCGAACAGCGGAGTATCGATTGATCGCCGCAAAGGCCGCGCGCGAAGCCGCACAGCAAGTGCTTGCAAGCGAACGGCGCCGGTTCCGTAGCGGGGCTTCCACGACCTACTTGGTCTTGCAGCGGCAGATTGAATTGGCAACCAATCGCGAGCGCGAATTGCAGGCGCAAACCGCCCTCAACAAGGCCGTTGTAGAAATCGAACGCGTGAGCGGAGCGATTCTTGAAGGCAATAATGTAAACGTTATCACCGTTGGGCGAGGGTCGTTATGATGAAAGACTCGCAGATCGCACGCAGGCCCGCGCGCCAGTTCGAACGCCGATTGCAAGAGCGTTCGGCCATACTCTATCTGCGCGAGCTCGAGAAGTGGACGAAGAGAAAGGCCCGCTCCGACCTTTAGGTCCCTGCGGCAGCCCGGTCGACGTACCAGGAAAGCGTGCCGTCACGCGGGGCGATCGTTTGGATCGGAAATCGGATCGGCTCGTAGGGTAGCGATCGTACCGCCGCTAGCGTACCCGCCTTGGCGGCGCCTTCGGTAGCGATGACGATGCGACGCGCTCCGTTGAGGACGCTGGGGGTCAGCGTCATGCGCGGGAGTCCGTCCGGCGCACGCACCGCTCGTACGAGAGACGCATCGTTGGTAAACGGATCGGTTCCCGGAAAGAGCGAGGCCGTGTGCCCGTCCGCGCCCATCCCCAAAATAACGAGGTCGAAGCGCGGCGACGGTCCCATATCGTTTTGCAGAATCTTCGCATATGCGTGCGCCGCTTCGTGCGGCTCGGCTTCTCCGTGCATGCGATGGACGTTTTTCTCCGGGATCCCGACGGATTGCAGAAACGCCTCGTTGGCGGTTCGAAAATTGGACTGCACGTCATCGGACGGTACGCAACGCTCGTCGCCAAAGTACACGTACGTATCGTGCCAGGAAACGCGCGTTGCAAGCGGCGGACGGCCCAGACACTCGTACGCGGCTTTCGGGGTGGTTCCACCGGCTAATGCCACAAAAAATGAGCCCCGTTCGGCCACCGCGCTCTGCGCGCAGTCGGCGAACAGGCCTGCGAGCGCGCCCGCGAGTTCCTCGCCGTCGCAAAAAACCGACAGCGTCCCGCTCCCGTCTCGATCGCTCATTGTTGCGGCTGATGCCAGTCGAGTACGGAAGCCGCCATCGCGAGCGAATCGTAAAAAATCGGATCGTTGCCCGCCAGAAACATGGCCCGCTCGATAAGAATATCCGAGGTCACGTCGTGCAACGGAGAGCAGCGGGGTTGGCGTTTGGCCTTCCCTTCTACGGAGAGGCACGCGAGATCGAGATCGTCCGTGAGCTCGGCACAGTAATGCGAATCTTTCGTTTGCAGGGCGATCCGCCGGATCCGGCGCGCTTTGCCCTGCCGCTCGTGCGTGGTCCGAACGCGCGCCCCCGAAGGATTCGCAAACGTATCTTCCCCCAACGGTTGCCATCCGAGCCGGCTTGCAAGCCATCCCAGTACATAGTAGGACTCTGCATCGGATCCCGCGCACACGTCGACCGATTCGATTGAGGACAAATCGGCGGCAAGCGTCGGATCGTCGAAAAATTGAGCGACCATATCTTGCCATGGCAGCAAGCGCATGTAAGAGAGGTCGCGCAATTGGAGGTCGCCCGAACCTCGTGCCACTTGTGCGAGCTCGCGAAGCGGCTCGGCGCCCATTTCCAAACGCGAGCTGTCCACGATCACGCTTTGCGCGTCGCGAGCGAGTGCGGTGAAGCGCTCGTCAAAAAAGGTTTTATGTCCCGACCAAAACAGGGACGTACGAACGTTTGGAACGCAGAGAGCGCGCGCTACGGAGCGGATGGTTTCGGCGTCCATGTCCTCGACGCCGATCTCGATGTTTTCGTTCTTTCCCCGCGCGATCTGACGAAGGTCCGACCCGCGCGATGCGTTGAGGAAGATCACGCGGCAAGAGTGTTTCTCGCCTATTTCACGGGCGTGCTGCGAAACGACTTCGCAAGCCTGCGCCTCGTGGCAATAGGTGACGAGATTGATCGTCGTGGTAAAGAGGCCACGTTCCGGCGTGCGATCCCGCGCGAGATCGTCCAGCAAGTCCCCAAGCCCGATGCTCATAGCGGTCGCCAGGTGGGATCCAACTCGTTCGCCGCCGCCGGCCCGTCGGTGCCCGCCGCGTAATTGGGAAAGGACCGATCCCGAATATTTTGCCAAACGTCGAGCACGGGAGTGACGATCTCCCACGCACGTTGCACGGCGTCCCAGCGCGTGAACAAGGTCGCGTCTCCGCGCATCGCGTCGCCGATCAGGCGTTCGTACGCCGGGGCAGACTTGACCCCGAAGCCCGTTCCGTAATTGAAGTCCATGGTCACTCCCCGAATATGATTTTTCGGACCCGGAACCTTGGCGTTGAAACGAATGGAGATGCCTTCGTCAGGCTGAATTTTGACCACCAGCGCATTCCGCTCGATCGTATCGCTTTTTTCGCCAAAGAGCCGATGAGGGATGGCATTAAAGGTGATCGCAATTTCCGAGGTCTTCCGCGAAAGCCGTTTGCCGCTTCGCAGGTAGAACGGAATGCCTGCCCATCGCCAGTTGTTAATGAATATGCGTAACGCCGCGTACGTTTCCGTATTCGAGTCCGGCTTGACGTCCTGTTCGGTTCGATACGCCGGGACTTTCTCTCCGTCGACGCTGCCGGCATCGTACTGGCCGCGAACGCTCATCGAAAAGACGCTTTCGTGAGATGGCGGCTCGATCGCGGAGAAGACCTTGAACTTTTCGTTACGGAGGGCATCCGCATCCGAGCTCGCGGGCGGCTCCATTGCCACCAGTGCCACTAAGTTCA
This sequence comes from Vulcanimicrobiota bacterium, assembly GCA_030853005.1. Classification (GTDB taxonomy): domain Bacteria; phylum Vulcanimicrobiota; class Vulcanimicrobiia; order Vulcanimicrobiales; family Vulcanimicrobiaceae; genus JALYVW01. The sequence continues at coordinate 16,422 of JALYVW010000023.1, forward strand.
TGACATGATTTTGAATCATATCGCGCAGCGCGCCTGCGTTATCGTAGTACCCGCCGCGCTGTTCGACCCCCAGAGTTTCGGCCGCGGTGATCTGCACGGACTCGACATAATTGCGGTTCCAGATCGGTTCGAAGATCGTATTGGCGAACCGCAGGGCTAAGATATCTTGAACCGGCTCTTTTCCGAGATAGTGATCGATGCGGTACACGTGGCTTTCATCGAAAACGTTCGCGACCTCGGCTTGCAGGGCGCGCGCCGACGCGAGGTCGGTGCCGAACGGCTTCTCGATGACGACGCGAGACCAACCTTTCTTGTTATCGCGCGGGCCGAGTTTGGCTTTGTCGAGCTGATCGACGATCTTCGGGAAGACGGAGGGCGGCGTCGCGAAATAGAAAAGACGGTTGCCACCGGTGGCGAATTTTGCGTCATATTCGTCCAGACGCGCGCGAAGGCCCTCGAAATGGCTGGTATCGTCGAAACTCGCCGACATGTACGAGATGCGCGGAGCGAGGTCGTCCCAGAGCGATGTTTTTGTTTTTCCCGACCGCGAAAATTCATCGACGCACGCCTTGCAGTAGTCGCGAAACTGGTCGTCCGTATACTGGGTCCTGGCGAAGCCGATCAATCCAAAATTGGACGGCAGAATATCTGCCAACCGCAGATTATAGATGGCGGGCATCAGCATGCGTTTGAAAAGATCGCCGCTCGCGCCAAAAAATACGACGGTACAGGGATCCTCGATGCGCAGACTGTCTAAGCCCGCACGCAGGGGGTTGACCGCCGGCGTTTGCGTCGTTGCCGTCACGGCGTTTCGGATTTGACGGCGTGGCCGCCAAACTGGTTGCGCAAAGCGGCGATCACCTTGGCGCTAAACGACTCGTCTTGGCGCGACGCAATCCGAGCGAGCAAAGAAAGCGTTATGACGGGCGCCGGGACGTTTTCGTCCATAGCTGCCTGGACAGTCCAGCGCCCTTCGCCGGTGTCGTCGACGTAACCGCGGATTTTTTCCAGGCCCGGATCTTCGTTGAAAGCGAGTACCGCGAGCTCGAGCAGCCAGGAACGAACGACCGATCCGTAGCGCCAGATTGAGGCCAGTTCTTTGAGATCGAAGTCGAACTGGGATTTCTCGAGGATTTCGAAGCCCTCACCGTAGGCTTGCAACAATCCGTATTCGATACCGTTGTGGACCATTTTTGAAAAATGCCCCGCGCCCGGAGCGCCGACGTGCGCGTATCCGCCTTCGGGAGCGAGCGTTTTAAATGCAGGTTCGCAGCTGGCGACGGCTGCGGCGTCTCCGCCAACCATCAGACAGTAGCCTTCCTTGAGTCCCCAAACTCCGCCGCTCGTGCCGGCGTCGACGAGCGCGACGCCCTTGGCTTTGCACCGTTCGTATGCGGCGAGGCCTTCCTTATAATTCGTATTGCCTCCGTCAACAATCACATCGCCGGATTGCAAAATCCCGGCGAGCGCGTCGATCGTATCGTCCGTCGGCCGGCCGGAAGGAACCATCACCCAAACGACCTTCGGCCGATCGGGAAGCCGCGATACCAGATCTTCGAGCGACGATGCGCCAGTGGCACCGGAGTCCGCTGCGGCTTTCACCGCATCGGGGCTTCGATCGTAAACGACGACCGCGTGTCCTCCGCGTTGCAGGCGCGTCACCATGTTCGCGCCCATGCGCCCAAGACCGATCATCCCGATATGCATGCGTTGCTTTCTTTTAAGCCGTCGCGCCCACGGCCGAGTCGACCGCTGCCCGGAAGGCGCGAAGGCCCTCTTCGACGCCCCCCTTGAGATGGACGCGGACGCCGCGCCGTTGGCGTTTGTCGAGCGCCTGCCAATCGCCGAGTGCTTGAGCCGCAATGAGCGTTCGGAAACCAACGCTCATGCCGGGAATAGGGATATCCGAGGGCGAGTCGGCGGTGATTTGAACGAAAACGCCGGTTGCGGGGCCGCCCTTATGGAGCTGACCGGTCGAGTGCAGGAACCGTGGCCCGAATCCTACCGTGGTTGCCACGTCGCGGGCATCGCGGATTTTGAGCCGGACTTCGTCCAGCAAAGCGATGTTCCCATCGTTGCGCGCGACGTAGGCGCAGAACGCGACGTAATCGTGCGCGCGAATGTGCGCAATCAACGCGCCGAGTGCGTCGTTCGCGTTCTTCGACGAACGGAGCTCGCGGCTGCCGCTCAAGAACGTAACGTCGAACGCATCCCCGGGCACGTCGACCGCAGGCTCTGCTATTTCCCCCGACTCTTTATACTCGGCAAGAATTGCTTTCGTGTTGTCTTTTGACTCTTGAACGTTCGGCTGGTCGAAGGCGTCGATCCGCAAGAGAGCGCCCGCGGCAGCGGTTGCAATTTCCCAGAGATAGAACTGTTCGCCTACGTCGTACGCATCGTTCATAGCGAGCCGAATAACGGGGTGCCCGGCGGATTCGAGGTCGTTCACGCGTGCTTCGATGTTTGCGTCTGCATCGGCGAGGTTCGCTCCGACGTATGCGAAAACACGATCGTCGCCATACTGCTCCGGCGTTCCGAGCGCCTCACCTTCGACCGGTAAAATGCCTTTTCCGGACTTCCCGGTGGACTCGGCGATCAGCTGTTCGGCCCAAGCGCCGAACGCTCGCACGTCGGGGTGGGTGACGATCGTGAGCTTATCGCGGCCCGCCAGAGCCAATGCGCCCAGTGCGGCGCCAAACCGCGCTCCAGGCGCAGTTTTCACCGCCACGGATTTATCGTTTGCATGCCTCGCGCCCAGGCCGCGGTCGAGAAGCAGATTGACGTCGTATCCGGCCAGCGCGGCGGGAACCATTCCGAAATACGAGAGGGCGGAGTAGCGGCCGCCGATGTTGGGGTCATTTTGGAAACAGGCGCGGAAACTTTGCGCTTTGGATTCCTTCTCCAGCACGGTTCCGGGATCGGTGATCGCGACGAAATGCGAACCCACTCGCTCGGAGCCGACGATTTTGGAAACTTTATCGTGAAAGTAGCGATAGTACGCGTCCGGCTCCGTCGTCGTCCCACTTTTACTGGCTACGATAAAGAGCGTGCTCGCCAGATCGATCGCGGTTTCGAACTCCGCGATTTGTTCGGGATCGGTCGAATCGAGTACGTGCAACGTTGGAAAACCTTGCGTCTGGCCGAACGTCTCGCGCATGATGTCGGGCGCGAGTGAGCTGCCGCCCATCCCAAGCACCGCGACGTGATCGAATGTTGTCGCGACCTCTTTGGCAAATGCCTTAAGGTTCGGCACCGACTCGAGCATTCGGCCCGCGATGTCGAGCCAGCCCAGAGACCGCTTGATGATCTCGACATGCTCGAGAGCGTCGCTCCATACCGAAGCGTCTTTGGCCCACAATTTTTTTAAAAAGCCTTCGGAATCGAGTCGTGCGAGTTCGTCCTCGAATGGCTTTTGGTACGGGCCTAGGGCGAACGCAACACGCTCGGTCCCGTCCGCGAGTTGGCTTTGCTTGTAGACGATCGCTCCAACGAGCGCAGCGTACGATGCGCTAAACGACTGTACGCCCTCGACCTGTAGTTCGTGCGTGGCTTCAAAGAGCGAGATCCCCGCGTCCTGCAACCCTTTGATGGCCGCGCGCGCGCCCTCCAGGTCCCCAAGGACCGTGTCCGGCCGGATCGTACCGTGGTTCAGGAGCGCATCCAATGTGTTGGGCGGCATGGTGTTGACCGTATCGCGACCGACCACCGTTTCGACGTACAGGAGATCCGGATAATTCGGATTTTTGGTCGAGGTCGATGCCCACAGCGGCCGTTGTACGCTGGCGCCCGCCGCGCGTGCCGCGGCGAATTCCGGACCTTCGAAAATTTCGAGAAACTTCTGGTACGTCAATTTCAGGTTTGCGACGCCGGCTTTTCCAAGCAACCCGCTTAACTGCTTCTCACCCTTATCGATTTTCGCTTGAATGAGCTTGTCGACCGCCGTATCGATGCGGCTTACAAACACGCTATTCACCGAGCGAATGCGTTCGACAGGCTCCTTGCGCTCGATGCGCGCCTTGAGACCGCGCACGTAGGCTAACGCCGTTTTCTCATACATTTCGATCGAGAAGACCAGCGTGACGTTAATGTTAATGCCGGCGGCGATGCACGTTTCAATCGCTTCGATTCCTTCGTTCGTACCTGGAATTTTCACCATCAGGTTGGGGCGGTCGACGCGCTTCCAAAGATCCTTCGCCATCGCGATGGTTCCAGCGGTGTCGTGCGCCAACAGCGGAGAGACCTCCAGGCTAACGAATCCGTCGTTGCCGCCGCTGGAATCGTGCACTCCGCGAAAGAGATCGCAAGCGTGCTGGATATCGTAGATCGCCAAATCCCAGAATGTCGCATCGGGATCGTCGCGGCGCGATAGCAACGATTTGAGTTGCTCGTCGTAATCGTTGCCCGCGCCGATGGCCTTCTCGAAAATCGTGGGATTCGAGGTCATCCCGCGCAAGCCGGCGTCAATCATGCGCTGCAGCTCGCCCGAGGCAAACATGCCGCGGCGCAGATTATCCAACCACACGCTTTGACCGGCGTCGAGGAGTTGACGAAGTTGGTTTTCCATGGTTCTCCTAGCGGTGGGCTGGCGCGAAACGCCGTTCGGCGACGTCGGCAATGTGTTCGGGGGTAAAGCCGTACTCCTTGGCGGAGGCCGAAGCCGGAGCGGACGTCCCAAAATGATCTATTCCGTAGGCGATGCCTTGCGTCCCGACCCAACGCTCCCAGCCGAAGGTCGATGCGGCTTCGATTGATATCCGCGCGAGAATATCCGGTGGGAGCACCTCGTCTCGATACCTTTGCGGTTGTGCGGCAAACAGCGTCCAGCATGGCATCGAGACGACGCGCGCGCGCATTCCGCGGGCCTCCAGGAGCTTTGCCGCGTCAACCGCGAGCGAAACTTCCGAACCCGTGGCGATGAGAATGACGTCGGGACGGTCGGCGCCTCGAACGAGCACGTACGCTCCGCGCGCGAGCGATACGTCGCGCTTCCCAAGGAAGGGCAACTTTTGCCGTGACAGGACGAGAGCGAACGGGCCTTCCTTTTGCGCTAGCAGATATTTCCACGCTTCGAGCGTTTCGAGACTGTCGGCCGGGCGAATCGTAACGATATTGGGCGTGGCGCGCAAATGAGCGAGATGTTCGATCGGTTGATGCGTCGGACCGTCTTCGCCGAGGAATATCGAGTCGTGCGTGAAGATAAAAATCTCGCGCACTGAATTGAGCGCTGCTAGGCGCACCGCGCCCTTCATATAATCGAGGAAATTAAAGAATGTCGCGCTGAACGGCAGCAGGCCGCCGTGCAACGCGAGGCCGTTGCTCGCGGCAGCCATGGCATGCTCGCGGACACCGTAATGCATATTGCGCCCCGCGTAGTTACCGGGTTGAAAATCGCCTTCGCCGCGCAAGTAGGTCTTGGTGGAGGGATCCAAGTCGGCCGAACCGCCCACGAGCTCCGGAAGCGCGCTCGCAATCGCATTCATGACGGCGCCCCCCGCATCGCGCGTTGCGATCGACCCATTGGATTCGTCGAAGGCCGGCCACGGCAGGTCTGCGGGAAGCTCTTTGGCGAGCGCGCGTTCGAGTTGCGCGGCCGCGGTCGCGTTCGAGCCTTTCCACGCATCGTAGCGGGATTGCCAGTCGCGTTGCAATTGTGCGCCGCGCTCGGTGAAGCTCCGGTAAAATGCGAGCACATCGTCGGGAACGAAAAAATCGGGTTCTTGCGGCCACGACAGCGCGGCCTTCGTCTCGAACACGCCTTTCGGTCCGAGCGGTTCGCCGTGGGCTTTGAACGTGTCTTGCACTGGGGACCCGTAGCCGATGTGCGTGCGAACGAGCAGGAGCGAAGGGCGGTCGGTGACGCCGCGTGCCGCGTCCAAGGCC
>JALYVW010000167.1 GCA_030853005.1 Vulcanimicrobiota bacterium
GGGCCAAGATCTCGACGATGACGGAGCGTCCCGAGTAGTCCACACGCTTTCCGAGTAAATTCTGCCGGAAGCGGCCTTGCTTGCCTTTAAGAATATCGCTAAGCGATTTCAAAGGACGGTTGTTCGGGCCGGTCACCGGACGTCCGCGGCGACCGTTATCGATGAGCGCGTCCACCGCTTCTTGCAACATCCGCTTTTCGTTCTTGATGATGATTTCGGGCGCGCTTAACTCGAGCAGGCGCTTGAGGCGATTGTTGCGGTTGATCACGCGCCGGTAAAGATCGTTTAAATCCGATGTGGCAAACCGGCCGCCGTCGAGCTGAACCATCGGGCGAAGTTCCGGGGCAATCACGGGAACCGCGGAGAGGATCATCCACTCCGGCTTGTTGCCGCTATTGATAAAGGCCTCGACGACTTCCAGTCGTTTGATCGCCTTTAACCGCTTCTGGCCCGTCGTTTCCTTAAACTCACGGCGCAAGTCTTCTTGCAGTTTTTTTAGATTTAAATCGCGTAAGAGCTCGCGAATGGCTTCGGCACCCATGCCGGCCTTAAACGAATTACCAGATTTTTCGCGCGACTCGCGATATTTTTGCTCGGTCAGCACTTCGCGCTTCTGCAAGGCGGTGTTGCCGGGATCGATGACGACGTACGCCGCGAAATAGATGACCTTTTCCAGCTGGCGCGGGGACATGTCGAGAAGGATGCCGATTCGGCTAGGCACACCCTTGAAATACCAAATGTGGCTGACGGGCGTTGCCAGTTCGATGTGGCCCATGCGCTCGCGGCGAACTTTCGCCCGAGTGATTTCCACGCCGCAGCGGTCGCAGATCATGCCTTTAAAGCGGATGCGCTTATATTTTCCGCAGTGGCATTCCCAGTCTTTGGTGGGGCCGAAGATCTTCTCGCAAAACAAACCGTCGCGTTCGGGCTTCAGCGTCCGGTAGTTAATCGTTTCGGGTTTTTTCACTTCGCCGAACGACCAGGCGCGAATTTGTTCCGGCGAGGCGAGTCCGATTCGCATCGCATCGAAATTGTTGACGTCTATGAGATTCACGGTTACTCCGCTGTGGTACCGGCCCAAACGGGCCCCATGCCCCTCGCCGGAGGCGGCTTACGCAGGACTCCCAATCTCACGTTGTCACGTAAGGGGTGTCCACCGTTGCCGATGGCCGGCGTCCCGCAGAAGCGCAAAAAACGGCGCCCGGCGAGGTTTCTCCCGGGCCGCTCGATGTCTTCAGGTGCGGGGCACAGGCTAGTATTGTATCACGCGGTGGCATCTGGGCCAACCCCCGGTTTGTCCGTCGGATCCGAAGCGGTTTTCCTGAGAAAGACGTCCATCGTCCGGCAAAAACGGTCGAAATCGGTGCGGTGGAGACTGTGTCCCTGGCCTTCGAAGATCCGGACCTCCAGGTTCGGGTTCCGCGCTGAGCCCAGGGCGCTCACGTCCTCGGCGCCATTGATCCCCTCAGATGGGTCCGCCAAAGCGAGCAGCAGAGGTATGGGGAACGCGGCCGTTCGCTCGACTAATTGCCAGGTTTCTTCGGGATTTTCATCGCGCAGCCGTTCGATGGGAGCGCTGCGCATCGTATGAACCGCATGCACCTTGCGCTCGCGATCGATGTCCGGCCAGTCGGCATAGACGGCCCTCACCCGTTGGTCGCGAGCCTCACCTTCGACCGCAAAAATCTCCGCTAATTCTTCCAAAAACTCCGCGTACCACGTGCCGTCGGCCTGCCGGAGCATTGGGTCGATCGCCACCACGCGCTGGGCGACGACGTCGCCCGCCAACAACGCGACTGCCCCGCCCCATGAGTGGCCAACGAGCACGTCGATTGGATCACCGATCTCCGTCATGACGTCGTGGAGGTCTCGCAGCGATCTCGCAAGGGTCATCGGTCCCTCAAACGGCGCCGAATCGCCGTGCCCTCGCTGATCGTAAGCGACGACACGGTAACGCTCGCCGAAATGGTCGGCCAAACGTTCCCACGATTTTCGGGAACTGGACATTCCGTGCAGACACAACATGACCGGACCGCGCTTCCCCCACGTCTCCACCGTCGTCTCGGCGCCGTCGCTGAGTCGAATGGTTTTCTGGGTGCTATCCATGTCGGCTCTTAAAGGTCAGCTCTGCGATTGCGGATTTATCCAGATGCCCGAAGCCCAGTTTTTTAAGTCGCTCGTATTGCTCGAGCGTCGCGCGCGCGACGGGCAAGCGTAGTCCGGCGCGTTCGCCGAGCGCGAGTGCAATCGCCGAATCTTTCGCAGCGTGCTCGGCGGAAAAATAGGTATCGTGATCGCGCTTTTGCATATCCAGACCGTCCGTTTCGAGCACTCGCGAATTGGCGCCCGTTTGCGCGAAGATCTCGCGCAGCAGGTCTAGGTCCAAACCCAGGGCATCGCCTAAGCCCAACCCTTCCGAAAGCGCCGCCGTATTGGCGTTCATCACCATGTTGACCAGCGCTTTTCACTTGTGCGGCGCGACCCGCCGTTCCGATGTATTTAAGCGAATCGCTCATTTTTTCCAAAATGGGTCGTGCG
>JALYVW010000168.1 GCA_030853005.1 Vulcanimicrobiota bacterium
CGGCACTACTCATCGTTCCGGGCATGAAAGCACCGGCCTCCGATCAATCGTTTATGTTGGTCGTGCAACGTTTCTATCCGGCTTGGGTTCTGGGCCTCGTCGCCGGCGCGGGTTGTCTTGCCGCACTGCTGCCGGCCTCCGCACTGCTGCTTGGCGCTGCGAGCGTGCTCTCGAAAAATGTGCTCGGCGACCTTTTTGGGATCGCGACCGACGACCGCTCACGTACGACGGCAACGCGCGTGCTCGTCATCGTCGTCGCCGGAATGGCCCTGGTTTTTTGGCTGTTTTACAACAAGACACTCGTGGAACTGCTCCTGCTCTATTACAACGGCGTCACGCAATTTATGCCCGGATTCGTTTGCGGCCTTTTCTTCCGATGCGTGAGCGCGGTGGGCGTCGCGCTGGGAATCGTGGGAGGCATCTCCGTTTCGCTTTGGCTGGCGGTTTCCGGCACGTTACCCTTTGGATTGAATGCCGGCTTCTTTGGGCTTTTCGTAAACGTAATCATCGTCGCCGCGTTCGCGGCGTTGCGCCCGCGTGACGTTCGCGACATTTCGGCGATTTAGTCCCGACGACGCAACGTTGCCCAGGCGGTGCGAGCGACCCACAGCACGGCGATGACGCTGGCAATCCATATGATCGTCGTGGCCACGGGTCGGCCCCCTTCCGGATGGTAGGCCAAAAATAACACCGTAATTGCAACGATGCACGCCGCCGCGATCATACTCGCGTTGGCGCGCTCGACCATTCGTTCGAATCGTGATACGAGAGGTTCGAAGTCTTCGAGGCGCGCCCAAACGCGCAAGTTTCCCCGTTCGATTTCCGAAAGAACCCGGTCCGCGCGCCGCGGCAATTCAATCGCAAGCTCCGCCGCCTCCACGGCAGAGGCTTGGGTGCGCTCTGCCCACTCGCCGGGTGAGAGGCGCGAAGCCGCGACATGGTTCGCGATTTTGTCGAGAAAATCGGCCATGCTGCGCTGCGGGGCTAACTCCAAGATCGTACCTTCCGACATGGCGATGGAGCGAAAAAGCAGCGTGACCGCCATGGGAAGCCGCAGGCCTTGTTCGCGAACGAGATCGATGAGATCCGTGAGGGCGCCACCGAAGCTGATGCGATCGATAGCGTCGTGCATGTGCCGCTGGGTCAAGCGGGCCACTTGCTGCACGATCGTCGTGCGGTCGACTGGATGAGACGGCGGCGCGATCGACATAAGGCGGTCGACGACCCGCTCGACGTCGTCTTTCGAGAGGGCCATGAACAGGTCTGCGACACGCCGGCGAAGCTCGTCCGTCAGGCGCCCGACCATGCCGAAGTCCACGACCGAAATTCGGCCATCTTCACGTACGAGAATATTTCCACCATGCGGATCGGCGTGAAAAACGCCGCTTTCGAGCGCGGGCTGGAGAACCACGGTGGCTAAGCGCCCGGCGGCTTCTTCACGCGCCATGCGTGATTGGGGCATCGACGTGCTGGTCTTTGTACCTTGCAGGCGCGTGAGCGTCAAGACGCTCGAGGTAGAGTATTGCAGCACCACCTCTGGTAAGTCGACGCCATTCTCGGCGGCGAGAATTTCGCGAAACATTTCGATGTTGCGCGCCTCGCGTCGGTAGTCCATCTCCGCGCGGATGGTATCACCGAAGTTTTCCACCATCCCCCGCACGTCGTACTCGCGCAAATACGGAAAATACTTTTCTGAGGACGATGCGAGCTGCATGAGGATATCCAGGTCGCGCTCCACAAACTCCCGGACGTTCGGCTTCCGTATTGACGACGACTTCGCGTCCGTCCGGTAGCGTCGCAGCATGGACTTGTCCGACGAGGCGCTCGCTAACGGTTTTGGATCGAAGGAAAGGAACAATTTGGAGATCGATTCTCCCAACTCGTCTTCGACTGTAAGGGTAATATAATCGCCGCCCACCGGAGTGGCGTCGTCTTGGAGTTTGAGGAGTTCATCCCGAAAATCGGCGGACAAAAGATCGCCACGGGTGGCGAGCATCTGACCGAGTTTAATAAATGTTGGACCCAGTTCTTCGCACGCCAGTCGCACCTGCTGCGCCTGTACGGCGGGGGATGCACCCCCGGCGGCGATGCCGTGCCGCGCAAACGCGCCAATGATTTGGCGGTATCGTTCAGCTCGGCTTGGCGCGGCCGAGAGCAGCTCATCATTCATGCCTGCGTTTTACCCGAAAAAGCAAAAGCCCGTCGCCGAGGGACGGGCTTTTGCGACCTCGCGCTATCCTTCAGCGAGAGCTGGGACGCGACGCGAAACAGTCGCGGCAGTACACGGGCTTGTCGCCACGGGGTTGGAACGGCACTTCGGCAACGTTGCCGCACTGGCCGCACGTTGCTTGGAACATTTCTCGCTGCCGGCCACCGCCCATGCCCCCGCCGTCGCCGCCGTTTTGCCCGCGCATCGCCTTGCGCGCGGAACGGCAATCGGCACACCGATTGGGCTTGTTTTGGAAACCTTTCGTGGCGTAGAATTCCTGTTCGCCCGTCGTGAATGCGAACTCGCGTCCACAGTCTACAC
>JALYVW010000169.1 GCA_030853005.1 Vulcanimicrobiota bacterium
AAACTCCGCGTGCAGCGCCTTTCCTGACGGCCTTGCGAACTCCAGCGGAACCGTCGGAAAGTACCTTATGGCTCAGGCCGGCAATGTCGTCCTCGGCCGTTTTGACGACCTCGTCCGAATGTACAAAGCTCCTCCGGCGCACGCTCTCACCGAACATTTCTACGAAACAGATCCGACTCGCGATTTCGCCCGGGGATTCGCCATCCAGACGGTCGGGCCACTACCGATTTCGTTCGCGAAGCAGATGATCAATGCGAAAGGTTCGTGGGGCTGGTCGCTTCGCCGCGAGATGATGGACTATAACCATTGGGCGGGGTTCGGGCTTCTCGGCGAGATATTGCCGCACGCCGAAAATCGCGTGACGATCGCCGACGAAGTCGATCGCTTCGGCTTGCCGGTTGCCAAAGTAACGTTTGCTTTGCAAGATAACGACAAGAAGCTGATCGCATTCGGAAAAGACATCGTGATGGACGTGATGCGCGCAGCCGGCGCAAAGGAAGTCGTGCAGGAGGCGCGCTACGCGCACTTGGTCGGCGCGGCTCGGATGGGTAGCGATCCTGGATCGTCCGTCGTAAACGGCTTCGGTCGCGCGCACGATATCCCAAATCTCTTCATATGCGATGGCAGTATATTGCCGACGCAAGGATCGGTAAATCCGGGCTTAACGATCATGGCCCTAGCCGCTCGAATCGGCGATTATCTCGTCACGCAAGGTGATGCGATATTCACTTCCGATCGACGGTCCGACGCAACGTCAGCGATTCGCCGCGAGCTTGCACCGCCGGACACCTTCGGACACGGTGCGCCGCGGTACGCGAGCAGCTGACGATTCGAAGTTCGAAGTAGCCGAAATCAACTCACCGTAGAACGGTTGCCGCGAGGTTGGCGAACTCACGAGCGTTGCGCTCGAGATTACCGGCGATGTCGCCGCGCCACAGTGAGTCCGGTAACGACTCTTCGGAAAAGATCTCAAGCACGTACGGACCATCGTAGCCGGTTTGGTGGACGGCCTGAAGTATTGCAGCGGTCGGAATGTCACCTTGGCCGAGGTTTCGACGGTCGGCATTGGCGCGAGGACGCTGCCAATCACTGATTTGCACGACGAAGATCTTGCCGCGTGCTCGATCGATGGTTTTCAAGAGATTTGGGGTTTGAAACACATTCCAGGTATCGAGGCAAATCCCAAGTGAAGGGTTTCCGATTTCTTCAACGAGTTCCAGCGCCGCGTCGAGGCCCCAAATCGCCGTGTCCGTGTGAAAAAGAATTGGGTTGAGCGGTTCGAAAGCGATACGCATACCGTGCTTCGCCGCCCGATCGGCGATTTTTGGCAGTGCTCTTAACAGCGTTTGATAAACGTGTTGGTTATCGCCGTTCGGTGCGGCACCACTTATGAGAACGAACGGGGTCTTCGGCGGTAGGTGGGGTGCAATGCGATCGATGGCCGTCATAACGTGGGCTATGCGTTGCTCGGGATCGAGCGGCGAAGGTGCCAAGCTGTCCGGAAAGATAGCGTGTACCGTGGTTTGAATGGAAGACACCACAAGCCCGGCTCCCGCGACCGCATCCAGCTGCGGAGCATAGTCAGCCCGATCGAGCTTAAACTCGCAGATTTCGATCGCTCGCGCACCGGCACGCGGATATTCGATCAAGTCCTTTTCGAAGGACCATGGCGTCGTCGTAAATTGACTGATGCCGAAAACGCTAGACATCTTGGCGAAGCTCCAGCACGCAGAAGCCCTGGCGATCGAGTTCGATCGAAACGCCACGCTTGAGATCCGATGCGCTGAGCTGTTTTTCGTCGACCCACTCGCCGCGCAAACTATTGAACGAGCGGACTGCGAACGCACCGGTCAGGCCGCTAAGCCCGACCGCGGTTGTAATCGTTCGGTGCGCCGTATTGCCGATAAATATTGCGACGTTATCGCTCTGCGCCAGCGCAAGGCCAACGGCGTGGGGGCCTTCGACGAAAAGCCGCGTGCTGATGTCGTCTTCATACATCAGCGAGACGCCCGCGCAACGAAACGTCGCATTGGTGTAGAGCCGGGGTTCGGGCGTTCGCACGATGAACCAAGATAGCCGCTTACCGCCCAGCAGAACATCGCGCACGCCCGTCCATTTCCAATTTGATGCAAGTCGAGTGTTGATGGTCGGCGTACCGCCGGAGAGGTCGAGACCCGCGGCACCTTCGATCGCCGCCCAGACGTAACGCGGCGGAAACCAGGGTGAGAGCATCATCCCTTGATTGACGAGGGTCTCGCCGTGAAGCCACTCCGAAAATTGACCGGGAACGGTATTGTTTTTTCCGGGATCTTTCGAATAATGGCGGAACCCGCGGGAAAGCGCGTGTGCCATGTATTCCGAATTGAAGCGCGCGGCCGCAAAAGCGTACCAAAATGCGACGCCAACCCAAACGCCGCCGAGCAAGCCGTACCCATGCACCGGGCCATAATCCGTCGCGTTGCGGGGAACGGTGCGCATGCCGGCATCGGTCCAAAACTCCTCGACACTTAAGCGGGCGATGATTTTAGC
>JALYVW010000024.1 GCA_030853005.1 Vulcanimicrobiota bacterium
GCGCACAACAACGCGCTCGTCGAGATGCCCAAAACGCACACTCGCTCGCCAAGGCCGCATGCGATGTCCACCGCCTCCTGGGCGGAGGCGACGTATTGCTCCGCCGTAAGCGATGCTAACCGGGTGGTCATGCGATTGTAATCGCCGTGCTGCGGCAAACGCGGGATGAAAACGTTGGCGCTGAGTTCTTCGTGCACCGTCGGCGCAAACGCGATGTACTGTCCGGGATGGTTGGTGAAGCCGTGCAGCAGCACGACGGCAAGCCGCGAGCGATGGCCGACATCCAGCGTCGCCGTGCGGGCTTCGGGACGGATCGACCCGTCGTCGAGGCTAGCGAAGGCCTCAATTCGAGCGCGAGCTTCTTCGTATGACCGCGCCGGGTGCGGCGCCGGAACGTTGAGCATATGCAGTACGTCGGGCGTCTTAGCGTTGCACTTTAGACGGACCGAATGCGCACGCGGCCACGTGGTCGTCGACAACGCCCGCCGCTTGCAGAAATGCGTAGATGATCGTCGTACCGACAAAAGAAAATCCGCGGCGTTTCAAATCTGTTGAGATAGCATCCGAAAGGGGAGTGCTGGCGGGGACTTCGGCTCGATTCGCGGGCCGCCGGCGCACCGGCTTTCCGTCGACGAAGCGCCAAAGGTAGGCGTCGAACGTTCCCCATTCTTCGCGGACGGCGAGAAAAGCTCGCGCGTTTCCGACGGCCGACGCGATCTTCGCGCGGTTGCGGACGATGCCCGGATTCGCGAGCAAACGCGTCTGTTTGGCCGGGCCGAAATGAGCGACTTTGCCATAGTCGAAGCCGGCAAATGCCCCGCGATAGCCCTCGCGCTTGCCTAAAATCGTTTGCCAGCTTAAGCCCGCTTGGGCCCCTTCGAGCACGAGGAGTTCGAACAATCTCCGGTCGTCGTGGAGGGGCTTGCCCCATTCCTGGTCGTGGTACGCGGTCAACAGGTCGGTCGTCGCCCAGGCGCAGCGAATCATCCTTCAATCAGCTCCACAAGCTTGGGAAAGACGCGCTCCACAATCGCTTCATTTCGCGCAGGTTCGATAATGTCGTGGGAGGGAGGGAGATCGCGTAGCGTTTCGATGCACACGGCTTCGGGGTCGAACGCTTGCCATCGCGCGGCCAGACGGTAAGCGGCGCGATTATTGACGGTGGTCTCGTGCGCGTTGAGCACGACGACGATCTTGTGCGCCAACGGCGGCCGCACGCGCACGTCCTCGTAGAGTTCGCGTACGATCGCGTACGATTGGGCGGCGGCGTGCGTCGAGTAGCGCGGATACCCGTGCGCGGGCAAATGCTCCTCACGTAGACGCGGGTCCCACCAGAAATAGCGGTTCGGCAACAGCAGAGCGAGCCGCGCGCTCCAGCCCAGAAGCCGGCTCGGAAGCCACGCAAGGCCGAGAAATGGGGCGATGACGACCACGCGGTCGACGGCGTAAAACTGAGCGGCCCAGGCGGCGAGGAGACCGCCAAGCGAAAATCCTACGACGGTAACGCGCTCCCCAAGGCCGGCGGCGATCGCAATCGTTTCGCGCGTCATCTCACGGAGTTCGCGCGCGTCCAGCGTGGCTAACGCCGGAGTTAAACGGTCGCGATACCCGTGGCGGGGCAGTCGGGGCACGATGACGTTATTCCCACGTTCGTAAAAGGCGCGTGCCAGGGTTTCGAACTGCGTGGGCGAGGCGGTGAGGCCGTGTAAAAACACAAACGCGCGGGCCGTTTTCACGCCGCGTTCGAAAAGCAACGACCGTCCGGAATCGCCGATCGACTCGTGATCGCGCTCCAAGAAGCGCGCGAGACGTTCGCGGGTGGCGTCGTCGATGTTCTGCATGGTTTTAAGAGGTTGCCGTCAGGGCCGTCCTTAACTCCAACCGTGTAGTGTTCCTCGAATGCGGGCGTTCGCGCCCCCGCATTCCTCGCTAAGCCGAGTAAACACACGCGGCGCACAAGTGACATGCACGGACAAGAAACGCAGGCACTCGACCTTATTGCGTTGGAAGACCGGTACGGCGCCCACAACTACCATCCGCTCGATCTCGTCGTCGAGCGCGCATCCGGCGTTTGGCTCTACGATGTAGACGGCCGCCGCTACTTAGACTGCGTGAGCGCGTACTCGGCGGTCAACCAGGGGCATTGCCATCCGCGGGTGGCTGCGGCGCTCGTGGAACAGGCCGGCCGCGTGTCGCTGACCTCGCGTGCGATGCGCAACGACCGGCTGCCGCTCTTTTTGCGGCGCTTGACCGAGTACTGCGGATTCGACATGGCGTTGCCGACCAATACGGGCGTCGAAGCCGTGGAAACCGGCATCAAGCTCGCGCGCCGGTGGGGTTACGACGTCAAAGGCATCCCGGAGGACGCCGCGGAGATCATCGTTTTTAACAACAATTTCCACGGCCGAACCCTGCTGGCCACGAGCGCCAGCTCGACACCTGAATATCGCCGCGCCTTTGGACCGCACGCTCCCGGTTTTATCCGTGTGCCGTTCGGTGATTTCGATGCCGTGCGAAGCGCGATCACGGCAAATACCGCCGGCGTCTTGCTGGAACCGATTCAAGGCGAAGCCGGCGTCATCGTGCCACCTGAGGGCTTCATCTCGCGCGTCCGCGAGTTGTGCACGCAGCAGAACGTCTTGCTTATCGCCGACGAAGTGCAGACGGGCTTCGGACGAACGGGCGACCGATTTGCGTGCGACCACGAGCGCGTGCGGCCCGATATTTTGCTCGTGGGCAAGGCGCTGGGCGCGGGATACTATCCGATTTCCGCGGCCCTTGCCGATCGCGCGCTGATGGAGCTTTTCGTCGCGGGCGAACACGGAAGCACGTTCGGTGGCAATCCGCTAGCGTCGGCCGTCGGCATCGCTTCGCTCGATGTGCTCGAGGACGAAGACCTGGCAAATTGTGCGCGAGCGCGCGGGCGCCAACTCATGGACGGACTGCGCGACCTGCGGCTGCCAGCCGTCGCGCAAGTACGCGGCCGCGGCCTCCTCGTCGGAGTGGCAGTGCACGTTCCGGCACGCGATCTCGCCACCGCTCTGCTTCAACGCGGCGTCGCCGCAAAAGACACCCACGAGACTGTTTTGCGTTTGGCGCCTCCGCTTGTCATCGACGAAGCACAAGTTGATTTTCTCCTGGAAACGTTCCGCGAAGCGGTCGCCTCGCTCTAGCGTTCCTGGACGGAAACCGGCTACGGCTTAGGTATGGGTCAGCGGCTTGACGACCAAAGAGAGCCGATCTTTCTCGGACAGCACGCGCACCAAGTGCGGGTAGCGCAAACCGCCATAGTACGGAATCGATATCGTGCGATAACTTTGATCGCGCGACACCAGCATCTGAATAGGCGTGCGGGTGCGTTGCGCGTCTTTGACGACTTCAGCCATCCAATCGTCTGAATACGTGCGGCCGTTGACGGCAACGATCTGTTCGCCATATCCAAGTCCCGCACGGAATGCGGGCGATCCAAAGAGCACGTCGCCCACCCGATCGCGCGCGATCGCGAACCCGAGCGAATAGCGAAAATTATTCGCCCGGACGTCATGCGACGGCTTGTCGGTAAAGGCGAGCTTCCAGCCGTCGGGCTCGAACCCGTTGGGAGGATGGACGGCGATGTCGTCCACCCAGGTGTGAAAAAATCCCGCCCAATCGTAGGGCATAATCGCGTTGAGCGACGCGATAATGTCGCTGCGTTCGTACGTTTCAACGTCCGGACCGGTAGTGCGTTTTCCAAAAAACGCTTTCGCGAACGTGTCGAGAGAGTGCTCGCCACCCGAGGCAATCCGCAACATCGAGTCCACCTTGAGCCAGAGCAACTCGCCTTCGGTGTAAAAATCGACTCCACGGCGCTCGCTGCCGTAACCGCGCGGCGATCCGTACAGGAACGGCGCCGCGGTAGCGGTGTCGCCGAGGCTGCGCCACAAGCGGCCCGGTTGCGAATCGTAGCTCGCCCAGATCGCCGCAATGTGATCCGGCCAATTTTTCGCGTTCCGGATTCCGTCGCGATACGACATGACATCCCCGTAATATTGCGTCATGCCTTCATACACCCAAAGTAGCGAATCGTCGAGCGGTTTGTTTGGCGTGTCGGGATACATTCCGGCGGGCATGCGATACTTGCCGTCCCATGAATGATTGAATTCGTGCGAAAGCAAATCGCCTCCGCGTTCCAGCGCCATGCCGTCGATGAGGTAATTCCCGCCTTCACCATCGTCGCTCGACTCGTGATGTTCGACCCCTTCGCCCGGGATCACGTCCGAGACCGTGAGCAAGAAGTGGTAGTCGCGCCAGTGGCGCGCGCCGTAGAGCGCGAGCATTTCGCGCACCAACTTGGAAAAATGTCCGACCACCTTGGACGAAGCCGCCAGTTGTGAAGGCACGTCGGCGCAGACGTTGAGTGACGCCGCGCCGGGAAACGTCCCCGTATCTTTCCAGAGCGGCCACTGCCGGAAATTCTCACACGCATCTAACGGCGAGTCCAACAGGCGCTCGAGCGACGTCGTGCTCCACGTCACGCGATTTCCCGATCGCCGCTCGTCGTAGAGCGCCGTTGCGAACTTCCACTGTTTTCCCGGCAAGATCAGGTGCGGATCGAACGCGACGCTTTGGAAAGTGCCCGTCGCCGGGTAAAAGACGTTTTGATTCCAATCGATCACAAACATATTCGGCGAGGATAAACGGTTCGAGGAATAGTTGCCAAAGGTCGCGCCCAAATACGTAAAGTCGACGTCCACCGATGAGGCTCCTGACGGCACGTCGGTCTCGATGACGAACAAACTGTGGGGATCCCGCCGCCAGGCGATGCGCCGCCCGTTCGCGGAAATGGTGAGCGCGGCCACGTTTTGGATGGGGCCGACCGCGGCGTGCTCGCCCGGGATCCACTCGGGATAGAGCAGCCGGAGCGCCCCGGGGTGGACCGGAATGAGCTCGTGCGTACGCACGATGCTTTGACTGGGCGCGAGCGATGCGTCGACGACGAGATCGATCGGTTGGGCCGCCCGGGCCGCCCGGGCCTGGCTCGCGCCGAGGCCGATGGCGAGAAACAGCGCGCTCGCTACCGCGCGGAGCAAAATCGTTTGCATGCCGCTTCTTTGGGCAACGGAAAGCGGTTCCATCCGTGCCAAGTCCTTGACCGACCCCGGGGTGTGCGTGCTATGCTTCTCGAGCCGAAGTAGGGCCCGGGAGGGTCCTCACCGGATGCCTGCGGGCGATCCGGTCTCGATCGAGGAAACCGCCGGCTGGTTTTCGCACGATGGGGTCGCTTCGGCGGCGCCTTTTTTATTGCTTTCTAGGAGATTTGCCATAGCTCGACCGCTCCGCGTCAACGACCAGATCCGTATCCGCCAGGTCCGAGTGATCGACGAAGACGGCTCGCAACTCGGAATCCTGTTAACCGAGGATGCCTTAGCCCGCGCCCGCACCGGCGGACTGGACCTCATCGAAGTTTCGCCCACCGCGCAGCCGCCGGTGTGCAAAATCGGGGACTTCGGCCGGCTCAAGTACGAGCAGTCGAAAAAAGATAAAGACGCGCGCAAGAAACAGAAAAACTACGAGTTACGCGAGGTGAAGCTGCGACCGAAGATCGAGACGCACGATTACGAGACTAAAGCACGGATGGCGGAGCGACTCTTAATCGACGGCAGCAAGATCAAGGTCACGATCATGTTTCGCGGACGCGAAATCACCTACACCGCATTCGGCCGGCGGCTGCTCGATCGCATGGCGGTCGACATGGCGCCGCTCGCAACGGTCGAGCGCGAACCGAAGCTCGAAGGCAAGAATATGTTCATGATCCTCGCGCCGCGAGCGGTACCCGCGGGTCCGGCCAAATTCTCATCGCAGCGCGATCACGAAAAAGATCTTGAAAAAGACCTTGAAGAAGACCACCAAGAAGAGACGAAGGAGCCCCAAAGTGCCTAAGATTAGAACCCACCGAGGAACCGCCAAGCGCGTGAAAGTCAGCGCCAACGGCAAAGTGATGCACCGCCATCAGTTCAGCGGCTGCGGTCACATCCTCAGCAAGAAAACGCGCAAGCGCAAACGGAAATTCCGCAAGGATCAGCCCGTATTCAAGGGCGACCTCAAGCGCTTAGCGCCGACCATTCCCTACTTGGTTTAAGGAGGCACGACGGAAAATGGCACGCATCAAACGCGGCGTTAACGGATTAAAACACCGCCGCAAGGTCATGAAGCTCGTCAAGGGTTTCCGCGCGGCGCGTCGTCGCAATTACCGCGTCGCAAACGAAGCGCTCCTCCATTCGCTGGCCTATGCTTTTCGCGATCGCCGCGTTCGCAAGCGCGATTTTCGCTCGCTTTGGATCAGCCGCATCAACGCGGCCGTGCGCAAAGAGGGCCTGAGCTATTCGGTCTTTATGAACGGGCTGAAAAAATCGGGAGTATCGCTCAATCGCAAGGCGCTGGCGGAACTCGCGGCGACCGATGCGACGGCTTTCGGATCGCTCTTAGCGGTCGCGAAACAGGCTGCGGGGAAGTCGACCTAAAGAGCTGCGGGCCGCCGGGCTATTCGTCTCCGCTCGCGAGACGGCGTCCGGTGGCCTCGATGACTTTTCCGAGCATCGATACCGCTTCGGCGCGAGTCGTATTGCTGAACATATATTTGAGCTTGTCGTCGGAGTCTTCGACGATGATGACCGATCGTTTTCCCGACCGTATTGCGTCGACGAGGGTCGCGAGATAGCGTTCGTCTTCCGGTAAGAGCGCCGTTGCGGCCGCACCTTCGACGGACCCACCCTCGCTCAAAAGCAATTTGAGTATGGCATTGAGATCGCTCGGAGTGTTCACGTCCGTCCCCTCCATAACAGGAATCCGCACTTGCTTTAACTGCAGTTGCGCCATTGGTTCCGTTATCGGCCCTTCCCAGTAAAAGGTGTTAACGGCCCCCGGGCTGAGTTCCCGCTAACCACAAGAGCGAAGCAAATGTTTTTAAGTCCGCGACGGCGCCGGACGCTTGCATGCCCAGCGCTTCATCAAGGCCAAATTCGCGCACCTCGATGGCCTCGTCTTCATCGAGCGATTGCGCGCCCGGTTGCAGCTGCGTCGCGTGGAAAAGATGCAGGCGTTCGTCACAAAATCCGGGCGTCGGGAACGCGCTGACGATACGCTCCATGGAGCCCGCTGCGTAACCCGTTTCCTCGCGCAATTCGCGCAAGGCTCCCTCCCGCGGGTCCTCCCCCGGCTCCGCGACGCCGGCGGGAATCTCCCACAGCTCGGCGCGCGCGGCATGACGGTACTGGCGCACGAGAAGGACGCGGCCCGGCGTGGGCGTGGCCAGTATGGCAAGCGATCCTCCGTGTTCCACGATGTCCAGCCGATGTTTGCGGCCTGCAAAGGCGACGATGTCGGTGCGGACGCCGAAAATTTTGCCCCGGAACACCGGGTGCGATTCGAGCACCGTGGGTTTTTCGTTCATGCGCTTTTCTTAAACGGAGAACCCCCGCGAAGCCTCGTAGAGAGGCCAGATGAAGAAAGCGCAGTCTTCCATCTCGGACGAATTCCGCTGGCTCGGAATCTTCTTCGCGATCTTCACGGTTTGCGTCGTCGCGATGTTGCGCTTTGTCGCTCCGCACCACTTTAACGACCGCGTCGGCGTGCTGATCTGTGCCATTGTCGCCGGGATGGCGATGATCGGCTTGCGAGCCCGCTACGGCCCGAGGCGCGCGCGCTAATGCGTCAAACACTCGGAGCGCACAACGCGCGCATTGCCGCCATTCGCGCTCTGCTCGAGAAAAAAGGCCGCGAGGAGCAGCACACCTACGCGATCGAGGGACCGACGCTCCTGGCGGATGCGCTGAACGCCCGCGCGCCGGTACGATATATCGTCGCGACGCCCGCGGCTTTCGAGCGATACGCCGTGCTGGCTCGCGCAGAAAGCGGCGGCGTAGAAACGCTCGTCGTCGACGAGCGCACCTTTGCCCGGCTTTCCGACTTGGATTCTCCGACCGGTATTCTCGCCGCGCTTCCCATTCCGGCGGTTTCGGCGGCACGGCTGTTCGACCGGCCGGGGCCGATCCTGCTCTTAGCCGACGTCAACGATCCGGGCAATGCCGGGAGTTTGCTCCGCTCGGCCTCGGCGTTCGGCATCGAATCGGTCATCGCCGGGAGCGATGGCGCGGATTGCTTCGGCCCAAAGGCCGTGCGCGCTGCGATGGGGGCCACCTTCAGCCTGCAGATCGCGGTAGCTTCACCGGCCGACCTCGGCCCCGCTGCCGGGAGCGCCTGGGAGGTGCTCGGACTGCGTGCCGACGCTCCGCCGTTGCGCTCGAGGTCACCAGCGCGCACCATTCTGGTCGTCGGCCACGAGAGGCACGGCCTGGGGCGCTGGGAGTCCGCCTGCTCGGAATTCGCTTCGCTGCGCATGCCCGGGCGGATGGAAAGCCTGAATGCTGCCATGGCCGGCACACTTGCCCTCTACGAGCTGACCCGCCCGGACCAGGGGGCCGCCTCCCAAGCAAGCCAGAGGCCGGCTCCTTTATAAAAAAACCCTCTTAGGGCGGCCTGTCAAGTCAGTCCCCCAGCGGAAAAAAGTCAAGACTATCCTGTGGAAAAGTCGCATGGTATACTTCGACCATTCTCACGGCCGGCGCGACCGGAAAGTCCATAGCGAAGGAGTCCAAAGAGCCGATGGCTACCTCGGAATTTTTCTGGAAAATCTTTGCAAACACCGGATCCATCAGCGCGTACTTGATCTACCGCCAGTTGCATCCCCCCGGGACGCGAGGGTGAGGCGCGCGAACGGAAAAGACGCGGCCTAAACCAAAAGAAGTGGATTTTCACGAGCGTCCGGAAAAGAACTTCCGGGCGCTTTTTCATGCCCGTTTTTTATTATCGATGAGTACGCTAACCGACAACCTTTCGCAACTCCGCGCGCGTTTCGAGCGCGCGCTCGAAGGCGCTAACGACGCCGCGGCGCTGGATGCCGTGCGCGTCGCATTCCTCGGTCGCGCGGGAGAGGTCACGCAGCTACGAAGGTCGATCGGGGAGCTGCCGGCAGCCGAGCGGCCGGGCGCAGGGAAAACGATCAATGCCGACGTCGAAGCGATGGAAGCACGCATTGCCGACGCCTCGGCGGCTCTGGAGATGGCCGGCTATTCGAAAGAGCTGGAAGCGCGCATCGACGTCACCTTTCCCGCAACCGTCCCCGAGCGCGGCTCCATTCACCCGCTGCGCCGAATCGTCGAAGACGTGTGCTCGTATTTCGAGCGGCATGGGTTCGCCGTCGTCGTGGGACCGGAACTCGAACCCGACTACTACGCATTCGACGCACTGAACATTCCAACCGACCATCCGGCGCGGGCCGGCTTCGATTCGTTTTTCGTTTCGGACACGATTCTGCTACGCCCGCATACATCGCCGATGCAGATCCGCACCATGCAGGCGTACCGCCCGCCGATCGCGGTGGTCGTTCCCGGAAAATGTTACCGCCGCGACGCCGTGGATGCACGGCATCTTTTCCAATTCACGCAAATCGAAGGACTGCTCGTTGCCGAAGGCGTGCATTTCGGCCACCTCAAAGGCATGCTCACGGGCTTGTGTCGCGATCTCTTCGGCTCCGACCAACGCGTGCGCTTCCGTCCGTCGTTCTTCCCATTTACCGAACCCAGCGCCGAGGTGGATACCACGTGCCCGTCGTGCGGCGGCGCCGCTCGCGACTGCCGCATGTGCGGGGGATCGGGATGGATCGAACTCGGCGGCGCGGGAATGGTGCATCCCAACGTTTTGCGCGAGATGAATTACGATCCGGATGTCTATTCGGGTTGGGCGTTCGGCTTCGGCGCCGAGCGGCTGGCTATGGTGCGGTACGATATTGACGACATCCGGCGGTTCGTTGAAAACGACCCCGACTTTCTCGCGCAGCTCGCGTAACGAACGCTAGCATATGCGCGTTCCCATCGCTTGGCTGCGGGAGTACCTCGAACTTCCGAACGATTCGCAAAAGATCGCCGACACGCTCGCCAATCTCGGATTCCCCGTGGAAACGATCGAAAAACGTCCGGCGATATCCGGCGTGGTCATCGGTCGCATCGCCGAACTCGGCAAACATCCCAATGCCGACCGGCTGCAGGTCGGTCGCATCGACATCGGCTCGGGTTCGCCGCTAACGATCGCGACCGCCGCAACGAACGTCGCTGCGGGGCAAACGATTGCGGTGGCAATGATCGGCGCGCAGCTCCCAGCGTTGAAAATCGAGCGCCGCACCATGCGCGGGGTCGAATCGGCCGGCATGATGATTTCGGCCGACGAGCTCGCCTTGCCGAACGAATGGTTCGAAGACGGCATCATGCAGTTCGACGCCGGATCGCCGCTAGGCAGCAACGTGGTCGAGGTCTTCGGCCTCGCCGACGACGTGCTCGACGTTGAAGTGACGAGCAACCGGCCCGACATGCTCTCGATTCTAGGAATCGCGCGCGAGCTAGCGGCGGCTTTCGGCGTGGCGTTACGCGCTCCGTCCTTTGAAAATCCGGGCGGCGCGAACGATGGCGGCGACGCCCCGAGGGTTACGCTGGAATCGGTCGATTGCACGCGGTTCGTGGCGCAGCGCTTTTCCAACGTGCGGGCGGGCATCGCCCCCGCGCGAATGCGAATTCGCCTGGCTCTCGCCGGTCAGCGGCCCATCAACAGCATCGTGGACATCTCGAATTACGTAATGCTCGAAACCGGGCAGCCGCTGCATTTTTACGATGACGCGAAGATTCCACATCATCATCTCATCGTGCGCGATGCAACGGAAGGCGAGAGCCTCGTTACCTTAGACGGCACGAAACATACGCTCTCGCCGGCGGATCTCGTCGTCGCAAGTGACAGCGGCGCGCAGGGACTTGCCGGACTCAAGGGTGGCAAAGAGAGCGAGATTTCGAATGGGACAACTGCGCTTCTGCTCGAAAGCGCCAATTTCTACGGCCCGCGCATTCGGCGGATGAGCTCGGCCCACGGTTTCCGTACCGACGCGAGCGGACGGCACGAAAAAGGCCTCGCGCTTGCGCTCACGGACTATGGAGCAGCGCGCGCCGCCGCGCTGCTCGTCGAAAGCGGCGCGACCGCGTTCGAACCGCACGTGTTCGGCGAGCCCGCCTCGGCAACGGCGCCCATTTCGTTTCCAATCCGGGATGTTAAACGATTGCTTGGGTTCGAGCTGACCGTCGAAGAGGTTCGCGAGTTGCTTGATCGTCTGGGGTTCGCGGTCTCGCAAATCCACGACGGTCGCTTGGAGATTTCGGCACCGCCATGGCGGCGCGACGTAACGATTGGCGCCGACGTCGTTGAAGAGATCGCGCGCTGCGCCGGATACGACCGCTTGGAGGCGGTGATGCCGTTGATTCCGGCGCACGAGATTCCGAGCGACACGTATCGCCTGGAGCGCAAGATCGCGCATGCTCTGGCATCGCTCGGGTATCGCGAACTCAGCACCCTCGCACTGCACGGCGCGAGCGTGTTCGAAAAGATTCGCCGCGCCGGACTGGAGCCGCGTTCCACGTCGGTCGAAATCCGCAATCCGCTCTCGGAAGACCAACGGTATTTGCGCTACGAGCTCGGTCCGGCCTTACTCGACTATGCCGCCCGAATGGACGTCCCCGCGAAATTTTTTGAAATCGGACACGTCTTTACGCTCGACGAGCGCCAGCCGTCGGAATCGTCCACGGTTGCGTTTGCAAACGTGGTCCTCCCCGTCGACGAGCCGCCGTGGAAAGACTCCGCTTTTCTGCGCATCAAAGGCGACTGTCAGGCGCTGCTGCACGACATTACGGGCCGGTCCGATTTCGAGGTCGTTGAAGACCGGCGCAACGCCAGCCATCCCGGGAAAGCCGCGTCAGTGTTGATCGACGGCCGAGAAGTTGCGGAGCTGGGACGGATCGATCCACGCTTGGAACGGTCGTTCGGCTCGCGGTTGCCGGTGTATTTCTGCAGCATCTATGTGGACAACATTCCGGACTTGCGCGTTCCCAAGTATGTGCCGCCGTCCAAATATCCGTCAACCTATCGCGATCTCGCGCTGATCTGTTCGTTAGAGACGAGCGCGGCGCAAATCGAGAGGACAATCGCCAAGAGCGTTGGCGAGCTCGGGCGTGGCACGCGCGTATTCGATGAGTATCGCGGTCCGCAGGTCGGCGACGAGCGAAAGAGCCTGGCCGTACGCATGACGTTGCAGCGGGATGATGCGACCATCACCGACGGGGAAGCCGATGCGGCGGTGGCCGCAGCGCTCAGCGCCCTGCGCGCGGACCTGGGCGTCCGCTTGCGTGGCGAATAGCTTCGCCTGGCCGGATCTCGTCATCGGTGCGATCGTGTTGATCGCGGCGCTCAAGGGCTTTAAGCGCGGGTTTATTTCCGAACTTTCGGGCGCGATCGCGCTCGTGCTCTCGTTTCTTACGCCGTGGTGGTACAACGGCGCCTTCGACGCCACGCTTTCCCGGTTCGTGCATGTGGGCCCGGGATCGGCACACGTCGTCGGCATGTTCTTGACCGGCGTCGGCACATACATCGTCGTTCTTGCGATTGCGCGGCTACTCAATGGCATCACCAAGCTTCCGCTTCTGGGAATCGGCAACGCCCTCGCCGGAGCGGCCATCGGCATCGCGAAAGCCGCGGTCGGGCTGTGGATCGTGCTCTACGTCGCGCTCTTGTTTCCGCTAGCGCCGGACCTGCGCGCGGATTTTCACAAGTCGGCGCTCGTGCACGTGCTTACAACGAACGACACTCGCGTAGACGACGCGATTACGGCGACGTTACCGTGGTTTGTCCGTCCGTTCGCGCATCATTATTTTGCGGGCCACCAGGTGTGAGCATCGCCGCGTCCATGTCGAGAAAAATGCGCAGCGCCGCCTGAACCCCGGATCCCACTTTGACCGGAACGTCCATCTCGAGTAAGGCGATTTCCAACGCGCCAAGTGCTCCGAGCACGTCGGTTTGCGACACGTCGCCCATGGTGCCCATGCGCACGATTTTCCCCTTCAGTTCCTGCTGACCGCCGGATAAGACGACGCCGCGCACGTCGCGTAAATTACGCAAAAGGGCGCCGGCGTCGACCGCCTCCGGCACCAGCGCCGCGACGACCGTCGGTGAATGGGCCAGTCCTTGCGAGTAGAGCTTCATGTGCAGCGCGACAAATGCCGCGCGAATCGCCCGCGCGTAGCACTCATGCCTCCAGGCGACGTTCTTCGCGCCTTCCCGCTCGTAGCGTTCGAGCGCCGCATCCAATGCGAAAAACACGGAAATCGGCGGCGTCCACGGGGTCTGTCCTTGCCGCGCGAACTCGCGCGCTTTGAGGAGGCTCAAAGAGAAATTGGATGGCTCGCCGGACTCCATCTTGGCCCACGCACGCTCGCTCGCGGCAACCATCGCGACGCCGGGGGGTGCCGCAAATACTTTCTGCGAGGCACTCACGACGACATCGAACTTCCAGTCGTCCATCTCGAAAGGCGACGCCCCGAGACCGCTCACGCTATCGACGACCGTCATCGCCGGATGCGACGCGGTAATCGCTGCAAGTGCGGCAAGATCGTTTTGAACTCCGGTGGACGTCTCGTTGTGGGTGAGCAGAATGCCGCCGATTTTCCGTTCCGTGTCGGCGCGCAAGCGATTCGCGAGCGTGGCCGGATCCAGAGCATGTCCCCAAGCCGTGTCGAGAATCTCGACTTCGCAGCCGTAGGTGCGAGCGATACCGGCAAGCCGCCGACCAAAAACGCCGACCGGTGTGGCGAGAAGCGTTTCGCCCGGCTTAAAAAGACTGGTCACCGCAGCTTCGAGGCCGCCCGTCCCCGACGCACCGAGCAGCACGGGTTCGCCGCGGGTTCCAAAAATGGGCTGCAAACGCCGCACGATCCTTGCGAGAAGTTCGGCGAACGCTCTTCCACGATGATCGATCAGCGGCCGGCTCATGGCCGCTAAAACCGGTTCGGCAACCGTGACTGGGCCGGGGAGAAAAAGCAGCTCTTTCTGCACGCGCTACCGCGAGCGGCGGCGGGAAATCGGCGCGCGCGTTACGCGCGTACGCTTCACCCCGTTGCGCCGGATCGGCACCACGTTGTTGGCGCGACGTTCGGTTGCGCCCAGGTCCACGGGAGAGATGACCCGCTTGCCGAGCGCGTGATAGAACACTTCCGAGAGCTCCTCAACCGGTACGAACGTCATGACGTCGCGAATTTCTTTCGGGATATCATCCAAATCGTTTTCGTTGCGCTTGGGGATCAGCACTTTCTTAATGCCGGCACGCTTCGCGCCGAGAACCTTTTCTTTCAATCCGCCGATCGGCAAGACTTGACCGGTAAGCGTAATTTCGCCGGTCATGGCCAGATCCGGATCGACCTTCATCCCGGTCAGCATCGATGCCACCGAGGTTGCGAGCGAAATGCCGGCGGAGGGTCCGTCCTTCGGCGTCGCGCCGGCCGGGACGTGAATGTGGAGGTCGTGTTTGGAAAAGTAGTCGTCGCCGATGCCGAGCTCGCCACTGCGCGAGCGCAGGAACGATACGGCCGCCTGCGCGCTCTCCTTCATCACGTCGCCGAGCTGGCCGGTGAGCACGAGCTTTCCCGTTCCAGGCATCGCCTGCGTCTCGATAAAGAGAATGTCGCCACCGACGGGCGTGTAGGCTAAGCCCGTCGCAACGCCTACGGATGCCACGCGTTTTTTGACTTCGTTGTAAAAGCGCGGCTTGCCCAAGAACGTTTGCAGGTTCTCCGGCCGCACGCGCGCCTTAAAGCGCGGCTCTTCGGCAATGCGGCGCGCCGTCTTGCGGAAGATGGTTCCAATCTCGCGCTCGAGGTTACGTACGCCCGCTTCGCGCGTGTAATCGTTGATGATCGCCCGCATCGCCAGGTCGGTCACTTGCGCTTGCGAGTCTTTGAGCCCGTTGTGGATGCGCTGTTTCTTAACCAGGTAGCGCTTGGCAATTTGCAGCTTTTCCATCTCGGTATAGCCGGCAAGCTGAATGATCTCCATGCGGTCGCGCAGCGGAGGGCTAATGCTGTCCAAGCTGTTGGCCGTGCAAATAAAGAGCACTTGCGAGAGATCGAACGGAAGGTCCAGATAGTGGTCGCGGAACGAGTTGTTTTGTTCGGGGTCTAAGACCTCGAGCAAAGCCGACTGCGGATCGCCCCGATAATCGGCGCCCACCTTGTCGATTTCGTCGATCATCATCACCGGATTGCGCGTACCAGCGTCGCGCATGGCCCGCACGATCGTTCCCGGCATGGCGCCGATGTACGTCCGGCGATGGCCGCGGATCTCGGATTCATCGCGCACGCCGCCGACCGAGAGGCGAACGAACTTGCGTCCCATGGACTTGGCGATGGATTGTCCGAGCGACGTTTTGCCGACGCCCGGCGGTCCGACGAAGCAGAGGATCGGCCCACTTAAACGATTTTTGAGTTTTCCGACCGCCAAATATTCGACGATGCGGTCCTTAATTTTTTCCAGATCGTAGTGATCCTCATCGAGAATCTCGCGGGCGCGTTTGATTTCGATATGATCGCTCGTCTCCACGTTCCACGGCAATTGCACGAGCCAATCCAAGTACGTGCGGATGACGCTGTACTCCGGACTCGCCTGCGGCACTTTCGAGAGGCGATCCAACTCGCGGTCGGCGGCTTTCTTTACATCCTCGGGCATTTGCGCCTTATCGATTTTTTCGCGCAGCTCGTTGGTTTCAGCTTGCTGCGGATCGACCTCACCCAACTCTTCTTGAATGGCGCGCAGCTGCTGGCGCAGGTAGAACTCGCGCTGATTTTTTTCCATTTCGCGCTGGATATCGGACTGAATTTTATGCCCGAGTTCTACAACTTCCAGTTCCTTCGTCAGCAACATCGTTAACTTACGCATCCGGCGCGCCGTGTCGCGCTCTTCGAGCAGCGCCTGCCGGTCGGCCGTTTCCATGCGCATGGTCGACGCCACGAAATAGGTGAGAAGATTGGGATCGGTGATGGCTTGCACTTCCATCTCGATCTCGCGCGGAGCCTGCGGGAGGTATCCCAGCAATTTTTGGAATAGCGTCGCCAAGTTGCGTTGCATGGCGACGATCTCTTCGGATTCGCGGGTGATGTCGGGCAGCTCCGTGTAGGTCGCAACCATGTAGGGCTCGGTTTGTGAGAAATCTTCGATCTTAAAGACCGATTGACCGGACACGATGCAGCGCAGCGTACCGTCGGGTACCTTCAACATCTTTTGCACGGTTCCGATGGTGCCGACGCGCACGATGTCCTCGGGTCCGGGATCCTCGGTGTCCCTGTTCTTGAGAACCGTTAAGCCGATGGGTTTCCCCTCGCGCAACGCCTCTTCGACGAGCAAAATGCCCGGCTTTTTGACGACCGCTAACGGAATGACGGTGTTGGGAAACAGCACCGCCTCTTGCAGCGGAAGAATACCGACCGAGCCGGCGATAACGATGGGTGACGGTTTGCGTTCCCTGGCGGGCATTTACACAAGAATCCTTTTGATGATGAGATGCACCTGCGTGCGCGTTGCCGGAATGTATTCGACGTCGGCAAGCGGCAACAAGATGCTAAGCATGCCGTCTGCGTAGGTCGCGGCAGATTGTTCGTCGACGACCGCCGCCGGAAGATGCAATTGCTTGAAAAAATTGCCGGAGGCGATTTCCTTTTGCAAAAATGTCGCCGAGCGGGCGTGGGTGGTGTCGGCACGCCGGCCTTCGATCAGGAGCCTGCGGCCGTCAACCGAGACGCGCAAACTTGCCGGATCGCACCCTGGAACCTCGACCTTCACGACCAGCACCCCATGGGCTTCGTCCCACACAACGTCGGCGTTGGGTTCCCAATAGCCACGGCGCGGGGGAATGTCGAAATCCATGCCTTCCGTAAGACCCGTCTTACGCGCGATTGGATTCGGTCGCTGCAACCCGCCGCCTGGCCCCGTCGGTTACGGAGGCGATGAAGGCAACCGTGTATTATGGCGCGCGGGACGTGCGCTTGGAAACCGTTCCCGACCCGGCGCTGGAGCACGCCACCGATGCTTTGGTCCGCGTCACGCAAGCCGCGATTTGTGGGTCCGATTGTGGTTTTACCGGGGCATTACGCAATGGGAGCCGGGCGACCGCACCGGGCACGAATTCATCGGCGTCGTCGAAGCGGTCGGCGACGAGGTGCGCAGCGTGAAGGTCGGGGACCACGTCGTCGCACCGTTCGTCTCGAGCGACGGCACGTGCCCGTACTGCCGGGTCGGTTTGCAAACGTCGTGCGAGCGGATGACCAATTGGGGCGACGATCGCAACGGCGGCAAGCCGAAGCCGTGCGCGTTCCATTTGCGGATGGGACGCTCGTTGCGATGCCGGAGTCGGTGTATGCCCAACCGCGCAAACGCATCGGCGCCTTGGCATTATGCGACGTCATGGGCACCGGGCATCACGGGGTCGTTTCTTCGCTCGCGCGCGCCGGCGGAACGGTGGTCATCGTCGGCGACGGGGCCATCGGCCTCTGCGGCGTGCTTTCCGCTGCGAAGCAGGTCGGCGCCGAGCGCGTGATCGCCGTCGGGCACAACGATCATCGTCTCGCGTTGGCCAAGCAATTCGGCGCGACGGAAACCTTCAATTCTCACGATCCCGAGGTCGGCGCCCGCATCATCGAGCTGACGCGGGGCGGAGCTCCAAGCGTCGTCGAGGCGGTCGGCAATCAGGAAAGCATGGAGTTGGCGCTCGAGATCGCACGCCCGGGCGGCACCGTCAGTTTCGTGGGCGTTCCGGCAAACGTGCAGAATCTGCCATTACGCCAGCTCTTTTGCAAAGAACGTGCAGCTCCGCGGGGCGCTGGCGCCGACGCGCGCTTACCTTCCCGAACTGCTAAAAAGCTTGGACACCGGACGCATCGACCCGTCACCCGTGTTCGATCTCACCTTGCCGCTCGAGCGCGTCGCCGACGGATATAAGGCGATGGACGCGCGCGAAGCGATCAAAGTGGTCCTGGAAATCTAAGCGAACCGCGCAAAACTTCCACGACGTTGCCGCCGATTTTGACGTTTCCGGCGGCGTCGACGCGCAAACGGATGAAACTCTGTCGCTTCATTTTCGTCCCTTGCTCGACCAATCCACTGCTCTCGAGGAGTCCGTGCTTACGTGCGTACGCCGCTAAGGGCCCGTTGGCACTGCCGGTTGCGGGATCTTCAGCAATGCCCACGGTGTGCGGAGCGAACATGCGCGCGTAGAAACGGGCCTCGCCGTTGCAGGCAAAGGGGAAAACGCTCGCCGCATCTTCGCCCAGTGCGTCCGTAAGCAAGGAGACGTTCAAGCGAGCCGCGTCTACCAGTTGCGCGCTTTGCAGCGGAACAAGGAGATACGGATATCCGCTCGATGCGATTTCGATCGGGAGATCCGCCAGGTCCTCGGCGTGCAGTCCCAGGCTTTCCGCAACCTCCGCGCGCCGTTCGATCGTCTTTAAAAAGCGAACCTGCGGAACATCCATAAAGAGAGCTCCGTCGGTCTCGCGCTCGACGCGAATCGGCCCAACGTTCAAACCGAGCCGCACCGACGTCGCCTCTGGCAGCCGCGAGAGCAACACGAAAGCCGTGCCGATTGTCGGATGACCGGCAAACGGAAGCTCTACCGCCGGCGTGAAAATGCGCACGCGCGCGTCGGTTTCGGCGCCCTCAGGCGCAAACACAAACGTGGTTTCGGAAAGGTTGGTCTCGCGCGCGATGGCCTGCATCGTGGCATCGTCGAGGCCCTCGGCGCGGGTGAAGACCGCAAGCGCATTTCCACCGAAGGCCCGTTCCGTGAACACGTCAACCTGCGTCATCTCGTATGTCTGCATGCCGCAGGACTTCGATGGCCACAGGTTAGACTTCCGCTTCATGCAGGCTCCGCGTTTATTGCGGCGTCTCGGTCCCTTCGATGCTGGCCTCATCGTCATGGGCGGCATCGTCGGGTCGGGGATTTTCCGCAACCCCTCGGTAGTCGCCGCTCGTGTCCACGCGCCCGCACTCGTGATGGCGGTGTGGATTGCCGGCGGGGCCGTCGCACTGCTGGGCGCCTTTCTGTTTGCGGAACTCGCGTCGCGGCGCCCGGCCGACGGCGGACTGTATGCCTACATGCGCGACGCCTTCCATCCGATCGTTGCCTTTGCGTACGGGTGGACGCTGCTTTTGGTATCGCAGAGCGGCGGGATGGCGGCGGCTGCGGTAACGTTTGCCGGATACTTCGGACCGCTCACGGGGCTGCACGTCGATTCGGGACTGCTGGCGTTCGTGGTGCTCGCGCTGCTCACCGTCGTGAATTGCCTGGGCGTGCGCTCCGGCAGCAACGTCCAAAATACATTCATGATCTTAAAAATCGGCGCGATCGCTGCGCTCGTCGGCGTGGGGTTGTTCGCGCATCCTGGAGCGGGTGCGCATCTTGCCACTCCACCGTTCGCTTCGAACGGTGGAGCGCTAGCCGCCATGGGCTTCGCGATGATCCCGGTTCTTTTCGCCTACAGCGGTTGGCAAACGGCGAGCTTTATGACTGCCGAGCTGAAACGTCCGGCCAAATCCCTGCCCGTTGCGTTGCTGTGGGGCGTGTGCGCCGTCATCGTGCTTTACGTCTTGGTCAACCTCGTCATGATCCGCGTGCTCGGCGCAAACGGGCTGATGCATACCGACACGCCGGCGTCCGATCTGATGCGCGTCGCGCTTGGACCGGTCGGCGAACGCATCATCGCGCTGGCCGTCGCATTGTCGACCCTCGGGTTTCTCAGCAACCAAATGCTTACGTCACCGCGCGTGTATCATGCCATGGCTCAGGACGGTACGTTTTTCAAAGCGGTCGCTTGGGTGCATCCGACCACGCATGCTCCCGTGGTCGCCATCGCGCTGCAAGGGGTCCTCGCGATGATCCTTGCGGAATCGAAACGCTACGATCAAATCCTGAACTACGTCACCTCGATCGACTACATTTTTTTTGGCTTCGCCGCACTCGCACTCTTCGTGTTTCGCAAGCGCGACGCCGCGACGAATCCGGCTGCGAAGATCGGCTTCAAGATGCCGGGACATCCGGTAACGACCGCGCTCTTTCTGGTCGTCGCGTGGGCCGTCGTCGCCGACACCTGGATCAAATCTCCCAGCGACAGCCTGGTCGGCTTGGGCATTCTGCTCCTCGCCGTGCCCGTCTACGTTGCCCGGCGGTACGCATCGTCGCGACGTCAAGGTGGAGCACCGAGGTCGTAAAAAAACCCCGCGGCCTTCGCCGCGGGGTTTTTTATTCGTGCGCCGCGCGCACTTACATCATGTCGTATCCGCCCATGCCGCCGCCCGGCATTCCGCCGCCAGCTGCATCTTTTTTGGGTTCGGGTTTGTCGGCAATCAGGGTTTCCGTCGTCAGGATCAGCGCGCCGATCGAAGCCGCATTTTGCAGCGCCGAGCGCGTAACCTTGAACGGCTCCACGATTCCGGCTTCGAACATGTCGACGATGTCGCCGCTCATGGCGTCGAAGCCCTTGGGCGCCGATTCTTTCTTGACGCGGTTCACTTCAACCGAGCCTTCGAATCCGGCGTTCTCCGCGATCTGGCGGAGCGGTTCTTCGAGTGCCTTATGAATGATGTTAATGCCGATCTTCTCGTCGGCCCACGTCGAGGCGTGACCGTTCGTTTTCGGCATCTCGTATTTGGCAATCGCCTTTGCAGCGTGCACCAGAGACGATCCGCCGCCCGGAATCATGCCTTCTTGCACGGCAGCGCGCGTCGCGCTAAGCGCGTCCTCGATGCGGTGCTTCTTCTCTTTGAGTTCGGTTTCGGTCGCCGCGCCGACTTGGATGACGGCCACACCGCCGGAGAGCTTCGCAAGGCGCTCTTGGAGCTTCTCGCGATCGAAATCGCTGTCGGTGTCTTCCACCTGACGCTTGATCATCTCGATGCGGCCCTTGATGGCCTTCGGGTCGCCGCCACCGTCAACGATGGTGGTTTCTTCCTTCGTCACTTTGACGGTCTTGGCGCGTCCGAGCTGCTCGGGGGTAACTTTGTCGAGCTTGAGACCGAGCTCTTCGGAGATCACTTCGGCGCCGGTAAGGGCGGCGATGTCCTTGAGCATCTCTTTGCGGCGGTCGCCGAAGCCCGGCGCCTTGACGGCGACGGTTGTGAACGTTCCGCGCAATTTGTTAACGACGAGTGTGGCGAGGGCTTCGCCTTCGACGTCTTCCGCGATGATGAGTAGCGGTTTCTGCACTTGCACGATCTTCTCGAGCAGCGGCAAAATGTCGGCGATTGCCGAGATCTTCCGCTCGGTCACGAGAATGAACGGATCGTTCAAGGTCGCTTCCATGCGCTCGGAGTCGCTCACCATGTACGGCGAAATGTAGCCCTTGTCGAACTGCATGCCGTCTTTGGTTTCGACTTCGGTCTTCATCGATTTGGACTCTTCAACCGTGATGACGCCGTCTTTGCCGACCTTTTCCATCGCCTGCGAGATCAGATCGCCGATTTCTTTATCGTTGGCGGAGATCG
>JALYVW010000074.1 GCA_030853005.1 Vulcanimicrobiota bacterium
AGTTTTCCGCCTATTTTCGCCGTCGATTGCAACGCTTCGAGCTTCCGTACCGCGTTGAAGGAACCAGCTTTCAGCGCGCGGTTTGGCAAACGGTTTCGTTGCTCGAAGCGGGCGAGGTCGTTTCCTACTCCGATGTGGCCCGAGCCATCGGACGACCGTTCGCACAGCGAGCCGTCGCTATGGCGATGGGAATGACGCCTCTTGCGATAGTGATCCCAGCGCACCGCGTCGTCGGAGCCGACGGCCGCGTCAAAGGCGCGCCAACTAATTCTTTACGCCGCCGGCTGCTGGTTTTCGAAGGGTTCCGATTGCGTCGCGATGGGACGCTGCGATACGAGGTGCGCTCTTAACGCTTCGTTGCGTCGATCAAGATAATTCCACGAGCATTTGTACGCTGCAACGAATCGAGCGCTCCGAGCGCGGCGCCGATCGGGCTGTCGGCTTGCGTTGCCTCGCTTATCGTGAATCCCGTCAGGCTTTGGGATTGCTCGTCGATCTTCGCGCGCATGAACGACGGAAGCGAGCGATAACTCGAGAGATAATGCAGCACGGGTCCGAGCCGTTTGGTAAAGCGCGGCGGATCCAACACGATAAGCAACAACGCCCGCGGATTTCCCGAGGTCTTGGCCGGCGCAAAAAGTGCGAAGCCCAAGCCAACCGATGATGCCGGGCCGCTGGCGCGGTCTAAACTGGTATCGGTCGCGCGTACGTAACCGGCCGGCGGCCGCGCATTTAAAGACGTCACCCAACCCTGCAATTGCGCGAACGTAGCACCGCTCGCGGCGATAACTTCTTTCCCGGCGTACGACCCTGCACCGCGGGAAAGAACGCCGCCCGCCTGCCCCGCCGTGACGACCTGCTCCACGTCGCGCGACGCGAGCACGCGCGCATTTGGATACAGCGCGAAGGGGATTGGGTTCGCAAGGGATGGTGCGGGGGAAGGCGAGCCGCCCCCGGGATTGTTTGAGCCGGACGAGCACGAGGCCAAGAGTAGCGCGCCGAGCAGGGCGAGAGTTTGCTTCATCTTCGCTCGTTTCGCGGGTAAAGGGGTCCGTCCCCATCGAATCGTTTCTCCAAAGGAGTCCTTATGACGTTTAAGCGTACGTTCGTCACGCTCGTCCTCGCCGCGACACTTTAACATGGCGGTCCGCTAATGGCGTCCCAACCCGAGGGGTTGTCCTACGGTTCGTACTTGCAAGTTGACGAGCTCTTGTCGCTCCAGAAGCCGCTATCGGAGCCCCCCCACCACGACGAATTGCTCTTCATCATCATCCACCAGGTCTACGAACTGTGGTTCAAACTCGTCAAGCACGAGCTGGAAGCGGCGATGGCCGCGATGGAACGGGACGAACTCCTTCGCGTCACACGGATATTCCGGCGCATCGATACCGTCCAACGCTTACTCGAGCAGCAGGTTGATATTTTGGAAACGATGACCCCGCAAGAATTCAATCAATTTCGTGACCACCTCAACCCCGCCAGTGGTTTTCAGTCGATTCAATTTCGAGAGATTGAATTTCTTGGCGGCATACAGCGGCGCGAGACGCTCGAACACATTCAAACCGATGCGGCGACGCGCGCGCGCTTAGAACGTCGTCTGAACGAGCCGACGCTTTACGATGTCTTTAAAGAGGTTTTGCGGCGACGGGGATTCGCGACGAATACCCCTGCGGAACTTATCGAATCCTATCGCACGATCTACACCAACGAGCGCCGCTATTACGAACTGTATATACTCTGCGAAGATCTCATCGAATTCGACGAGCGCTTCCTGCTCTGGCGAGGCCGCCACGTTCGAATGGTCGAACGCATGATCGGCGCGCGGATGGGGACCGGAGGGTCTTTGGGCGCCGCTTATCTGGCCAAAACGCTCGACTACCGTTTCTTTCCGGAACTCTGGGAAGTGCGTACCCACCTAGGCAAAGGGAATGTTTAACCAATGCAAACGATGACGCAAGCGGTTTTGCGCGACCGCTTTCCAACGCTCGATTCGTCAACCTATCTCGTGAGTCACTCCATGGGCGCGGCACCGTACGCAGCCAAAGACTCGCTCGATGCGTACTGGAACGAGTGGGCCGCGAATGGGCCGGAAGCGTGGGTCGATTGGTTGCCGCGCGTCCAGTCCGTCGCCGATAATCTCGGGTCGGTCTTCGGCGCGCCGCCGGGCTCCGTGTTTCTGGGGCCGAACGTTTCTGCATTACAGTCGGCGTTGGCAACCTGCCTGAGCTTCACTCCGCAAAGAAACGAAGTCGTTTATGAAGCGCTGCAGTTTCCGTCGCTCACCTACGTCTGGACGGAATGGCAGCGCTACGGCGCCAAGCCGCGCATAGTACCCTCAGACGACGGCCGCACGGTCGAGACCGAACGCATCATCGCGGCGATCACCGAAAAAACCGTCATCGCCGTACTTTCTCACGCATACTACGTGTCCGGAGCCTTGTGCGACATTCGCGCCGTGGCGCGACACTGCCGGAGCGTGGGAGCGCTATTGTGCGTGGACGCTTACCAAACGACCGGAGTTTACCCGTACGACGTGACCGAATTGGACCTCGATCTCGTGACCGGTGGAAGCCACAAGTGGCTGTGCGGGGGGCCGGGCTGCGGCTGGCTTTACGTAAAACCATCGCTCAACGCTTTGCTCGAGCCCGCCGTCACCGGGTGGATGGCCCACGCGCGCCCATTCTCGTTCGAACCCGCGCCGATGACCTGGTCGCCGACGATGTCGCGCTGGGCGACCGGCACGTTGCCGATTCCGGGATTTCTCGTCGCCAAACCCGGACACGACCTCATTGCCAGCGTCGGCGTACCGAAAATCCGCGAGCATAACGTCCGCCTCACGACAAAGATCGCCGAGATGGCGCTAGAGCGTGGCCTCACCGTCAACACGCCGCTCGATGCCAATAAGCGCACCGGTTGGATCGGCATCGATTTTCCCGATTCGCAGCGCGTAAGTGAAAAACTGATCGAAAGACGCGTTTTTATCGATTATCGTCCGGGCTGCGGCATCCGCGTAAGCCCGCACTTTTACACGACCGACGACGAGATCGGCGCGTTCTTCGCACATATTGACGACTTGCGCGCATAGCCTCCAATGATCGTCGACCACACCCGCGTAGGCGCCGCATTCCGGCGCCTTTCCATTCCCAGCGGCGTAGCGCAGTTGGGCGACCAACTGCTGGGGATTGCCGACACCATCGCGATCGGAACGCTCGGCACCGTCGCGTTGGCCGGCGCGACCGCGGCAAACGTTGCGTTCGTTATCGTTTTATTCGCGATGTCGGGATTCCTTACGGGCATGTCGATCATCGGCTCGCAGCGTATCGGCGCTCGAGACGTAGAAGGATACGCAAGCGCGGTTCGAGCGGGCGCGGTGGCCCCGTTAGTCATCGCCTTCGCGGCGATCGTTGCGAGCTTCGGCCTAGCGACCCCAGCCATTCATGCTATGGTTGGCCCGATCGCTTCGCTGCACGCGAGCGCGACGTATCTCATCCTGCGTTGCTTCTGTCTCATACCCATCGCCGTGTCCGGCACGTTGATCGTCGGGCTGGGCGCGGCGGGGAACCGGAAACTGGGCATCCTCGTGTTGGCCATCATTAATATCGTGCATATTCCGTTGTTGTTGGTTCTCGCGCTGGGATGGCTAACGCACCGGCCGTACGGGATTGTCGGAGCGGGAGTTTCATCGCTCGTATCAGAGCTGATCGCGATGGTTTTTGCAATCGCCTACGCCGCGCGGCGTCCCGTCTATGCAAGCTTCAAGCGGCTTACAATCGATGTAGCGCTCGCGATCGAAACCGCCCGGCTGAGCCTTCCCGAAGCGGTCTTTCTTCTCGGCGTCATGCTTCCCGATGCGTTCATTATCGCCATGCTTGCGCCGTTTGGAACGGCCCTCGTCGCGGGGTATCGCGCGCTCAACGTCGTGTCGGATCTGACCTTTGTGGTTCCAAGCCCACTGCAGTCGGCAACGCAAACGGTTATCGGCCAGCGACTGGGCGCACGCGACATCGCGGGAGCACAACATTTTTTCGTCCGAGCCAGACGCCTTTCATTTCTGATCGCGTCGGCAACGGGCTGCGTCGTCGCACTGCTTGCCTGGCCGCTGGCTTATCTCTTTACATTAAATGCAAGCGTGGCAACGCTCGCCGCACTGCCGCTGGCTTTGCACATGACGACGCTGCCGATCAAAGGGTGGGCTATGGTCTCGCTCGCGCCGATCCGCGCGTCGGGGGACACGCAATTTTCCATGTTCGTCGGACTCGTTACGGTCGTTCTCGCGATTCCCGCGGCCTATGTTTCGATCACGATCTTGCACCTCGGATTATTCGGGGTGCCGATCGCCTGGATTTTCGCTTGGACGGCGCGCGCGCTCATGACGGCGGTCAAGTTGCGTAACCGGTCATGGACGACGCGCGCGCCGCTAACAAGCGGTTAGATCGCCGTGCGGTTTTCCGTGGTTGCCGCGCCCCAGCCCAGGTAAGCCGCGACGACCGCGGTAAGCACGTGCAGGAGAACGTCCGCTCCGAAAAGCGGGGCGAGTCCGAAGAGCGTGGCCGTTGCCGGGATGATCCCCAAAACGACCAAGAGGACAAAGACGACCGTGATCGAGCGGAAAAATGAACGGCTCGCCCCAATCGACGCCGCCGCGACGAGGGCCCAAATGCCGATCAAAATGTGCACCAAATCGTGGATCGCGTTCACGGTAAAGAGGCCGAGGACGTTGTTGTAGCCGAGGCCGATAAGGAGCGGGTGCGCTTGCGCCACGTCGGTGGGCACCGGAGGCGATATCCCGGGCACGAAGCCCAGAATGCCGACGAGAATGTAGATAATGCCGAAAACTCTGGCAGCAGTACTAACCATGGGTGGATCTCCTCCTGGCCGGGGCAATTCCCGGCCCACGTGTTGTCTTACTCCCGCATAGCCGAGCATGCAAGCGGACGCCGGCAGTCCTGGCCGAGCGCCTTCGGTATTCCAACGGCGGGGGCGCCCGTTCGGATGGGCGGCAAGGATTCGCACGCCGAGCTTCGTGTGAGGCGGTCAATCTTTTGACACCCATGTGGAACGTCCGTCGCGCCGCAGCAATGTTCTCGAGTCGGGCTGGCGGACCGGATTGCCGCCGGCCCGATAATCCCGGACGTTCTGTGGTATATATCCGGCATCATGGAGACAACGTATTTCACCTGCCAAAACAAAGCATGCGCGAAGCATCGCGGAATCTTCGTTGAAGGCGACATCGAGCACGCCGATTGCGCACGCGAAGTACTCTCATTCGGGGACGAGAGCGAAGGGTCGAGCGGCATGCCTAAATGGCTTCCCTGGCTCGCCGTCCCGGCGGGAATTGCGGCCGTCGCCGGAGCCGTGCAAATCGTCAACGCGCAGCGCTCTAAGCATCGCGGCGGCGACGACCCCGACCGTTCGTAAACGCGGGAGCGACCATCCTCAGGTAAGCGGCGGCCTCACCGCCGCGTTCTTTTTCCCATTGTAGATAAGACATTCAAGAGGAGAGCCTTCCCGTGCGCATGCTCAATAAAGTCCCCGAAGTCACGATATTTTTCTGGATCATCAAAATTTTGGCGACGACCGTCGGCGAAACGGCTGCGGATTTTCTCTCGACGACAATGCATCTCGGCCTCGTAACGACATCGTATGTGATGAGCCTTCTCTTCCTGATCGCCCTGGCCGTGCAGCTCCGCTTGCACAAATACGTTCCGGCCGCGTACTGGATCGTCGTGGTCTTCATCAGCGTCGTCGGAACGTTGATCTCCGACAATCTCGTCGACAACCTTGGTATCGGGCTCAAGATCACGAGCATCGGCTTTGCGCTGATCCTGGCGCTCGTTTTTGCGCTCTGGTGGCTAAGCGAAAGGACCCTTTCCGTTCACACGATCTTCACGACGAAGCGCGAACTCTTTTACTGGGCCGCCATCTTATTTACATTTGCGCTCGGGACGTCGGCGGGCGATTACTTAGCGGAAGCCTCGCACCTCGGCTATCCTCTCGCTGCCTTGATGTTCGCCGGAATGATCGGCGTTGTCTCGATCGCCTACTATGCGTTCAAAATTAACGGCGTCCTGGCGTTCTGGCTCGCTTACATTTTGACGCGCCCGCTCGGTGCATCCACCGGAGACCTGCTCTCGCAATCGGTAAAGGACGGCGGGATCGGCTTGGGCACGACGATCACGAGCGCGATCTTCTTAGTCACGATCATAGGCCTCGTGACCTACCTCACGGTGACGAAGCGCGACTTGATCCGCCTGCCGGCAGCCGCCGACTAAGGTTAGGACACGAGCGCGGTGACCTCAATTTCAATGCGCATCTGAGGTTCAAGCAGCTCGGCTTGAACGAAGGTCGCCGCGGGGCGGGCCCGCCCGAACGCGCGCCGCAAGGTCGGCCAACACGCTCGGAAGTCGTTTCGGTCCGGGAGAATGTAGCGACGCGGACGACGCGATCGAGGCAAGAGCCGGCCAGCGCTAGCGCCTCGGCAAGATTCTTGCAGCATTGCTCGGCCTGCGCCACGACATCGGCGGGGAGCGTCATAGCAGCGCAGTCGTAGCCCGTCGTCCCCGAAACAAAAACCCATCCGTTCTCGACCACCGCGCGAGAATATTCCACCTCATCTTCGAAGGTTGATCCCGAAAAAATGCGCGATCCGCATCTGCCTGGTCTTCCACTCATAGGCGCTCGTT
The DNA here is from genome assembly GCA_030853005.1 of Vulcanimicrobiota bacterium. Classification (GTDB taxonomy): domain Bacteria; phylum Vulcanimicrobiota; class Vulcanimicrobiia; order Vulcanimicrobiales; family Vulcanimicrobiaceae; genus JALYVW01. The sequence continues at coordinate 6,684 of JALYVW010000074.1, forward strand.
GCGCCTGGGCGGGGCCGCGCACCTCAGTCTTTAGCAATGACGCCGCTCCCGGGGTTGACGGCTGCCACTATACTTAGAGGTAGGATACCTCGCTAGGTGAGGCGTCCACGCGATACATAGGCCGCTGCCCGGAAACGTCGAGAGACGCCAAGCGGGTAGACCAGATTCCGCCGAACCAAGGCGGCATCTAACGCGGCTAAGGGCCTCCCCTTTACGATGCGTGGTGCTGAAGCTTGCTGCGACTGGGGTACGAATCGCGAGCCTTCGCGCCTCGAATGCCCTCGCCGCGCTGCCGGTACGAGCGGCTTTTTTCTTGGAAGGGGGTGAGCAACCATGACGTTCCGCGATGCATTCGTGTCCGACATTGCCGGCCGACCCGTTGTTTGCGGGGAAAACGCCGTCGGACGCGTGGTCGACTTCTTGGTGAAAAATCCGGATGAGACGTTTCCGAAGATCGACGGGCTGGTCATTAAAACGCAGGCCGGCCAGCGGTTCGCGCCCACGGAGACCGTTCTCGATATCGAAGCGGACGGCCCCGTGCGACTTTCACTCGTTCCGTCGCAAGCGCCACCCCCCGGGGTCGACGCGCTGTATTTGATTGCAGATCTCCTGGATAAACAGATCGTCGATGTTGATGGGCGCAAAGTCGTTCGCATCAACGACATCGAGATCGCGAACACCGGAGGCACGCTCCGCGTGATCGCCGCGGACGTAGGCGTTGCCGGACTGCTTCGACGCCTGGGTCTGCGCACGCTCGGCAAACGGTTTGCCCCGCTCGTGTATCGTAACGTTCCCCGATCCATGATCGCTTGGAATTCGGTGGCGCCTATTCGGGACGCTAACCCCTCCGACGTTCGCTTGTCCGTAACCGAAAACAAGCTCTCCCGCATCCATCCGTCCGAGCTTGCAGAAATCATCAGCGATCTTTCGCGCAAGGACGCGACCGCCGTCATCAAAGCGCTCGACGACGAAACCGCCGCCGATGCCTTCGAACATCTCGATCCCGAAAAGCAACGCGATCTCATCGAAGACCTGGGGACCGAACGCTCGGCCGATATTATCGAAGAAATGGATTCCGACGACGCCGCCGATCTGTTGGCCGAGCTCGACGAGGACCAGCAACGCCTCCTGTTAGCCGAGATGAACGCCGATACGGCCGGCGGGCTGCGCGAACTTGTGAAATACGAGGACGACGTGGCGGGTGGCTTGATGACGACCGATTTCGTGTGGATCTATCAGCACCGGACGACGCTCGCAACCGTCGAAAAAATTCGTCAGATCGCGCCCGAAACGGAGTTCGTATATTACCTCTACGTCGTCGACGAACGGCATCGCCTGCTCGGCGTTGTAACGTTACGGCACCTGCTACTCGCCCTTCCGACCGCGTTCATCGAAAAAATCATGGACACCGACATCATTACGGTGCGGCCCGATACGCCGGCACGCGACGTCGTGGGCATCATCGCCCGTTACGATCTCCTAGCGGTTCCCGTGGTCGACGAGGAGAGGCGCGTTCTCGGGATCGTCACCGTCGACGACGCGATCGACGCGATCGTGCCGGAAGATTTTGCAAAAAAACTCCCGCACGTCACCTTCGGGCGCAGCAAACAGCACGGATTGCACGGAACGTCGTAATGCGGCAAGACGGCGTGCGTGACGTCAAGCGCCGGTCGCTGACGCGGTCTCTGTTGATGTTCTTCTCCATCGTCGGCCCGGGCATCATTACGGCCAATGCGGACAACGACGTCGGCGGCATCACGACCTACGGCCTTGCGGGAGCGCAGTTCGGGTATTCGCTCCTGTGGCTCTTGTTGCCGGTCACCCTTGCGCTCATCGTTACCCAAGAGATGTGCGCGCGCATGGGAGC
>JALYVW010000025.1 GCA_030853005.1 Vulcanimicrobiota bacterium
GTATGCATGTGCGCGGCCGGCCCACCTCCCGGTGGCGCATGAACGCGTAGAACGACGAATTTCCCACGGGTCTCGCGGGCCGACACTTCCAGCGTCATTTGTTGCGTGAAAATCGAAAAAGTCGGGTGATTGCTGGCGGCGGGATTGTAGGGTCGCGCGAGCGCGAGCTGCGCGCTCATTAAACATGCGAACATTTATTGCTCATTTCGGCATTGGTTGGCCACGCAGCACAAAGGGCAGCATTACGCGGACTGCGGTACACTGCCCTTCCAACAGGCGGCGTATTTTGCTTGTTTTTTGATGGTGATCGCCATTCGTGCGGCAACTTCTCATCGACCACATTACCGTTCCGCATAACCTCCGCGGTCATTCGGGAGCGTGTCACAAATCGGGCTTCAACCACGCCGTAAACGATTGGAGCGCCGTGGTTACGAGCACGTGCACGGTCCCGGTTTCTTGAAATTCCGAGCGCAAGTCTGGCGGCAGCGTGTTTTTCTCACCCCACAGTTCTCCCGCGAGAATGGTTGCCGAATGTTCCGGTAAGCAGGACGGAAACCGGTCGAGCGACCATGCATGAAGGCGCGCCACCGAGACGCGATGCGATGCCGGCCCGGCCGACAAGCGGCGAAGAAGGTGCGCCGCGGCGATCTGCGCGTGCAGACCGCGTCCCCGTTCGATTGCCGCCTGGGCCGGCTCTCCAGGATTGCGTGGTCCGTCGAATGGTTCTAGTTGACCGCGCAGCTCGATGCGCTGCGCGATCAGGGGTGCGTTTCCCGAAAGTTAGACGAGCACAGCGCGGCCCTCGTCCAACAAACGCACGAACGATGAGGACGCACCGGTGCTTTGCACGTCGCCTAAAACCGTGCAGGCGAAACGACGCGTATGGACCGCCGAGTTGGGTATGTCGGCGGCCTGCTCGTGCCACAGGGCCGAAAATGCTCCGGCCACGAGGGCGGCACCGACGAGCGAGCGAACGGCGGAGACCGCGCGTCGAGGACGATCCACGGAATCGCTACGGAGCAAAACGGCGACGGCAACGTACCGCACGTCCGGCGCGACCGGCTCGAAGAGAACCGCGGCCAAAAGAGCGGCCGCGGCGGGCAACGCGATCGGCGACCGCAACATGCATGGCGTTTGCGACCGCTCCGCGGGAAACTAGGGGAGAAATGGAAGTCGTTTTGTGCGCATAATCGTCACGGGAGGAGCCGGGTTCATCGGCTCGCATGTCGCGGAGACCTTTCTTGCGGCGGGGCACGAGGTGCTCGTCCTCGACTCACTGTGGGAACACGGCGGAGGACGGCGTCAAAACGTTGCCGAGCGAGCGCTCTTCGTGCACATGGACGTGCGCGACGAAAACCTCACGCGCATCTTTCAAGAGTTCAAACCCGAGGTGGTGTGTCATCACGCCGCGCAGCATTCGGTAGCCATTGGCTCGCGTGATCCGGTTTTCGACGCGCAAGTGAATGTCGTGGGGCTGCTCAACGTCCTCGAAAATTGCGTGAAGGGCGGCGTGCGCAAGGTCCTGTTCGCGTCGAGTGCGGCAACCTACGGAAACGTAGAAAAACTACCGATCGACGAGAATACACCTCAGCGTCCCGTTTCGCCGTACGGCATAAGCAAAATGGTCGCCGAACACTATCTGCGGTTTTATCAGGCCGAGCACGGGCTGGACTTTACGGCGCTCCGCTACGGCAACGTGTACGGGCCGCGGCAAGATCCCAACGGAGAAGCCGGCGTCATCGCGATTTTCATCGGAAAATTCCTTGCGAAAGCGGGCGTACGCATCGACTCGGACGGGGAGCAAACGCGCGACTACGTGTACGTTCGAGACGTTGCGAATGTGAATGCCATCGCGCTGGAGCGCGGCTCCGGAGGATACTACTGCATTGGTACGGGCGAACGCACGAGCGTCAACGGCATTTACCAAGCGCTGCAGCAAATCAGCGGATTCACATCGCCCATAACCCACGCCGAGCGCCGTCCGGGAGATGCGCGGGATGTTCAGTTCGATCCCGGACTAGCGAAGGCCGAACTCGGCTGGTCCGCTGGCACCTCGTTGCTCGATGGTATGCGCGAAACGTACGAGTATTTTCAAACCCGGTTGGCGCTTGCGCCATCCTTGCAGTAGAACACTTCCGGGTCCCCGGGATCCAGCTCGTCCACGACCCCACACTCACGATATCCCCCGCTTGCGAGGAGCGTTCGCATCGGCCCGTTGGATGCGTTCGTCGAAAGAAACAGCCGTTCGTCGCGGCACTGTTTCTCGACCGCATCGAGCAACGCTCGCGCGATGCCGGCGCGCCGGCTTTGGGGACGGACCGCCAAATACGAAACGAATGGGCGCAGAAAAAATGAGCGGTTCCACATGGCGTATCCGCTGACGACGCCGCCCGATTCGGCAATCAACAGCTCTCCACGCTCCGCAGCACCCGTCGCATAAGAATCAAATCCGTTCAAGCGCCACCCGTGAAAGGTCGTAATTGCGGCCACGTCCGCAACGGTGCCCGGCCGAACAACAACGTTAGCCGACGACAAGATTGAGCAGTTTCCCTGGAACGAAAATGCGTTTGCGAATCTGCTTGCCGTCAATGTGGGCTTTGACGCCGGGGTGCTCCATGGCTAGGGTAACGGCCCGTTCCTCGTCGATGTTCGGGGCAGCCGTTATGCGTGCGCGAACTTTTCCATTGACCTGGACGACGAATTCTATTTCGTCAACGGCAAGTGCGCGAGGGTCGGGCGTAAAATACGGCTCGAGGTGAACCGAACGGTCGTGGCCCATCCGCGACCACAGTTCGTCGGCAATATGTGGTGCGAATGGCGCCATGATCAGTGGTAGAGCGTGCGCGGCGTACGCCGCTACGATCGCTTGCGGATTGGCTCTGAGCACCTGCGTGAGTTCGTTGACGTATTCGTCGAGCTTCGCGATCGTCGCGTTGTAGTGCAGCCTGCGCGAACGCGTCTCGTCGATGGCCGATTTGGCGGCTACGTGAACCGCCCGCAACAGCGCGCGCTCTTCGGATGTCTCGACTGGCGGCAACGAGTCTAGCGTGACCTCTCGAGCCGCTGGAAGCAACGATTCGCACGCGCGCCATACACGGTTGATAAAACGCACCCGGCCGCTAATGCCTTCGTCCGTCCAGTCGCCGGTGTCTTCGGGCGGAGTGACGTAGAGCAGAAACAGTCGCATCGCGTCGACGCCGTTGGATTGCGCAGTTTCGTCGACGCCAACGACGTTGCCGCGCGATTTCGACATCTTCTCGCCGTTGCTTAAGATAAAGCCCTGATGGAAGAGCCGCGCGAACGGCTCGTCCGGGCCGCTCACCAGCCCCAGGTCGTGAAAGACCTTATAAAAGAAGCGCGAGTAGAGCAGATGGAGCACCGCGTGTTCGGCGCCACCGACGTATTGGTCGACGGGCATCCATTTCGCCGCCACGTCTCTGGCCCACGGAGCGTCCGCGTTGTGTGAATCGAGATAGCGCAAGTAATACCACGACGATTCAAAAAATGTGTCCATGGTATCGCTCTCACGCCGCGCCGGGCCGCCGCACTTTGGACAGGACGTTTCCATGAACGCCTCATCGCGCGCCAGCGGAGAACCCTCACCGGCGGTGGGAACGGTTTGCGGTAGGCGCACCGGCAACGCGTCGTCGGGTACGGCCACCTCGCCATCGTGCGGACAGTACACGATGGGAATAGGCGTACCCCAGTACCGTTGCCGGGAGACGAGCCAGTCGCGCAGGCGATATTGTGTTTGCGTTTCGCCCAGGTGCATCGCCTCTAAGCGTGCGGCGATCGCTTCTCTCGCGCTCGCGCTCGACATCCCGGTAAAATCGCCGCTCGCAATGAGCCGCCCGTCTTCGACGTACGCCGATTCTAGCGGCGCGGCATCCTCGAGGGCCGGCGGTGCGACCACTTGTGCGATCGGCAGCCCATGCTTGCGCGCAAATTCGAAATCGCGCTGGTCATGCGCCGGCACGCCCATCACGGCGCCGCTGCCGTAGTCTGCCAGAACGTAATTCGTCACCCAAATCGGAACCCGTTCGTGTGAGAGGGGATTGATGGCAAACGCGCCGGTGAAGATACCTTCCTTTTCCATAAGCGACGTACGCTCGAGTTCGGATTTGGATTGCAAGCTGTGCACGAAGGCATCGATAGACTCGCGATGATCGGGCGAGAGCGTGGTGAGCGTCTTCACGATCGGATGTTCGGCGGCCACGGCGAGAAAGGTCACGCCGAAAACCGTATCCACGCGCGTTGTAAAAACGTCGATCGTTCCGGCGTCGCGCTCGACTGCAAATGAAAACCGGACCCCTTGGCTGCGCCCGATCCAATTGCGCTGCATCGTCTTGGTTCGCTCGGGCCAGCCGTCGAGCCGGTCGAGCGAATCTAAGAGCCGGTCGGCGTAATCGGTAATTTTAAGAAACCACTGCGAAAGGTTGCGCCGTTCGACGAACGTATTGCAGCGCCAGCAGCGGCCGTCGATCACCTGTTCGTTGGCAAGCACGGTGCGATCGTGCGAGCACCAGTTGACGGGTGCCTCGCGTTTGTAGACGAGCCCGCGTTCGTAGAGTCGCAGAAAAATCCACTGATTCCAGCGATAGTATTCGGGATCGCAGGTGGTGATCTCTCGGCTCCAGTCGTAGCCGGTCCCCATGAGCCGGATTTGGCGCCGCATATTCTCGATGTTTTGCCTGGTCCAGACGTTCGGATCGATGCCGCGGGCGATCGCGGCGTTTTCCGCGGGCAGTCCGAAAGCGTCCCAGCCCATCGGGTGGAGGACGTCGTAGCCGAGCATGCGCATCATGCGCGCGATTGCGTCGCCGATCGTATAGTTTTTTGCATGACCGACGTGCAAATCGCCCGAGGGGTAGGGCAGCATCTCGAGCACGTAATATTTTTCGCGTGAACCCGCGTCGGGCGCGCGATAAATCCCGTCGCGCAGCCAGCGATCTTGCCACTTGCGCTCTATCGCACGGAAATCGTATGCGTCGGCCATAGGTAAAGGCCGTTATAGCGGCGGCCGCGCCCCTAACCCTTTCCGGCGCGCTCCTGCGTCGTGAGCGACCGGCCGTGAATCGTGCGTTACTCGTCCTTGCCGCCGTGGCCGCGCCCCGACGAATGGCGGTCGTCCGTAAGACGGCCCCGCCGCTACTCGTCATCTATGTTGCCGGGGCAGTTTCGCATCCCGGGTTACTTCGTCTCGCGGACGGTTCTCGCGTCGCGGATGCCGTCGACCGCGCGGGCGGGTTTGCGCCGGGGGCCGATCCGGCCGGCGTCAATCTTGCGTCGCCGCTCTCGGACGGCGACGAAGTTGTCGCACTAAAACTCGGCGACCGCATACTCCACACGCGCACGCAGTCGCGCTCCAGCGCTCGCCGGGCGCCTTCAAAACGGAAGCGAAAGACACCGTTAGCGGCGATCGTTCGCATCGACCTCAACGTTGCCGACGAAGCCGCGCTTGGGCGCATCCCGGGAATCGGCCAACGCTTGGCGTAGCGCATCGTTCTCTACCGTCAAGCGAACGGCCCATTCACCTCGCTCGACGAGCTGGCCGACGTTGCCGGCATGAGCGAGCGCCGTATCGACGATATGGTACGGTTCGTTTCGCTGTAGTTCGTCACGCTCTAAATGGAAGGCCGCGCTACCGGGCGAAGCGCGAAGCGATGGACACCGACCTTCCGGCTCGGGAAACGCTGCCTGCGCTGATTCGCCGCTCCCTCGCGCAACCGCGCGACGTTGCCTTGGGCGAACGGCAAGGCCCATCGTGGGTGACGGTGTCCGCATCGCAGCTGCTCGAACGCGCGCAAAACGTGGCTTGGGCGCTTCTGGACGCCGGGTTGCAACCGGGGGATCGCGTCGCGCTCATTTCGCTCAATCGTATCGACTGGATCGTGGCCGATTTCGGGATACTGCTTTCCGGATGCGTCGTCGTTCCGATATTCGCAACGCAGGCGCTCGATCAAGTCGCCTACATCCTCAAGGACTCGGAAGCCAAGCTCGTTTTCGTCGATAGCCCCAATGCGCTGGGCCGGTTGCGGCGTATAGACGCGCCGCTTCCGCGCGCCGTCGTTTTCGACGCTCCCGGCGGAGATGGGCTGCGCGCGTTCGAATCCTTCGGCGCCGCGGCGCGGCGAGCAGACCCGGCGTTGCTCTCACGGATCGAGAGCCAATTGCGTCCCGACGACCTCGCGATCTTGATCTACACGTCGGGGACGACCGGAGTGCCGAAGGGCGTGATGCTCTCGCACTACAATCTGGTCTTCACCGCCGGTTCGTCGTTCGCGTATGCCTTTTACTTAGTAAAAGCGCTCGAGCCCGTGCTTTCCGTGCTTCCTTTCTCGCACATTTACGAGCACGAAATTCTTTACGGGTACATGCTGTCCGGGGCCGCACACTACATCTGCAGAACGCCGGACGACTTGGCGCGCGACCTTAAAGACATTCGTCCCGTGGCAATGACGGTCGTGCCGAGGATTTTCGAACGCATGCTCGCTGCGATTGCCGGCGCGGCGATGAAGCAAGGTGGCTTGCGCGCGCGGCTGGTTCCCTGGGCGCTGGCAACGGGCCGCCGCTACGCAACCAAACGCACGCGTAAGCTCCGGACGAGTTTGGCGCTCTGGATCCAGCACCGCCTTGCGCGCGCCCTGGTTTTGCGAAAGATTCCGCGGCTACTGGGTCTCGATCGGTTGCGATTTTTCGTTAGCGGAAGTGCGCGACTACACTTCGATACCGCGATGACGCTGGATGCTTGCGATCTCACCATCATCGAAGGATATGGTCCAACCGAATGTTCGCCCGTGATCACCGTCAACCGGCCCGACACGAACCGGTATGGAACGGTCGGACGGCCGATCCCGGGCGTGCAGATTCGTCTTGCCCCGGACGGCGAGGTACTGGCGAGCGGCCCCAACGTTATGCGCGGATATTATCGCGATGCAGCCGGCACGGATGCCGTGATGCAAGACGGCTGGTATGCAACGGGCGACATCGGCGACATCGACGCCGACGGATACCTTTCTATTACCGACCGCAAGAAAGAGCTCTTTAAAACCTCGGGTGGAAAGTTCGTGTCACCCGCACGCGTCGAAAGCGCCATAAAGCGCTCGATCTTCGTTTCGCAGGTTATGCTTGTGGGCGAGGGCCGCCCGTATCCCGTCGCGCTCGTTTCGCCCAACTGGGATGTCTTACGGAGTCGCTGCGGGATTGCGGAAGACGTCCCAACGGAGCGGCTGGCTTCCCGTAGCGATGTCGTCTCTTTTATCGAGGACGAAGTGCGCGGGCAAACGGGCGACCTCGCAACGTTCGAACAAGTCCGGCGCGTCGTCGTTCTGCCGCACGAGCTTTCTATCGAAGACGGCGACCTTTCTCCAACGTTGAAAGTGCGCCGCCGCATCGTCGAAGGAAAATATGCCGCGGCGATTGCCTCGCTCTACGAATCGTCGTCGCGACAGAGCATGCATGTCGAAATCTAGCACGGAAGCCGCGCCCCATCAGGTCGATGATATCTTGCGGGGGCCGATCAAAAGCAAGACGGTTTTCCCGGTTCTGATCTTGCATTTGGTCAAAAAAAAGCCCGATCACGGCTACGGTCTCATGCAACGGATCGAGGCGCTGTGCGGCGGGTTAATCGCGGTGAACACCAACAAAATTTATCCGTTACTGCGGCGACTTGAGGAGCGCGGGTTCCTTACCGGGTCCTGGGACGACCCCACGAAGCGATCGCGACGCGTCTACGCGATTACGGCCGAAGGCGAAGCGCGGCTCGAGCGGATTAAAGGCGCGATGTTGCCGTACTTGCGTGCGATTTCTGACGCGATCGACGACGTGCGCGACGAGCTTTACGGCCCCACTTCCGGGCGGACCCCCGCGTAAAGATGTTTCTTTCACTCGTCCATTTGCGCGATATGACATGCTCGATGTGCGGCGAGCTGCTCGCGCAAGGCGGCGCGCGCTCCTTTATCGTCGATGCAACCGGCATCGCCGTGGGTTTCGCCGAAGCCGATCCGCCGGCCGAAATGGTGGTCGAGATTACCTGCGAGCAAGGCCACGGGAGCGAACTCAACGTCCCAAACGAAATCTCGGCCGAGCAAACGCTGCAAACGCCCGAAGAGGCGCCGACCGGGCGCGATGCGGTGCTCCTCTCCGGAACGACCGAGGCCGACCGCTCACTGTAGGCATGCCACAAAGCTGGCCTTGCAGGGCCCGCTTGAATCGCACCCAATTTTATGGCGGTGTCTCACAAACGTCTCTGTGCTGCCTTTGCGGTGGCATTTTTCTCTTTCAGCATCGGTGCGAATGCGGCGCAGCCCGCGCGCGGTTTTATCCCGAGTTCCGTCGCGGCGGAAAGTAGGTGGGAATCCATCGTCGCTGCATCGCCGTCGGAAGCGCAAGCCGCACGCGACGAACTGGGATTGGCTTCTTACGTCCATCGCATGGGTCAACCGGGCGACTTGCGCTCGGCGCGATACGTGCGCGACGAACTCGCGCGCGCCGGGTGGAATGCCCACCTCGTCGAGTATGTCGTGCCCGTTGAATATCCCACGACGCAGACGCTGACCGTGCTTCAACCACGTCCCGCAAATATCGATTTGTACGAGCCTGAGATTGCCGACGATGCGTATTCGCGCAATCATCGCGCGATCGGCAAGCCGTATTCCGGATTCAGTCCGGACGGGGACGTTACCGGACAGCTCGTTTACGCAAACCGGGCAACGGCGGCCGACTTCAAGGTGCTTGCAGATCTCCACGTTGACGTCCGCGGTGCGATTCTCATCGCGCGCGTGGGCGGAGGAGCGTTAACCGCCAAGGCTTTTGAAGGTGCTAAGCACGGAGCGAAAGCGGTGCTGATCTTTCCGGATCAACCCAACGCGTCCGCGATGTCTCCATCGGCTGATTATCCTAACGGCCCGCTTCGTCCACTCGGGGCGGCGTTGCGCAACACAATGCTTTTCACGAACGATCCGGGAGATCCAACGGCGATTGGCGTTCCGGTTCTGGGCGCGCCGCACAAGCCGCTTTCATCGATCAAGTTGCCGTCGATTCCTGAAATGCCGATTACCGCGCTCGTCGCGCAAACGCTGCTGAAGCGCCTTGATGGGCCGGGCGTGCCCGCCGGATGGCAACCCGTGATTTCTGTGGACCAGCACGTCGGCGGCAGCGCGCGCGCACATTTTGTGATTCGTTCGCATCGTTCGCTCTCGCCGGTGTGGGACGTTATCGCGACGATGCAGGGTACCGATCCGGCGCAGATGGTGGTCGTCGGCGGACACCGCGACGCGTGGACCTACGGTGCGGTCGACCCGATAAGCGGCACGGTAGACATGCTCCAGCTGGGCCGGGCATTCGGCAAGCTCAAGAACGCCGGCTGGAAGCCCCAGCGCACCATCGTTATCGGGTCTTGGGATGGTGAAGAGCTCAACTTATTTGGGAGCGACGAATGGGTCGTGCAGCACGAACACGAGCTGCGCGCGGGCCTCGTTGCGTACATCAATACGGATGAGGTTGCGTTCGGTCCCAAGTTCGGCATCTATGCGACGCCGGATCTTGCGGGGTTCATGCGCGACGTGACGACGGCGGTGCGCGCACCCGACGGTAGCCCGCTCGACGCCTATTGGAAAGCGCAAGATGCCAAACGGACCGTAGACCCGGTCGGGGGCGGCAGCGATCACGAGCCGTTCGTTTTTCATGAGAACTTGCCGGGAGCAGGCGCGGGTTTTGGCGGGCCGTTCGGTACCTATCATTCCGCCTACGATGATCCCGCCTCGTTGCGCGTGTTCGATCCCGGCATGCACCGGGCCGCAGCGGCGGCGCGCTACACGAGTCTCGCGGTGCTGCGTTTGTCAGACGCCGCTTATCCGGACTTGCGCCTTGCGGACCTGGCTCAGGCCCTCATCGAGCGTGTGGATGCGTTCCGCGTGGCGCACGTTAACGACGTCAACGGTCCCGAAGTTGGCACGCTGCTGGCCGGCGACGCGCGCGCATACGCGCAGGCGGCGCGAGCTTTAGACGATCGCGCCAACCGGGATGTGAGCGCAGGTAACCGGCCGCAGGCCTTTGCGGATTTCAAGCGGCTGCGAGCGTCGGAAGCGGCCTTCTTTGACGCGAGCACTGCGCAGTGGCAACGTTCGCTGCTCTACGATCTCAACGGCGCGGGAGCTGGGATGCTGCCTACGCTGGAGTCCTTTAATTCCGATAATTCCGCGCAAGTCGTTGCGCGTCTCGACGCTGCATTCAAAGCCGCTACGCAGGCGGCATCTCTGGGAGAACTCCTACCGTGAACGTTTTCTATCGCTTTGCGCTGCCCATCGCTGTCGTGGCACTTTCCAGCCCGCTTTGCGCGAGCGCAAAGGTCCGGCCGAGCGCGCCTCCCGCTGTTGCAACGCCAGCGCCGCGGGCTCCGGCTCCCGAACGGGACCTCGGAGAAACGCCGGATTCGGTGACGCAGCACACCGTAACGATCGGAGGTTTGCCGATTGCCTACACCGCGCGAGCCGGAACCATCGCCCTGCGAGACGATTCGGAAAAAGTGACGGCCCGAATGTTTTACACCGCGTACACGGTGGATGCGCCGGCAACATCGCGTCCCGTAACCTTCGTCTACAATGGCGGCCCCGGGAGCTCGACGATGTGGCTACGCATGGGCTCGTTCGGTCCGGTACGCGTGCAGGCTGCGGACGGCAAGTCTTCCGGGCCGCCGCCCTACCGAATCGTAGAAAACCCCTATAGCCTGCTCGATAAAACAGACTTGGTCTTTATCGACATGCCCGATAGCGGTTTCGGGCGCATCGTCGGCGACAAGAAAGCATTTTTTGGCGTGGATCAAGACGTGTCGGCGTTTGGCCAGTTCATTCAGCGCTACGTCACGCAGTTCAATCGCTGGAATTCGCCAAAATTTCTTTTTGGCGAGAGCTACGGCACGACGCGCTCGGCGGCATTAGCCGATCATCTCCAGAGCCAGCGCGGCATTGCGCTCAACGGCGTTATTCTTTTATCGTCAATTTTGAATTTTGGGCTCGACTACGGGAACGGCGATCCGATCGGTGGCGGCGACTGGCCCTACGTCTTGTACCTGCCAACGGAAGCGGCGACCGCGTGGTACCACAACCGCATTCAAAATCGCCCGGCCGATCTGCCGACCTATCTGCGGAAGGTCGAGAACTTTGCGCTCGGCGAGTATCTGACGGCCCTCGAGCGCGGCGCGACGCTCTCGAACGCGCAACGCAACGATGTCGCACGCAAATTATCCGGATACCTCGGCCTCTCTGAGCAGTACGTGCGCAATTCGAATTTGCGAGTGCCCTATTCGCGATTTCAGTCCGAATTGATGCGCTCTTCCGGACAAGTAATCGGGCGGCTAGATGGCCGCTATCTTACGTATACGACCGATCGGGCGACCACCGAGGGACCGCCGTGGGATCCCACCGATTCATCGATCGATGCTCCGTATATTACCGCGATGAACAGCTACGTGCGCAACGACCTGAGATACGACCCGCCGCAAATATACCGGCAAAACATTTACGGCATCATTTATGCCAATGGCGGGAGTTGGGACATGGTGCATCGCCGCGTGCAACCCACGAACGTCGCTCCCGACCTGGCGGAAGCTATGACCCAAAACCCCAAACTCAAGATTTTTTCCGCCAACGGTTACTACGATTTCGCGACGCCATTTTTTGCGACGAAGTACACGCTGCACCACCTCAACTTGGCGCCATCGCTACAGAATAATATCAGCTACGGCTTTTACGAGGCCGGCCACATGGTGTACCTGAACGAGGCGTCGCTGGCTCGTTTTAAAGCGGACTTAACTCGTTTTTACGGTGGCGCTTTGGCGCGCTAGGGGGAATTCGGATTTGAAAACGCACCTCGGTCTCTTTACTCTGGCAGCGGCGGTGAGTTTGCTCGGAGCTACTCCAGCGGCAAAGCAGGCCGCCCCGCCGCCTCGACCCATTTCCGACGCCGTGACTCACCACGTGGCAAACGTCGGCGGCCTCGCGATCCCGTACACCGCGCGCGCCGGGACCATCTCACTCAAGAACGAGAAAGAGCGCGTCACCGCGCGCATGTTCTATGTCGCCTACACCAAAGATGGCGGGGCGAACCGTCCGGTGACGTTTTTCTACAACGGCGGCCCGGGCAGCTCGTCCGTGTGGCTACACATGGGCTCGTTCGCGCCGATTCGCGTCGTTACGTCAAATGGAACCGGGACGGGTCCCGCACCATTTCACCTCATCAACAACTCCTACAGCCTGCTCGACAAGACCGACATGGTCTTCGTGGATGCGCCGAACACCGGCTACAGTCGCGTGATCGGCGAAGGCAAACCGAAGGACTTCATGGGCGTCGACCAGGATGGCCGCGCCTTCTCGCAATTCGTTCAACGGTACATTACCGCGTTTCATCGGTGGAATTCTCCCAAAGTGCTTTTCGGCGAAAGCTACGGGACGACACGCGATTGCGTCCTCGTCAATGATCTGCAACACGCGGGCGTCCAAATAAATGGCGTGGTACTGCAATCGTCGATTTTGAATTTTGGATTAGGGGGCTTGGGCGGCGGGCAACCCATCGGCGGCGGCGATTGGAGCTACGTGACGTACCTTCCAACCGAAGCGGCGACGGCATGGTATTTCCACCGGGCGGCAAGCGGCGGTCAGACGCTGCCCGTGTTTCTGCGCGGCGTCGAACAATTCGCGCGCGGCCGGTATTTACGCGACCTCGCGCAGGGCAGTGACTTAAACGCGGGCGAGTACGCCGCTGTGGTCGCAAAACTGCACGAGTATCTCGGCTTGTCTCCGCAATTCATCCTCGATTCAAATTTGCGAGTTTCCTATCCGCGCTTCGAAAAGGAACTCCTACGCGCGGGTGGCCGCATCGCCGGACGTTACGACGGGCGATTCACAACCTACGATATCGACGGAGAGGCGGATACGCCAAGTTGGGATCCCTCCGACGTCGGTATATCCGGGGCGTTCGTCGGCACGTTCAACACCTATATTCGCGACACGCTGCACTACGCGAGCGACCTGCAGTACCGGCCGACGGCCTACGGCGGACAGCTTGGAGCGCGCTGGGACATGCATCACAATGGGAACGACCCGCCGGCGAACGTAGCGCCGGATCTTGCCGAAGCCATGGCCAGCAACGCGCACCTCAAAGTTTTTTCAGCCAACGGCCGTTACGATTTTGCGACGCCCTACTTCGCAACGGTATACACGTTAGAACATCTCAACTTACCACCCAAGCTGCAGCAAAATATCAGCTATGGATTCTACGATTCCGGCCATATGATCTATCTCAATATCCCGGCCCTTGCCAAATACAAAGCGGATCTGGCGCGATGGTACGACCGTGCCGCGCGCTAAGCGATCAGCGCGCTAGGGACTCGATTTTCGCCATCGTCGAAGCCATGACGGCTTCGATTTGGTGCAGGGCGGAATAGTCGTCGGGGGTAGGCGCGCCATCGCGGGATTCGACTTGTTGCCCTAGCCCCTGCAGCGCGCCACGCACGTAGAATAGGCTTGAAAAGTCGTGTGACGGTTTGCCTACCGAATCGTCAGGCGTGTTTGTGGGAGCAGTGCCTTGGAAAAGGTGGGTAAGTTGCGCCTCATTTCGACGATAAGCCGCACGGTTTTTGCGCGCGCCAAACGCCTTGGCAAAGCGATCGAGTCGAGTCTGAGCGCTTTCGATGCGCATCGCGAGCGCATACTGTTGTTCGAGCGACGTCGCCGTTGCGTGCAGTCGCGGATCCGCCAGTATGGTGAGCGGTTGCGAAAAACGTTTGCCGTTTGCCGAGAGCGTCACCCGGTAACGGCCGGGTGGAACCATGGGTCCGTTGCGCGTGCCATCGTGCAGGTCCCAGACGAACCGGTTGTGGCCAAGCGCGCTCGAAGGCGGAAGCACCGGATGAATCCAGTAGGCCGGAATGTCGAGGGAGCGGGGATTCGGTGCGATCGGTTTATCCGTGCTCGAATAGTGCCGCACGATTTTGCCGGACCAATCGGAGATGTCGATCGTAACGGGTCCGCCGGCTCTCTTAAGCACGTAGTCGAGGATCGCGCCGGTTGGCGGATTTTCGCCTTGCGCCTCATCGAGCGGAACCGGTGTGCCTTCATCCGTGCCCGGGTTCAATCGATATGCCGGCGCCGGACGGTAGAGATAGGTGCTCTCGCTGCTGGCGGCCGCCGAAACATCGCGCAACGGCGTTACATCGTCCATGATCCAGAACGAACGTCCGTGCGTAGCGATCGCCATGTCGTCGTTGCGAAATGCGATATCGCGCACCGACGCGGTCGGCAGGTTCGCTTGGATTGGCTGCCACGAATCCCCGTCATCAAACGACGCGTACATACCGTACTCGGTGCCGGCGTAGAGCAAACCTTTGCGCTTGGGATCTTCCCGGACGACATTCACAAAAGAGCCGCTCGGAATACCCGACGTCACGAGCGTCCAGTGAGCGCCACCGTCGTGCGTGCGGTAGATGTAAGGCTTGCGGTCTTCGAGACGATGCCGGTCGACGGCCGCATAAGCGGTTTGCGCGTCGAAATGCGAGGCGTCGAGAATCGCCACTTTGCTCCAGGGCGTAAGAGCGTGCGGAGTGACATCGTTCCACACTCGCCCGCCGTCGCGCGTCAGCCAGATCAAGCCGTCGTCCGTTCCTGCCCAGATGGTATTGGCACGAATGGGAGAGGGCGCAATCGCGTACACGACTCCGCGGCGCGCGAGCCCGGTGCTATCGGCGACAGTCGCCGGATCCAGCGTGGACGGCACCGTGTTTATGCGGCGCGTTAAATCGGGGCTGATCAAACGCCACGTCTTTCCGCCGTCGCGCGTTCGGAAGATCCGCTGGTGCGCGAAATAGAGCGCATGCGGATCTGCTTGCGAAAAAACGAGCGGTAGCGTCCACGTGCTACGCCAAATTGTTCCCGGAAATGTAACCGTCGGATCAACGCTTACATTTCCGCCCAGATCGACGTTTTCTTTAGAAACATTCGATCCGAAAACCGTCCCGGGATGCAGCGGATCGGGAGCGGCATAGCCACTTTCTCCCGGCGCGTCCAGCGGACGCCAATCGAGCTGGCTAATGCCCCGGTGGCGGCTGCGGCTGGGCACGGCGACGCCGCCCGAATCTTGTTGCGCGCCGTAAAGCCAATACGGGAAGCGATTGTCCGCCGCCACGTGATAGAGCTGCGCCGTCGGCTGGTTGAACCAAGATGTCCACGTTCGCGCGCCGTCTTCCGATTGCAGCACTCCCTGATCGCCGCCGAGCAACAAACGGCTCGTATCCTGCGGATCGATCCAGAGTGCATGGTAGTCATCGCCGCCCGGCGCACCCTTGATGGCATCGAACGTTTTTCCGGCATCGTCGGAACGATAGGTCGAGGTGTTCATCGTATACACGCGGTCGCGATTTTTCGGATCGGCGACGATCTGCCCGAAGTACCAGCCGCGCTTCCAAATGCGCGTTTCCGGATCGGCTTTCACCCAAGTGGCACCAGCGTCGTCGGAGCGGTAGACTCCGCCGGTCGCTTCGTTATCGGTGTCGACTTGCGCGTACACCCGAGATGGATCCGCCGGAGAAATTGTGATCCCGACATGCCCGACCTTCGCGGGAAATCCGTGACCGACAACGTGCGTCCAATGCGCGCCGCCGTCGGTCGTTTTATACAGGCCGCTTCCCGGGCCGTTGCTTGGCGGATACACGTTCCAAGGGGGCCGGCGCGTCTGCCAGAGCGAGGCGAAGAGGACGCGGGAATCGCGCGGATCCATCGACAGATCGATCGCGCCGGTGTTCGCATCCTCGAAGAGCACTTTGTCCCACGTGCGGCCGCCGTCGGTGGTTTTAAAAACGCCTCGCTCGTCGTTAGGTCCGTATTGATGGCCGAGCGCGGCCACGTATACCACATTCGCATCGTGGGGATCGACGACGACTTTGGCGATTTGGCGAGTGTCGGTTAATCCGATGTGCGTCCACGTTTTGCCCGCGTCGCCGCTACGATACATCCCGTCACCGGCTTGAATGTCGGAACGCATGTCCGCTTCTCCGGATCCGACATACACGATGTTTGGATCGCTCGGCGCGAGCGCGACCGCGCCGATCGATGCGACGTGTTGCGAATCGAAGATAGGATCCCACGTTCGCCCGCCGTTGCTTGACTTCCACACGCCTCCGCCGACGGCGCCGAAGTAGAGCGTCTTCGGGTCGCCCGGTATGCCGGCGACCGTTATGGCGCGCCCTCCGCGAAACGGTCCGACGAGACGGTAGCGCATCGCAGCGTACAAGCTGGGACTATAGGTGGTAGCGTGGGCGGGGGCGGAAGCGAACGTTCCGCACAATCCAAAGGCAAGAATACAAAAAAGCAAGCGTCGCATCCGCTTGCTTTTTCTCATCTGCCGCCAGGGTTCATTCCAAAACCGAGGCGTTACCAGCCGCCGCCGCCCGAGTCGCCGCCGCCACCGCCCGAATCGCCGAAGCCGCCCCCGGAATCGCCGAAGCCGCCGCCGCCAAAATCTCCGCCGCTTCCAATGCCGGCTTGGCCGCCGTCGGACTGCCAGCCGCCCGCGTCCGCCTGACCTCCCGGTGCGCCGCCGCCCCACGCGCCTCCGGCGCCAGTGTCTCCGCCGCCGCTGCCGCCGCCGTCGCGGTCGAACATTTGATTGCCAAGCCACGCGCCGCCCAGGCCGCCGAGTAAACCGCTAAAAAAGCCGCCCCCGCCGCCGTAGCCATAGCCGCCGCCCATAGGGCCGCCCATTTGACCTGGACCGTACCTCGGTCCGCGTGAAGCGCGCATGATGGAGCGGAGAATCAAGAACCCGATCACGACGAAAACGATAATCCAGAACATGTTAAAAGGCACTCCTCCGCCGGCTCCACCGGCAGCTCCGTAGCCCGATCTCGCGGCGCCGTTCGCCACGTTGCCGCCGTTCAGCGAACCCATGTGCGAGCGGTACACATCGAGGGTTCCACCGACCGCGGCGGTCAGACCGGCGTCGAAGTTCCCTTGGCGGAACTCCGATTCCATGGACGTTCGAATAGACGTTAACGTTGGTGCTGTGAACCACCCCGCGCGCTGCCCGGCAGCGTCGGGAACGATGTAATCCTTGCGGTCACCCTTGTCGATGTAGATCAGGACGCCGTTGACGGCTTGTTGCGCAAACGCTTGCTGCGCGGCTGTGTGCACATCGTTTAAGGTTCCCCCGGGAACCGAAGCCACGGTGACCACGACGATTTCTTTGCCGGTCTGCGAGCTGAAGTTTTGGATGCGCTGATTGACCGAAGCGACCGTCGCCGGAGCGAACATCGAGGCGCCGTCCTGCACGAACGAGTCGCGGGCAAGCCCGGGAGTTGCTGCAGCGAGAACCAGGGCGAGCACGGCCGTCCCAGCACGTTGAATCTTCATCACGAAAGCTATTCCCCTTACTTCGGTATCTACCGCGCTCATTGCGACGATGTTTCTACCGTGACGACGCCGTGCTGAAGACAAAAATGCCTCCTACGACGCTAAACGCGAAAATGATGAGGAAGATCCAGACGCCGAGCCGCAGCCAGCGGTTTTTGCGGAATCGGGAGTCGCGGCTTTCATAGCCCGCGTGAACGCGTTTGCTCATGATATTTGCGCCTGACGATCTGCGGCATTGGCCCAGAGCCGCTCGAGATTGTAAAACAGCCGCTGTTCGGGCGTAAAAACGTGCACCACGACGGGACCGAGATCGAGAAGGATCCACGTTCCCTCGCCGTAGCCCTCGGTCCGCCCTACCGGAAAGCCGCCCTCCTTGACTTTTTCGACGATGGCATCGGCGATGGAGCGCGTTTGGATTTTGGACCGTCCGGTTGCGATGACGAAGGTGTCGGCAATAATCGTCTTTCCGGCGATGTCGATTTCGATGAGGTCTTCGGCTTTTTTATCGAGCGCCGCTTCGCGTACCACATCCAGTAATTCAGCCAGGGGTTGCCTCCAAGTCGTGGCGCGCCAAAAACGCGTCTGCCGCCTCCGCCGTTTGCGGTGACGGGCGTATTCCCTGTTCGTGCAGGTGGGCCATATGCGCGGCGAGCGTACCGCGCAGGGCGGCGCTCAAATCCCGCTCGGCAAGGCGAACGAGCCGGTCGCGAGCTTCGAAGACGCGCCCGGGTTCCAGTCCATCGGCGAGAAAAATGATGGTATCCAAAAGGGACATTTCTGCGGCGGCTAGCGTATGCTTGGCGATTGCCGAAAGTACGTCCCGGTCCGTAACGCCAAAGCGTTCGCGCGCCAGTGCGGCTCCAAGCGGTGCGTGTAAAACGATGGGATTTTTGCTTGCGTACTCGTCCACGGGCACGCCGCACCGAGCGCTTTCCGCCAGAAGTTTTTCGGCCGAATACAAACGCGCGAGATCGTGGAGCATACCGGCGAGCATCGCGCGATGGGGGTCTTCTCCGTGAATGCGAGCGAGGCGTGAAGCCAGCCGCGCGACCCTCACGCAATGCGCGTAGCGGTGCCGCTGCGCGAGATCGCCGCGCACGCGTTTCGACACGGTCGCAAAATCCAGCGCTTCGGCCGTCACGCGAACAGCGCGGACCGCAACGCCGTTAGGCGGTTTGCATAGAGAGCGCTCTTCAAATTTCCCGCCCACATGACGAGGGCATTCTCATCGTTATCGCTGTAGTAGCCCTTGCGCGTCGAGACGACGGTGAAGCCGTATTTCCGATACAGGTTTTGTGCTACGACGTTGGTTTCGCGCACCTCGAGTGTGATCCACGACGCACCGCGCTCGATCGCTTCATCCAGCAACTTCAGCAGCATGACTTCCCCGAATTTGCGGCCTCGAAATCCGGGATCAACCGCAATAGTTGTAACGTGGGAATCTTCCAAGATCACCCACAAACCGCCATACGCGACGGCCCGGTCTTCGAAGCGGCCGATGAAGTAATGAGCCAATTTGTTTTCGTGCAACTCTCGGACGAACGCGTCGGCGGGCCACGTGGTTGAGAAGGACTGCGCTTCGATCCGCACGACCTCGCGGATATCGGTCTCATCCATCGACGCGATATCGAGTTGCGGCGGAGTCGCATCGCCGCGGCAATCCAGCTGCGCCTTCATGGGGCTTTTGGTGCTTTAACCGCGGGCGCCTCGCCGTAATCGGCGCGCAGCTCGTGCAGTGAGAACGCGGGCTCGCGCGAGGCAGCCACCCGGGCGACCGTTACGGCCGGCATCTCGGTTTCGCTTGAAAGTGCGCGCACGACTATTCCGCGTTCGGCAAGCGCGTCGAGCACGTCCTCCGTCGCGCCTGCCGCCGATAGGGTTTCGGGCAACGGCCCGAGGGCGTCGAGCGCGTCGGCAATCAATCCCGACGAGCGGCGATAACGACCGTCCTGTTGGAAACGAACGGAGATGACGCCTGGGCGGCCCACCACGATCGCGAGCATCGGGCCGTCAAACCGCAGGCCATATTCCACAACGTCGAAGGAAGAGACGCCCACGATCGGTATGTGCCACGCCTGCGCGAGTGACTTCGCATAGCTCAGCGCTATCCGCAGCCCGGTAAAGCCACCGGGTCCCACGCCGCAGGCGATACGTTCCACGGTCGCCGGCCCCAGCGACGCTTCGCGCATGGCGTCCGCGATGCTCGAGAGTCCGTTCTCGAGTGCGCGTTTGGAACCGGTCGCGCGCCGTGAACGCACGCTGATTCCGTCGAGGATCGCGCAGCTGAAATCTCCCAGGGCGCCGTCGATAGCCAGGATG
This sequence comes from Vulcanimicrobiota bacterium, assembly GCA_030853005.1. Taxonomy (GTDB): domain Bacteria; phylum Vulcanimicrobiota; class Vulcanimicrobiia; order Vulcanimicrobiales; family Vulcanimicrobiaceae; genus JALYVW01. The sequence continues at coordinate 19,719 of JALYVW010000025.1, forward strand.
ATCATTCGTGTAAGACGATCGACATGCGGCGCGGTCCGTCGCCCTTGCCGTCCAGGTCGACTTCATAACGCCGCCGCGGCAAGAGGTGGGGTGCGTTCGTCCACCACTCCACAAAAGCAATCCCCGAGCCGTCGAAAGCCTCCTCGAGCCCAAGCTCCGCCGTTTCCGAGGGGTCGTCGATACGATAAAAATCGAGATGGTCGATGGGCGGGTTTCCGGCATAGCGGTGCCAGAACGTAAAGGTCGGACTGGACGCTGGGTCGCCCCCCAGTCGCTCCTGTGCCGCCGCCCGCACGAAGGTCGTTTTCCCCGACCCCAACGGGCCCGAAAGGGCGATCACGTCGCCCGCCCGCAGCGTGCGAACGAATTCGGCTGCATATGCGCGCAGTTCGGCTTCTGATTGAAATGTTCGATGCATAGTTTTGTCGAAGAAAAAGACTGATTCTCGCGCGAATGCGCACTATCCTGACGTAGGCCATTTTTCGGCTTCGCGACCCTGTAAGGAACAAGTTGAATAACGATATCATCTCGCAGATTAACGTCGAAGACGAAATGCGGGAGAGTTACCTCTCCTATGCGATGTCGGTCATTGCCTCGCGCGCGCTTCCCGACGTTCGCGACGGCCTAAAGCCGGTTCAGCGCCGCATCCTTTACGCGATGCGCGAGATGAATATGGACCCCTCGAAGCAGCACCGCAAATGCGCCGGTGTCATCGGCGAAGTGCTGAAGTCCTATCACCCGCACGGCGATTCTTCCGTGTACGACGCGCTCGTGCGCATGGCTCAAGATTTTACGTTGCGCTATCCCCTTGTCGACGGGCACGGAAATTTCGGCTCCATCGACCCCGATCGGCCCGCCGCTTACCGGTATACTGAAGCGCGGCTCGCGCGAATCGCGATGGAAGCGCTCGCCGATATCGATAAAGATACCGTCCCGTTCATTCCGAATTTCGATAACCAAGGAACCGAACCGGCCGTGCTGCCTGGGCGGCTACCCCAGTTGTTGGTCAACGGTTCCAGCGGCATCGCCGTTGGGATGGCGACGAACATCCCGCCCCACAATCTGGGAGAAATAGCTGATGCTTTAGCCGCGATTGTGGACAACGCCGACGTCACCGATGACGAACTATGCGACATCGTCAAGGGACCCGATTTCCCGACGGGCGGCACGATCATGGGCGAGGGGATGATTCGTGAGGCCTACAAGAGTGGGCGCGGATCGATCATCATTCGCGGCAAAGCGGAGATCATCGAAGAGCGCGGCAAGCACAAGATCGTCATTACCGAAATTCCCTATCAGGTCTACAAGGGCCGCATCGTCGAAGCGATTGCGGACGCGCACGCCGAGAAGCGCATTCAGGGCATCGCGCGGCTGGATGATGAATCCAACCGCAAAGGAATGCGCGTCGTCGTCGAGCTGCAGCGCAGCGCGACGCCCAAAATCGTTCTCAATCAGCTCTATAAGCATACCCCGCTAC
>JALYVW010000170.1 GCA_030853005.1 Vulcanimicrobiota bacterium
TGACTACGCACGTCGCCAATGAGCTTCAGTCCTGGGCCATTGGCGGATAACCAGCTTTCGCGCCCGTTACCATACGGACCCAGTTCGGGTGGTCCGGGCTCTTCGCGGGTCGTTATGTAGGGAACGTTACTAAACCGCTCGTCGGCCACACGCGCCAAGCCATCGTCCCGATAGTCGACGTGGGTGGTGCTTCGCATGAGCGGAACGCGGTTTTCTTGGACAAAAATGCGCTCGTCGTACGACACATACGCAGGGTGAACTGCGGATGCACGGCGGCGAATCGCATCATCAAGCATATCCCAGCATGGGACGCCAAAGATTGACGAAAGCAGTAGGCTGGCGATCATGGGGCGCCTCCGGCCACTTGTATTATGCTACCCGCGACACTTCACATCAAGGGCGGAAAGGGCCCTCGGCTTGTAGACTTGTAATAGCGATGCGCGGGGACGTAGCTCAGCTGGTAGAGCGCCGCGTTTGCAACGCGGATGTCGCAGGTTCGAACCCTGTCGTCTCCACATTCCCACTAAGGAATGCATCCATACCCCAGCGCGAACAGACTGTGGCTAGTTCGTGCCGCAGAGTGGAATGACCCGAGCGTCCCCTCCTTTGTGCTCCGACTCTTGCTCCGAGAGGCTCTGCCGTAACTTCTCGGCGCGCAGCGCCCGGAAGAAATCGAAACCTTACGCCTGATTGCAGCGCAACGAGCGCACGAACTCCCACTGCGCTTCGGTCTCGATACTCTCCGCAATGATCCGCAGCCCGAGCGTCTGGCCCAATGTCGTAATGGCTTTCACGATACCATGACCGTGAGGATCGCGGGTAACGTCGTTGATGAACGACTTGTCGATTTTGATTGCGTGAACAGGCAGCCGTTTAAGATAGGACAAGGAGCTATAGCCGGTTCCGAAGTCGTCGACGATAATCCGGACGCCCATCGCGTGACTTTACGCCCAACGTGGTGAAAATGATTTCGATCTGTTTCTGTAACGTGAACGTACTCCGGCTAAAGCGGCGGGAGAGGTCGTTCAAGTCTATTCCTTGCGTGAGCGCGATCGCTATTTGCCGTTGCATGGGTGTCAGACCCGACGGGAGTTGCGGCTCGCGGTTTTGAACGGACTCGTGTAAGCTCCGATAGATCGGGCTATCCGGGAACTGCACAGACTGCTTGCGCGCCTTTTCGAGCCACTGCGCGTCGCCCGTGAGTTCGTAGAGGGCGCGGGCCGCAAATGCGGCGCGACAGGCATGGCGCAGTTGGGCAAACACGTCGTAGGCAAATTCCAGCGACGCCGTAGCGCGTATTTCCAAGCACGGCTTGAACGCGGCCACTACGCATAGTTTTCATACGCTGTAAAGCGCCGTTCGTGGGCGGCGGCCAGCGTTGGGCTCATGCTGTCGGTGCCAAGCTTCATGTAGGTAGACACGTAGCCCTGGGCTTGAATCATATCGGTCGGCGCGAAGAGTTCGGCGAGCATGACGAGGGCTTGACGCTCTTCGCCGCGCCTCTCATCCCACTTGACGTTGCGCGCGATCGCATGGGCTTGGGCCAGCTCTTCCGCTGCCCAGGTTTCATTGCGATTCGCCCGAGCGACGTACGCTCGGTCGAGATGCGCGACCACCTGCCAAACGACAGAGGGTGCGAGTTCCTTCGATTCCTTAAAGAGCCATTGAGCGCGTCCGGGATCACCCTGGTGAACCGACGCCCAAGCGAGCGCGCGAAGACACATAAACTGCAGATCTTGAATATCGGGCGTCCACTCCAGCTCTTCGTACGCGGCTTTGCCGACGCGAATGGCGTCGAAGGCCAGACGGAGCAACGCATGAAGCGAAATCGCAACGCTGGAGACGTCGCAGCTGCTCGCATCGTCCCGGAAATAACGGAACGCCGCGAGCAGATCGCTCGACTGCGCGGCATAATCCTCCAGTCCCGCGTGCATCCACGAGCGCAGCGCAAGCGCGCGGAATTGTGCGCCGGCGTTCAGCTCGCGCATGGCGACTGCGAAGTCGGGAGAGTTGAGATCGTATTGCCGAGTCGACCAATTGAGTCGCAAGCACTCGTACGCGAGCCGGGCATCGCGCACGGGGTCGCCTTGAACGAATTTTTTCGCCGCCACCAACATCTCACCGGCGCCGTCGAAGTTGCGCGTCTTGATGTAAGCGAACGCGGGCGTCACGAGATAGCCGAACCGGGCCTCGTGCGAGGTGAAGGCCTCCGCATGGGCCGCCAGCATTTCGAGGGCAAGGATTGGATCGCGTCGCGCAAGCACTTCGGCGCGCACGATTAAACCACGCTGGTTATACGGCTGTGGCCAGTCCTCGCAATCAAGCAGATGTG
>JALYVW010000075.1 GCA_030853005.1 Vulcanimicrobiota bacterium
GCATTCCCGTAATCTCCCCGGGCGAAGAAATCACCGACGAAATCATCGACTATCTCAATCTGGAGATCAAGGCTGGGGTGCGCATGCAGGGTCCGTACGATAAGGAGTTGCGTACCATCCGCGTGGTGGTGTGACGCGGCTCGCGTTCGACCGTTCCCGCAACGCTGGAGCGATGCCGAGCGTTATGAACCACACATAAGGATGGCAGCCATACCACCAATTTTCATAAGCAAGGCAGCGCACGAAGGTTAACGGGCCGATCATGGAAAAACACGTCAAAACGCTCTGCGTACCGCAAGGATGCGGCCGGTCGTCAAGCATAGGATGTGCGACATAGACGACAAGAGAGGGTCTGTATTGGCGCTCAAAGCCGAATCCGTCTCTCCGGGCTGGGAACTCACCCAACTCCTCGATATTTTCCCGCTCCCCATCAGGCAATCGCTCGTTCGCCTAACCAACCTCGATCTGATTATCGAGGTCGTGTTGGACTTAGGGCGTCCGCCTGAGGCCCGGTTCGAAAACGATTTTGTCTATCTTTCCGATACGCGAGTAACGCACGAGGACATCGCCCACGTGTGTTCGCGCTTGTCGCCATTCGGTGCGGACAACCGCGCCGGCATCGAGCAAACGCTGCATCGTATCAGCGCGATACGCAACCGCACCGGAACCATCGTGGGGTTGACGTGCCGCGCGGGACGTGCGGTGTCCGGGACGATCGACATCATCCTGGATATCTTGCGAAGCGGGCAGTCCATTTGTTTGCTCGGCCGTCCGGGCGTCGGAAAGACCACGATGCTGCGCGAATGCGCGCGCATGCTTGCGGAGGATCGCAAGCGCGTCGTCATCGTCGATTCTTCCAACGAAATAGCGGGCGACTCGGACATCCCTCATCCCGGCATCGGAACGGCGCGGCGCATGCAAGTCGCCAACCCAGCCGAACAGCACGCGGTCATGATCGAAGCGGTCGAGAACCACATGCCGCAGGTCATCGTGATCGACGAAATCGGCACGGAGGCCGAAGCCCAAGCAGCGCGCACCATCGCCGAGCGCGGCGTGGCGCTCATCGGGACGGCCCACGGGCAAACGCTAGAAAATTTGCTGATGAATCCGACCTTGTCGGACTTGGTGGGCGGCATCAGCGCGGTGACGCTCTCCGATGAGGAAGCGCGTCGCCGCGGCACGCGCAAGACCGTGCTGGAGCGCAAAGCGCCGCCGACGTTCGATATGCTGGTTGAAATTCAGGAGCGCGATCGGTTGGCCATTCACAAAAACGTGGCGGACGTGGTCGATGCGCTTTTGCGCGGGTATCAGCCGCAACCCGAAGTTCGCCAACGAACGGCCGCCGGTCGCGTGGAGATCCTTCAAGAAGTGGACCCGGAATCGATGCCGCAGCTCTCTTCGGCGCACGCGCACGACCTCGAAATGGACGACGAGCGCGACCGGCCGATGCTCATTTTCCCCTATGGTGTGTCGCGCAATAAAATCGAACGCGCCATCCACAACCTGCGTGTCAACGCATCCATCGCGCGCAATTGGGACGATGCTGACGTGGTCCTAACCTTGAAGACCCTGGAGCGTAAAGAACAGCCGAAACTCAAGCAGATCGCCTCTGAAAACGTGCCGATTTACTCGATCAAAACCAACACGACGACGCAGATTCAGACCTGCCTCAAAGACGTCTTCAACCTGCCTTCGATCGACGACGAAGAGATCGCGTTGCGCGAAGCCGAGGAGGCCGTCTATCAAGTTTTGCTGGACAGCCGCGCGATCGAGCTCTCGCCGCAAACCTCGTACGTGCGTCGCATGCAGCACCAATTGGCGGAAAAATACCGCTTGCAGTCGCGCAGCACGGGGCTGGAACCCAACCGGCGCGTCCGCATTTTCAAGGGCGGCGAAGTCACGGTATAAAACCTCCCCCTCGAATGTTTATCTCGTTCGAGGGGATCGAGGGCAGCGGCAAATCGACGCTCCTGGAAGCGGTTGCGACGCACTTGCGAGCGCGAGGGCGCGACCTGCTCCTTTTGCGTGAGCCCGGCGGAAGCGCGGTGGGCGACGCCGTACGGGACATCTTCCTTCGCCCGGGCGCGGCGATCGAACCGTTGGTCGAAGCGTTCCTCATGAACGCTTCGCGCGCGCAACTTGTGGGCGAATCCATTCGGCCGGCGCTTGCGGCGGGACGCACCGTCTTGTGCGACCGCTACCTGGATTCGTCGCTCGCCTACCAAGGGTACGGCCGCGGGTTGGACATCGCGCTCGTGCGTTCGCTGTGCGACTCGGCTACCGGGGGTCTCTACCCGGATCGTACGTTGCTAGTTGACGTTTCGGTCGAGGTCTCGCGCGCACGCGTCGCGTCGCGCGGTCCGAGCGATCGCATGGACGCACAAACGATCGATTTTTATCGGCGCGCGCGCGAAGGATTTTTGGCACTCGCGCGCGCCGAGCCGCAACGGTTCTCTGTCATCGACGGCGAGCGATCGCCGGATGAGGTCCTAGCCGCCGCTCTCGACGCGTTGGGCGCCTCCGCATGAGCGAATTGCTCTTCGACGTCGTCGGCGCGGAGGGGCCTCGTGCGTTCTTTTCGCGGCTGCGCAAGGACACGATCGCGCACGGCTATCTTTTTACCGGACCACAGGGGGTTGGTAAGAAGACATTTGCCCGGCGCTTGGCCCAATCACTCTTGTGCGAGGCGCCGAAGGAAGGCGTGGTCGGTTACGACGGTACGTGCGCGTCGTGCCGGCTGATCGGACGCAAAGAAACGCGCCATCCGGATCTCCTCGAAAGCGCGGGCGCTCTGAAGATCGGCGACACCGACTCCGCCTTGGGTTTTCACGAGGGTGAAGAAATGACGGCGCGCGATTTGGTGCGCCAACTCTCTTTGCAGTCGTATAGCGGCGGATTTCGCATCTTCATTCTTGGAGATGTCGATTTTGCCACGCACCATGCCGCAAACGCGCTTCTCAAATTTTTTGAAGAGCCGCCGCCCAACGTCGTTTTGTTGCTCACAACGTCAACTTCGGGGCGTTTGCTGGAAACGATCCGCTCTCGATTAATTGAAATCCGCTTTCCCCCGCTTCAAACAAGCCAAGTCGCCACACTTCTCGGTCGCGCGGGAGTGGAGCCGGATCGAGCGCAGATCGGAGCGGCGCTCTCTCAGGGAAGCGTAACGCGCGCTCTGGCGGCGTTGGAAGATGAAGAGGAAGCGCTGCGAGCAAATGTCGCGCGCTGGTTTTTCGAGGTCGTTCGGGGCGGAACGCCCGAAGCGGGTTGGGCGAGCCGCGAAACGTTGGATGACGGACTGGAACTGATCAAGACGCTGGTGCGCGATTGGATCGTTCTCGCGACGAGCGGCGACGGTGCGACCCTCCTCGCCCTCGACTATGCGACGGCGCTGCGTAGCTTGCCCGGCGCGGACGCCGCACACGCGGTCGGTGCTTTGGCGAAAATAACGCAGGCGCAACGCCTGGCCAGGACCAACGTCACGCCCGCGCTGGTCGGCGAGTTCGTGCGGATGTCCCTAACGCCAGTACGCTGAAAACGCCAGATCTGCGTAGGCTTTCGCCGCGACGAGTGCGACGTATCCGATCGCGGCGGCAGGCAAGAGAATGTGCGCGATCGCGTTTGCCGGGCCGTATGGAGCGATGACGTCGGGTAGGATGATGCCGACGTAATAGTACACGAACAGGCTTACGACGGCGAGTACGGCGGTTGAAAGCGGTCGGGCGCGCGCCATTTGTACCGAGCGGTTGAGCGAGGCGACCGCGGGAACGCCGCCGATCGATGCCGCCGGTAGCGTATAGATCAAACCGAACACCGCAAGCGCGCCGAGAAGCGAACTGCCCATCCACCCGAGTTGCAGCAGTCCTCCGACCATTTGCGCGACATAAATGAGGAAGAAGAAACCAAGCGACGCCAGGACGATATTACCGGCTTTGCGCCGGCCCTCGTCCCAGGCGGAGCGCACATTCGCGCGGCTGTGCCGCCACGCGCCGTCGGCGAAGATCACCGAGACGCCGAACGCGAATCCGAATAAGAGCTGCGAGATCAGGCCGAAGATGCCGCCCCCCGCTCCACCCACCGGATCCGTAATGGGTCCGCTCAGAAACGTAAGCAAGTACGCGACGATGGCGGCGACGAGCGGTGGCAGCGCGACGGCGAGGTTCTTCGCGTAGAGTCCGAGCGCAGCAACGTACATCCCCGCATCGATCGTTGGACGGCCGGGAACTTGCACGCTTATCCCCGAGCGCCTTCTAAGGCGTGTCGGCACGGACAATCGGCGGCAATATCTATGCGCTCGACGATTTTCGAAATCGCGCTCTTCACCCGTGCATTGTTCTTTTGAAAAACTTCGATGACGTCGTGGTGCGAGACGGGCTTCATTCCCGCAAGGCCCACGTCGTAATCGGTGATCAGCGAGATGTTGACGAAGCAGATCTCCAACTCGCGCGCGAGATAGCTCTCGGGATACTGCGTCATGTTAATGACTTCCCAACCCTGGCTTTGGAACCATTGGGATTCCGCACGCGTCGAGAATCGAGGGCCTTGGATGACGACGACCGTTCCGCGTTCGTGCGTTTCGATACCGAGTCCGCGCAACGCGTCCACGGCAATCGGGCGGAGTGTCGGGCAATAGGGATCGGCAAAGCTCACGTGCGTTGTAACCGGACCATCGAAGAACGTGTCCTTGCGCCCGGAGGTGCGGTCAACGAGCTGATCGCACACGACCATCGAACCCGGCGCGACGTCTTTTTTGAGCGACCCGCATGCGTTCGGCGCTATTATGGATGAGACGCCGAGCATTTTCATGGCGTACAAATTCGCACGATAATTGATCGATTGCGGGGGGAAACGATGGTCCTTGCCGTGGCGCGGAAGAAAAGCGACGTTTTTGCCCGCCATCTCGCCGAGCGCAATTTTGTCGCTTGGCATACCGTAGGGGGTCTCAACCCAAACTTCGCGGGCGTTTTCGATCAGCGAATAAAATCCAGACCCGCCGAATACGCCGATGTCGGCACGTTCCGTGGTTTCCATATGCTCCTTGTTTTAGGTGGTGTGGCTACGCTCGATGCTTCGAGGTAGATGGCCGCGCCCCTCGGCTAACGATCGAAATCCGAGGGGCGAAGGTCGTCGATAAATTTCTTGAAGCGCTCGTCGCTCTCTGCATCCGCGGATTCATCGGGCGCGCTCTCTTCGAGAACGATCTTGTCGGCCACGTAGATTGGCGAATTGGTGCGTAGGGCAAGCGCGATTGCATCCGACGGCCGCGCGTCAATTTCTTGCACTTCGCCGTTACGCCGCAGGATGAGTTTGGCATAAAACGTGGACTCGCGAATGTCCGCGATGACGGCTTGTTCCAAATGCGTTTCGAAGGTTTCCAAGAGCATGCGCATCAGATCGTGCGTCAGTGGCCGCGGCACGGGCGCGCCCTCCAGCGCAAGCGCGATCGCCGTGGCTTCGAAGGGACCGATCACGATGTGAAGGATTCGCTTGCCGTCCAAATCTTTGAGAACGACGACGGGGTCGTGCGTCAGTAAGTCGATACCCAACTTGTCCACCTTCATCTGCCGCATGACTAATCTATCCTACGCTACGAATAACAATCCTTTGGTCGCCGCCACGGCGCCGAGCGATACAAGCGTAGGCACCAGCGGGCGCGCCAGCGAAATGTCGCGCCACCCACCATGGCTTTATCCTGCGGTATTGTAGGGCTGCCTAACGTCGGCAAGTCCACCATTTTCAACGCGCTCACGCGGTCCGCACAGGCGCTGGCCGCGAATTACCCTTTTGCGACGATCGAGCCGAACGTTGGCGAAGTCCCGGTTCCGGACGGGCGCCTGGACGTGCTGGCCGAGCTCGTTCGTTCGCAACGGATCGTGCCGGCAACGATGCGCTTTGTCGATATCGCCGGTTTGGTGCGCGGGGCGAGCTCCGGGCAAGGGCTCGGCAACGCGTTCTTAAGCCACATCCGCGAGACCGATGCCATCGCCATGGTGGTGCGCTGCTTCGAGGACGGCAACGTGACGCATGTCGAGGGTGATCCCGACCCGGCGCGAGACATCGAGATCATCAACATCGAGATGGCGCTCGCGGACCTGGCCACCCTGCGCAAGCGCGCCGATAAGCTGGAACGGGAAGCGCGGGTCAACCCGAAGTTACGAGGCCAACTCGATGCAGCCCAAGCGCTGCTTGCCGCTTTGGAGAATGGGACGCCCGCCCGTAGCTTTCCCAAGGACTCGATGGAGGCCCAGGTTGCTGCTGAGTCTTTTCTGCTTACCGCCAAACCGCTGTTGTACGTCGCCAACATCGACGAAGCCCAGATCGCCGTCCCCGGCCCCCTCTTGGCCTCGGTGCAGCAGATCGCCGAGCGCGAAGGCAGTGGGGTGATCGCTTTCTGCGGGAAAGTGGAGTCCGAACTCGCCGGATTGACGCAAGACGAGGCTCTGGAATTCTGCGCCGAATTGGGCATCGGTCGCGGCGGACTGGACCAGCTGGTGATCTCCGCCTACGACCTGCTCGGCCTCATGACGTTCCTCACGGCGGGCGAGAAAGAGGTTCGGGCATGGACCGTCGAGCGCGGGAGCAAGGCGCCGCAGGCGGCGGGAAAGATTCACAGCGACATCGAGCGTGGCTTCATTCGCGCCGAGATCGTTGCGTACGACGATTTTGTTAAATTCAAGACGATGGAGGCCATGCGTGCCGCGGGCGTCGTGCGTCAAGAGGGCAAGGAGTACGTCATGCGCGAGGGCGACGTCGTCAATTTCAAGTTCAATGTCTAAATACGGCTTTTGCCCGTAGGGGAATGCGCCCGCGTGCTGCAAACCTACGGAGTTTGGTGTAAGGAATCGGAGGCTCTCCCGTACTATGTCAACCCGCGAAGTCTCGGTGTTCGGCGACGGTATCGCCTACTTCAACGAAGCGGCAAAACTGTTGGAATTGGATGCCGGTATGCGCGCGATTCTCACGCACGCGTCTCGCCAGATAATCTTTTCGATTCCGTTTCAGCGCGACTCGGGCCAATTTGAGGTCTACACCGGTTATCGCGTGCAATATAACTTCGCACGCGGCCCGGCCAAAGGCGGCATCCGCTACCATCCGGGGGTAACGCTGGACGAAGTGACCGCGCTCGCGTTTTGGATGACCTGGAAATGCGCGGTCGTAGACCTGCCGTTTGGCGGCGGTAAAGGTGGGGTCACCTGCGATCCCTCGCAACTCTCGCAAAACGAGCTCGAGCGCATTACGCGCCGCTACGCAGCGGAGCTCGTCGAAGTCGTCGGTCCCGACAAAGACGTTCCGGCTCCGGACGTCAATACGAACCCGCAAACGATGGCGTGGTTCATGGATACGTACTCGATGCACATGCGTCAGTCGATTCCTGGAGTCGTTACCGGTAAGCCGTTAGCGATCGGAGGGTCGCGCGGACGAGTCGAAGCGACGGGGCGCGGCGTTACGATTTGCGCGCTCGACGAGCTGTCGCACATGGGAATGAAACCCGAAGACACGACGATCGCCGTGCAAGGCTTCGGCAACGTCGGCATGTACGCAGCGAAACTCTTCGCGGAACGGGGATGCCGGGTGATCGGTATCTCCGACGTTACCGGTGCGTATTATAATGCGAACGGCATCGACGTCCCGGCGGCAATTTTGCACGTCGCGCAGAATCACAATCTCGACGGCTTCAAAGGCGGCGACAAAATCAGCAATGCTGACCTGTTGACCAGCGACTGCGACGTGCTGGTTCCGGCAGCACTTGAAAAAGTGCTCACGGTGGACAACGCCGCAAAAGTCAAGGCGAAGCTCATCGTGGAGGGCGCGAATGGCCCGACCACCCCCGAAGCCGATCACTTGTTCAACGCCGCGGGCATCGTCGTCATTCCCGACATCATGGCTAACGCGGGCGGCGTGACCGTATCGTATTTCGAGTGGGTCCAAGACCGCATGGGGTTGTTTTGGAAAGAGTCGGAAGTCAACGCTCGCTTGGAAGACATTCTCTTAACGAACTTTGCGGAGCTGCGCAAAATCGCCGAACAGCATAATACGCCATACAGAACCGCCGCCTACATGCTCGGAATCGATCGCGTGGTCCAGTCCTTGCGCCTCCGGGGCGTCTACGCCTAGAGTGAGTTTACGCCGGAAAGGCCTGTTCGGCGTGGTAGGAACTGCGCGAGAGCGGGCTCGAGACCACCTGGTGAAAGCCCTTGCTGCGGGCCAGCGCGCCGAGCCGTTCGAACGCTTCCGGCGTGATGAATTCCACAACGGCGAGATGCTTTTTGGTTGGCTGCAGGTACTGCCCCAGGGTAAAGATGTCGACAC
>JALYVW010000001.1 GCA_030853005.1 Vulcanimicrobiota bacterium
ACACAGTTCGCTTGGCGATCTCACTCCCGAAGAGTTTGCTCGACGAGCCGCGAATCTCACACTATCAGTCGCGATTTCCGGTCCTGCCGCGGACTAAAAAGTGGGGGACGACTCATCCCAATAAGACCTCAGATATCTGCCGGCGGCAGAAAAGCCACCTCCCCGGTGACTCGAGCGATGGCGCTGGTGCATAAGATCGTTCAGGGCAAATCGGCCGACGCCATGATTTATGAGTATGAACGCCTGATCGAATCTGGAACACTTCACATGGAGAAGCCTCCGCATCAGAATACGCTCACCGAGTGGATGAATGACGAGCGCTTAACGCCGATACTCCACGAATTTCTGAGAATCACCAGTCTCCCGTTCCGCGCCCGAGAAATAGCCGCAATTATCGACTCAAGCAAGGTCTCACAATTAAGAAACGCTCATTACCAATCCGTCGAGTACGACGGAGATGAGCGTCCAGGGGCTGACTGGATGAAATGCCACGCGCTCGTTGGAGTTGAGACGATGGTGGTCATGGCTGTCGCATTTAGCGGATCCGTGAATAAGGGGACGCATGACATAAACTTTGTGAAGCCGCTCATGACTGAGGCTCTAAAAACCTTTCCACTCCAGTTCATGCTCGGCGACAAGGCGTATCTCAAGGAAGATATACTAACGTGGCTTTGGGATCAAAGCATCAAGGCGGTCATCCCGGTTAAAAAAAGATGGTTTCGGGACGAGAAAAAGGCCTATCACGAATCGGTCATGGAACTCGTGAAGTGGTTTGACCAAGACAATGGCCGGATTTTTCACCAGTTTTATCGGTTACGTCCGAAAATTGAGGCCTTTTTCAGCCTTCTCAAGCGGTCGAATCAGGAACACTGTTGGTCTCGCGGTCGCAGGTCGAATACCGCACGAAATGCGGAAACGCCATGTACCGCGTGGATAAACGAAACGCTCTGCAAGTTCATTTACATGAATCTACGAACGACGCATACGCTTGAAAAAGAGACCGGCTACAAGATCGACTACAGCTACCCTGAGCGCCACTTTTGTCCGCCATCTGACCCGTTAATATTACGCGCCGCGTAATGAATAAAGCCATAAAAAAGCCCAGCGCATGCCGGGCTTTTTTTATTTATTGGATCAAATTGCGGTTTTACGCCCGAGTTAGTGTGAAATGGACGTCACAATATGGAGATCTCTATTCGGTAGCACGGTGTGGGAACTGATGGGAAGCCCTTACGCATCAGGGCCTTCCCATCGTATTTTCCGGCTTGTGCGAAACATTTCACACAAACTAATGCATTTCACGGTAACTCAGATTTTTTTGTTAGTTACCGGGAGACAACATTAGAACGGGATCTCTTCGTCGAGTGCGTCTTCGTGTGCGCTCGCGCCGCCTGCTGGTACTGCGCTCTTGGCGGACCAGTCGTCGCCGCCGCCGGCGCTGTTTTCACGATCGCCGCGGGAACCGAGCATTTGCATCGTGTTGATCACGACCTCGGTGGCTTGACGCTTGTTGCCATCTTTGTCGTCATACTGACGGATGGACAGGCGGCCCTCAACCAGTGCCGACATGCCCTTCTTTAAATAGGTGTTGCAGGTTTCGGCGAGCTTGTCCCAAGCGACGACGTCGATGAAGAGCGTGTCTTCAGGCTTCGCGTCGCGTTTGTTTGGGTTAACGGCGATGCGAAACTTCGTGACGCCGGCTCCCGACGCGATATATCGGATTTCGGGATCGCGAACCAACGTCCCAACCATGATTACTTTGTTAAATGATGCCGCCATGTGTGTGCGCTTCTCTTTCTTTCAGCTAGGCTACGTATTGCGGGTACACGAGAAGTATGGTCCGGCCTTGTGCCAGACGCCTGGCATTATTCGTCGTCTGAAGCTTCGGCCGCGGCGGGCATGGGCTGCGGTGGGGTCAGCGGCACGGGGCCGGGCGGTGCGGGCGGGCGCGGGTTGGCCAGCGCCCATTTTTCGGCAGCCAACGCGTGCTTGTCTAACTTGATCAGCAGTCCGCGCATCACGTCTTCGTTTAAGGAAAGGAGGCGTTCGATTTCCTTGCCGGTACCGGCTTCGCTGCGAAAACGCATCGTCGTGTAGATGCCTTCGCGAACGTCGTTAATCTCGTAGGCGAGGCGTTTCTTGCCCATCTTCTCGATGCCGACGACTTCGCCGCCCGCGTTTTTCAGCTGCTCGGCGATGGCGTCGATGCGCGCATCGGCATCGGCTTCTTCAAGATTCGGACGTAAAATATACGTCAGTTCGTATTCCACGGTGTCGTTGGTCCCTCTATGGACACCCAAAATTGGGCGGCCCACCGGACCCCGGCGGGCAGGGGGCGGCTACGGCAAAGCCGCGCCGAAAGCCTGCGTAGCATAGCACGAAGCCGCCCGCGCAACAACCGCCTCAAGCGGTTCTCAGGCGGGTACCTTACCCTCGAGCCCTGCCACTTGACTGGACCCCCCCCCGGAGACCGCGCTTGCCGCTTACCGACCCACCGAACATCCGGCCCAATGCTATTGCGCGCTTTGCGGTGAGCCGCCGCGTGGCCGTGGCCATGATCGCAACGGCCATCATCGTCCTCGGGTTGTTCGCGCTGCCGAGGTTGGCAATTTCGCTCCTACCGTCGTTCTCGCCGCCGGTCATCAGCGTTTCTGTGAGCTATCCCAACGTCTCGCCCGATTCCATGGAAACGCTCGTGACGCGACCCGTGGAAAATGCCGTAAGCCGCGTTGCGGGCATCGATTCCATCGAGTCGACCAGTTCGGAAGGCTCGAGTCACGTTCGCGCGCAGTTTCATTTTGGCGTCAACATCGACACGGCCGCCGTCGACGTGCAAGAGCAGGTCGACCGAATCCGAGGACAGCTGCCGAACGACCCGGGACTGCAAGCGCCGCAAATTTCCAAATTCGATCCGAACTCGATCCCCGTTGTCAGCGCGTATGTGACCGACAGTTCGCGCTCGCAGCGCGATCTGGCCGACCTGTGGACCAACCAGCTCGCCGACGAGTTCTCGTCCGTGACGGGCGTCGGCTCCGTTAGCGTCGGCTCCAGTCAAACGCGCGCCATCATGGTGCAGCCCGACGCGAATCTTTTGGCAGGATATGGAATCACCCCCGACGCCATCGTCTCGCGCATTAAAGCTGAGAATGTCAATCTGCCCGCCGGCGTCGTTCAGATCTCCAATAACGAATACCAAATTCAAACCAATGCGCTGTATACGAGCGCGCAGCAGATCGCCAATACGATCGTCACCACCAAGAACGGCGCGCCGGTGTTCGTGCGCGATGTTGCGAAGGTCAGCGACTCCATTTCGGAACAGCGCACGTTTTCGCGACTGAACGGTGTGCCGGCCATCAATGTGAGCATTACGGCGCAACCCGATGCCAACGTCGTCGGCGTCGCAAACGGCATCTACAACAAGATTGCCGACATTCAACGACGCTACCCGTCTATGAAGTTCGGCGTGACCCTCGATCAGCGGGGATTCATCACTCAGACGATTACCGCTCTCGAACACACCGCGCTATACGGCGCCGTGCTGGCCGTCCTCATTATCTTGTTGTTCCTGCACTCGTGGCGATCGACGCTCATCGTCGCCATATCGCTGCCCATTTCGGTGTTAGGAACGCTGTTCGCAGCGTATATTTTCAACTATTCGCTCAACACGATGACGTTAGGGGGCCTGGCGTTGGCGGTCGGGCTGATCGTCGATGACGCTATCGTCGTTATCGAAAATATATATCGCCATTATATGCGCGGCGAACCGATCATGCAGGCAGTTCAAAATGCCGTGACGCAGATTTTTAGCGCCGTTCTCGCCTCCTCCGTTACCGTCGTGACGGTTTTCATTCCGCTCATTTTAATTCCCGGCCTGCAAGGGCTCTTGTTTACGCCGTTTGCGGTCATGGTGATGGTCGCCGTGGCCATTTCGCTGCTGGTCGCTGTCACGACCGTGCCGATGCTCGCGACACGGCTTTGGTCGCGCGAGCGCCCGAGTGCGAACGGCACTCCCCAAGGTGCCTACGCGCGGTTTAGCGCGGGATTCGACCGCAAGTACGAGCAGTTTTCCAGCCAGTATAAACGTTTGCTCACTTGGTCGATCGATCACCCTGTTCCGGTGTTTGCGACTGCCGCTCTTGTTTTCGGTGCCACGTTGTTGGTCTTGCGGATGGGCCTCATCGCTACCGAACTTTTCCCGCCCACCAACTCACGCTTCGCAAGTTTCTCGCTGCGCATGCCGACCGGTACGGCGTTAAACATTACGAACGCCGTCGCGAAGGAAGTGGAAGCGCGAATCCGGCGCGACCAGCGCGTAGAGAACGTGGGCGCGACCGCCGGCTCCGGCGGCGGATTCGGAGGCGGGCGAGCGCAAACGAACACCGCGCAAATTCAGGCCACCCTCAAAGACGGTACGAGCAGCACGGACGCTGGCCGTTTCGTTGCGGTGTGGCAAGCCGGATTAAGCGGCCTTGCGGCTCGCGGAGGTGGCGGCGGCGGCGCGCCGAGTCGCATTACGCCGGCACAACGCGCGCGCTTTCGCGCGATGATCGGCGCGCCTATTCCGGGGCTCGCCGTTTACGGGCGCACGACCGACATTGTGTCGCGCGTGCTCTCGCAAGGGCAGAGCGAGCTCTCGATCATGATTTACGGGCCCGACGAAGCCGTACTCCAACGAATCGCGAATGACGCACTGCCGGGTCTCGGCCAAATTCCCGGTATCACGCGCCCGCAAACCAGTTCGGTCAACGCTCAGCCGCAATTAAACGTCACGGTGGATCGCACGCGCGCCGCTTCGCTCGGTCTCTCCACGACCGCAGTGACGCAAGCCATCAATACGTCGACCTCGGGCGCCATCGCTTCATACTTGCAGGTCAACGGTACGCAATACCCCATCGTGGTACAGCTTCCGCCGGCCCAGCGACGATCGTTTTCAACCGTCGCCGATCTCGCATTAACGGTGCCAACCAACGGCGCGGGATCGACGGGCCTCATTTCAAACTCGACCGTGGCGCCCGGTCAATCGTATAACCTGACGACCGTCCCGCTCAGCAGCGTCGCCAACGTGAGCATCGGCAGCGGGCCCTCGGAAATAACCCGCATGAATAAACAGCGCGAAACCGAGATCACCGCCGGGCTCAACGGCGCGCCGCTTGGCGCGGTGATCGCAGCAGCGGCCACCGCCATGAATTCCGTCACCATGCCGACGGGATACCATTGGGATTACGGCCCCGGCGTGACGCAGCAGAGCAGCACGTTCGGCAGCCTCGGATTGATCGTCGCGCTCGCGATCTTGTTAATCTACATGCTGCTTGCGGCGCAGTTCGAGTCGCTGTTGCATCCCCTGGTCATCATCACTGCGGTTCCCCTCTCGCTCGCGGGCGTCGTATTGGCGCTCCTCATCACGCACCGCTCGTTCGGCTTGACGGCATTCATCGGCATCCTCATGCTCGTCGGCATTGTTGTCAAGAACGCCATTCTCGTGGTGGAGTTTACGAACCAGCTGCGCCACCAGGGACGCGAGCCGCGCGAAGCGCTGCTGGAAGCCGCACCGCTGCGTTTACGCCCGATCCTCATGACGACGCTCGCAACCATCGGCGGTATGACTCCGCTCGCGCTCGGCCTCGAAAGCGGAAGTGCGAGCCAAGCGCCGCTCGGCACCGTCGTCGTCGGCGGATTGCTTTCGTCGACCATCCTCTCGCTCGTCGTTATTCCCACCCTGTACTTGTGGGTGGCCCATCACATCGAGCCGCGCTTCGCACCGCAAGGACCCGTCGTTGAAGAAAAGCGCTTGACGATTCCGCGCCGCAGCTCGGTTAGCACCGCCGGCGATTAAGCGGCGTGCGCGCCCCTTAGGAAAAAGTACGCCGTCATCGTAAACCCGACGACGATCACGACGGCGCGAGTGACGTTGGACGGCAGATGTCGGAACAGTTTCGCTCCCGCATACCCGCCAACCAGGGCAAAGACCGCCATAAGCACGGCTGTGGGCCAAACGATGATTCCGGCGATGATGAATGGGATGAGCGCGACGCCGTTGACGACAACCGAAAGCGCGGTCTTCATGCCGTTCATGACATTTAAGGTGGGAAGGCCGGAAAAAGCGAGGATTGCCAACATCAAGATGCCGATGCCCGCGCCAAAATACCCGCCGTACACCGACACGGCGAATTGAGCTGCCAGCTGAACGGGCGAATGACGGCGCGCCTGCTCACCGGGTCGCGGACGTGCGAGGAACGGACTCGCGGTGAAAACGACGGTAGCAAAAAGCAGTAGGTAGGGAATGAGTCGCTCGAACACGGACGGCGGCGTGCGGAGCAAAAGGATCGCGCCGAGAATCGATCCGACGAAGCTTACCGCTGCGGCCGGGATCAGCAAGCGCCGGTATTCGCGAATCTCGCGCTTGTAACCGCGCGAGCTGCCGAGTACGCCCACCCACATCGCCGCGTTATTGGTCGCATTCGCGCTGATGGGCGGCACGCCGGTCAGGATCAACGCCGGAAATGTAATGAAGCTCCCGCCGCCGGCTACGGAATTGATCGCGCCTCCCGAAAATGCGGCCGCCGCGAGCATGGCGTCGTTTCCGAGATTAATTGCTGCTGGCGCGCGTTTC
Source organism: Vulcanimicrobiota bacterium (assembly GCA_030853005.1). Taxonomy (GTDB): domain Bacteria; phylum Vulcanimicrobiota; class Vulcanimicrobiia; order Vulcanimicrobiales; family Vulcanimicrobiaceae; genus JALYVW01. The sequence goes on from JALYVW010000001.1 coordinate 6,611, forward strand.
GCGCTTGGTGACGCGATACACCCGGCGAACGTCCGGAAGCGTTTCGAGTTTACGCAAGATCTTGTGCAAATGTTCGAGATCGCGAATCTGCACCACGAGGCTGACCACCGCGTTGCGATCGCGCTTCACGCGCGCCGTAACCGAACTCACTTGGGTCTGCAACTCGGAGAAGATCACCATGATGTCTTGCAGCAGCGCGGGCCGGTCGGCCGCCTCGACCTCCACGTCCACCGAATGCAAAATCTCGGTCTTGCCGGCCCAGGATGCTTCGAGCATCCGCTCGGGCGTCGCCGTCATATAGGCGACATTCGGGCAATCCGCGCGATGCACGCTGACACCTTTGCCGATGGTCACGTAGCCGATGATCGGATCGCCCGGAACCGGGCTGCAGCATTTCGAGAGGCGCACAAGCACGTCGTCAACGCCGGCGATGCGGATGCCGCTAGTTTTGCGGGCCGTACGCGGCGACACCGACTGCGGGCGCACCCGGCCGATTTCGACCACGTTCGATGCGCGCAAGTCGTCCGCGATACGATTGACGACCGAGGTCGCCGACGCGTCGCCGAACCCGATGGCCGCAAACAAATCCGAGCGCTCCGCGTAGTTCATTCGATGCGCAATCCGTTCGAGCATGTCGCCGCGTAACACGTCCGAACGCAAATGGCGACGCGCCAATTCTTGTTCGACCGCATGTTGACCCGCGAGCACGTTCTCTTCGCGGCTTTCCTTACGGAACCACTGCTTGATTTTGTGCTTCGCGCTGGACGTCTTGACGAGACCCAGCCAGTCGAGCGACGGACGGCCGCTGCTTTTATTGACGATGATCTCACAAATGTCCCCGTTTTGAAGTTTGTAATCCAGCGGCACAAGTCGCCCGTTGACGCGAGCGCCGACGCAGTGGTTCCCAACGTCCGTATGCACGAGGTAGGCGAAATCCAGGGGCGATCCGCCGTTCGCAATACTGAAGACGTCGCCGCGCGGCGAGAACACGAACACCTGCGAATCGAACAGATCGAGTTTCAGGTTCTCCATGAACACGCGCGAATCGCGCATGTCCTTTTGCCATTCAAGGAGCGCGCGCAGCCACGACAGCTTGTTCTCAAACTGGTCGGCCTTGCCGCCTTCTTTGTAACGCCAGTGGGCCGCGATGCCGTACTCACTCGTCCGATGCATCTCCCAGGTGCGAATCTGGATTTCGAGCGGCTCGCCCTCCGGGCCGACCACGGTCGTGTGCAACGACTGATACATGTTCGGTTTGGGCATCGCGATGTAGTCTTTGAATCGCCCGGGCAGCGGCGTCCAAATCGAGTGAACCGTACCGAGCGCTGCGTAACAGTCTTTCACCGAGTCAACGATGATGCGAATCGCCGTCAAGTCGTAAATCGTCGCGAAGTCGCGCCCGGTTTTCAGCTTGCGGTAAATCGAATAAAAATGCTTCGGCCGTCCTTGGATTTCGGCGTTGACGGCGATCTGCGCGAACTCGGCGCGCATCCGCGCGGTCACCTGATCGACCGCGCGCTCGCGGTCCGTGCGCGTTTTTGCAACGCGTTCGACGATTTCGCGATACCCGTCGGGGTCGATGTAGCGCAGGCAAAGGTCTTCCATCTCCCACTTCACCTTCCAGATGCCCAGACGGTGCGCGATGGGAGCGTAGATGTCGAGCGTCTCGCGGGCGATGCCTTGCTGCTTTGCCGGAGCCAAACTGCCCAGCGTGCGCATGTTATGCAGTCGGTCGGCCAGTTTGATGATGATGACGCGGATGTCTTTGGCCATCGCCATAAACATCTTGCGCAGGTTTTCAACTTGCGCTTCTTCTTTGGACTGATATGGAATGCGCGTAAGTTTGGTGACGCCATCGACGAGCGAAGCGATCTCGGGACCAAATTGCTCGGCGACCTCTTCGCTCGTAATGCTCGTATCTTCCACCACGTCGTGCAGAATTGCGGCGGCGATGGTTTCGCGGTCCATTTCGAGCTCGGCCAAAATGCCGGCCACGGCGAGGGGATGTTCGATGTAGGACTCACCCGAAGCCCGGCGCTGGCCCTCGTGCGCGTGGTCGGCCACCGAATAGACGCGGGTAAGCCACGACCCGTCGAGTGACGGGTCGTAGGCCTTTACGCGATCGATCAGTTCGGTAACCGTCATAGCCGTCTCGGTATTATTGCACACTCGTTGCCGAGGGTGCAAAGACGAAGGGCACTATTCGAAGTAGATGAGGTTGATTTTGCCCGAGCCGGCGGGGTCGAGCTGGAAGTCCATATCGATCGACCCGTTCGCGCAGACCATGCGGTACACGTAGAAATCGGTTTGGGCGTTGCCGTGGGAGATTCCGCGGAATGTGGCCTTCTGCAGCGCACCGACGTGCGCGATCGTGGCGGTCCCGTGCAAGAGGAAGTCCGGCGTGAGCCGGTCGGAGACTTGCTCCGTGTAGTGGGTTGCGTCAACGGACCCGGATTGCCAAGCCAAAAATTCGCGAACGGCAAGTTTGCTGATCTTCGGATCTTCCGGCGCCGGGTTAGGCGACGGTATGACCGGCGAAGCGGACGGCGGGGACGTAGACGGAGCCCCGGCAAACGCCGGACCCGCCGCCAGAATCGAGCCCATGAAAACCGCTAGAGCAAAAACGCGCACGACGAGGCCTCGCAAGCAGAATTAGTACGTGATAAACGCAGTAACGTCGCTGCCGAGCAAAGCGTCGCGCCCTTTGAGCGCGTCGAGCTCGATTAAAAAGGCAAAGCCCGCCACCGTGGCCCCCAGGCGCTCGAGCAGGCGCTTTGTCGCCGCCGCGGTGCCGCCGGTGGCCAGCAGATCGTCGACCACGAGGACCCGATCGCCGTGGCCTAAGGCGTCATCGTGAATTTCTAAGGAGTTGGTCCCGTACTCCAGGGCGTAGGATTCACTGAGTTTGCTATAGGGTAGTTTGCCGGGCTTGCGGACGGGCACGAACCCTGCGCCGATGGCGTACGCGAGCGGGGCGCCAAGCATATACCCGCGGGCCTCGATTGCCACGACGTAGTCGATGCGCTCGTTCTTATAACGGTCCACGAACAAATCGACCGCGCTTCGAAAGCCGTCTTTGTCCTTAAGCAGCGGCATGATGTCGCGGAAGAGGATGCCGGGAATGGGAAAGTCCGGGATTGCGCGGATAAAGGTTTTTACGTCCACGAGGCACCGAGGTTCGTGGAACGCCCCCTCGCGCCTTTTCGTTTTTTGGTTAGAGATTGGGCTCGGGCGCCCAAGGCGTAACATCGCAGTGGCCCCCATTCCAGGCAGCCCACACGGGCGCCGGTGAGGCAAGGTTACGGTAACGCACGTACGGCAGAGGGTTCGGGGGTCATCCGCGCCGAGCGGATGGCTTTCATCGTTCAAGGAGCGATTGGAAGACGACCGATGGCGCCTGGCAGTTGCGTTTGCTATTGCCATCGCCTTGCACGAAGTGTTCGCAGGGTTCTTCCCCGACCATTACTCGCATGTGAACGATCAGCGCGAAGTCGTGCAAAACGTCGAAATCATGCGCATCCACAAAAAGCCGAAACCCACGCCCAAACCGATCGTGCGCAAACACGTCATCGCGCAAACGCACGTGCAGCCCAAAATCGTGAGCCCGGCTGCGAATTCCCAACCGCAACACATCGCCCGCAAGGCGCAGGCGCGTCCGCTCGTTCGGACGCGATACCACCTGCGCGTCAACCCGGTGCACCTCGTGTTCGGCGGCCAGGGCACGAGTTCGGGCCACGCAAAAGCGCTCACCGGCGGCGCCGGAACGGGCGGCAGCGGCTCGGGAACCGGTGGAAGCGGTAACGGTATCGGCGGGGCTCCGGCCGCCAGCGAACCCTGCGGATACGTCGAGCTTATTCCAGCGGGCGGAGAAAGCACGGACCCCCAGGGCCGCGTCACGCAAACCATCAGCGTGTCGGTGCACTTCCCCGATCAAACGAACGAAAGCGTGCCCCTCGACTATCCGTTTATCTATCCCACGACCGAGGCTAATCCGTTCCGGCAAGGCAGCACCCTGCCCGCAACCTTCCAATTCCCGCCCGCCAACCTGCGCTACAACGAGCCGTCGCTCGTGCAATATGTTATGCGCCATACCACCGCCGACGGCTACACACGTCTAAAAAAATGCCCGTACGACTCGGGTAACTAAGCCGTAGCGCCGAAACATCCTTAGCGAACCACCCGTACATGCGGGCGACGGTCTTGAAGCGGAGGATTGCCGATGTTTGCATTGCGTTTAGCCGGTCTGGTATTTGCCGTTGTAGGGCTCTCGGGGTGTTTCGTTTCGGCCGATCACGGCGGGTCGTCCGGATTCTCGGCGCACAAGTCGTTCGATAAACAGTTTGTCGGACGCATCGAAACCGTTCACATTGCCAACGTTGCCGGCTTCGTCCACGTCGATACTTGGAACAAACCGGGCGTCCACGTCTCCGCAGTGCTTTCCACATCGTCCGCCGACGAACTCAGCAACCTCAACATTACCGCCTCGCAAAGTGGCGATACGCTCACCGTCAAAACGGATCGCCCCTGGTCTGGATTTATGGGGAACCAGAGTGGCAGAGTCGACTACACCGTGCACGTTCCCGCGACGACTGCGGTACGAATCGAAGAGGTCAGTGGGGCAGTCGCAATTAGCAATGTCCGCGCCGATCTGCGCGTGAGGAATGTATCCGGTGACGTGAAGATCGTGGGCGCCGCCTCGGACCTACGGGTGGATACCGTTTCGGGCGACATCGACGCATCGTTAGCGAAACTTGCGGGACCGCAGGTCGTTTCGCTGCATGTGGTTAGCGGCAGCACATCGCTTCACATTCCGGCCAACGCTTCGGCGGAAGTCAATGCCGCCAGCACGTCAGGCGACTTTAAATCGCCGTTGAAGATCCAGGTAGCGGACCAAACCGTTGGAATGAGCGCGCATGGAACCATCGGCACCGGCGAACACGCCCGCGTGACGCTCGGCAGCGTCAGCGGTTCCATACGCGTGGATTCCAAACCCTAGTGACGTTTAGCCCTTCGAAGCGCTGACCAAGTGGCCTGCTGCGTCGATGACGATTCGGATCAGGTCACCCGTCGAATCGCGCACGGTCTTCACGCCGTTTCCGCTCGCGTCACGCGTCACTTGACCGACGGATGGGAGCTGTAAAACGTTCCCAATGATCTTGCTTGCGGCCGCGCCGCCGACTCCGCCGACCGTCTTTTCGACGATGTTCCCGGCCGAATCAACCGTATGATTCACGGTTTGGCCCAGCGTGTTGACGGTCTGCGTTAAGAAACCGCCGGGCGCTAATGCCGTTTGAGCAATGTTTCCGACCGTTCCGACAGTTTTGTCGACGGTTGAGAGCAGGTGATCGACGATTTGCGGGTTGCGATCGAGCGTCGTCAACGTACGATCGATGATATAGGCGACGTTATCCAACCGCACTTTTAACGATACGCTGGCTTTCACATTCTTGATATCCAACTGTACCTGGTCGATGCTCACGTCGACGCCGGCGGTCAGTTTGAGTAGATTCGCAAGCTCGGCATCCAGATTCAAGCGCGCCTTGAGATTCTTTACCGTCAGCTTGATCTCGCCGACGGAGAGGTTCGGCACGTTTAAATACACGTCCGGATCGGCCGAAGACGTGTGCGGGCGCGTCGGATTGGGAATGGATTGCGTTTGTGCGATGTGCACCGGCGCCGGCTGCGCGTTTGCGATCGCACCGGAAAAGGCAACCAAACTCAACGCGGTTGCCGCAGCAAGCAAAAATTTCACCTCGGGCTCCTTTGTGAATGCAACGGTGTGTGAGCCGGGCGCGGGCTTGACCCCGACGAACAGCCGGCGTTGGGTGTGTGCCTCGCATTGACGACATTCGCCGCCAAATACGTGTGGATGGTAACGTTCCGGTACGTGACGCCGGGTCGCGGATGAATCGGTATGTTGGTCCGGTCGATGCGATACCCACCGCACTTCGCCGGCCCGCGAACGTGAAGAATTCGCTTTCCAGTAACGACGTCGTAACGGACGCTATCGGCGTGGATGGTAGCCTCGACGGTGATGTCGGCGTTGCCCGGCGGTGGGCTCCCCACGATCTCGGGGGGTGTGGCGCTCGTCGCTCCAGCGAACGCGAAAACCGAACACGCGACGACGGCAACTAGCCTAGCAGACGCTCCCATACGCCGTGTTTACCCGTGCGACTCCGGCTTAAACGCGGCACGCGGAGAGTGGGCGAGCGGTCCAGAAGATGGCGTCCGCACATCTCAATTTGGAGGGACGCATGCGCAAAGTCAACGTGCGTGATGTAGAAGAACTCACCTGGACGTCACCATTAGGGAAATTCCAGAGCGCCGGCCTCGAGATATCCGAGGCGCTCGGGCGCGAGCCTACCTCTACCGATCTCTTGCAGCGCCACCCCTTCGACGTGGAGCTCGCGCGCATTCCCGCAGGCAAAGCCGCGTATCCGTATCACTCCCACAGCGCCCAATGGGAGTTCTATCACATTGTTTCTGGACGCGGAGCGGTGCGCCACGAGGAGGGCACGACGCCAATCGAACCCGGCGATTCCTTTTTATTTAAGCCCGGGGAGGCTCATCAAATTTCTGCCGACAATTCGGAAGATTTGGTGCTCTTCGTCGTCGCCGACAATCCGCTTGGCGAATCCAACTACTACCCCGATAGCAACAAATGGGCGGTCCGCTCTCCCGAGCGCCGGCTGATGCGCTCCGAGCCACTCGACTACTACGACGCCGAAGAATAGTGCGCGTTCGTTGCTACCCATGTCGCGCGTCGTGAAAAGCCTTCACCAGTACACTATCTGGAGGCTTATCAATGCAATCGGTCCGTCAACCGGCCACGCGCACCTTGGAGTTCGGAATCTATCGCGACGGTGCCAACAACTTGGATGCTACGCAAGCCGTGACGCTTCGCCAGGCAATGCGGAGCAGCGCCGCCGATGGAATGGTCGAATACACGGTCGAAGATACGACCTCGCGCGGAACCGGGACTCTACCGACAAGTTCCGGCTGACCGGTGGGGCGATAAGCGACGCGCACGTCGGCAGCGCTCGCGAGATGAGCGATCCCGCCAACCTCGCGCACTTTGTCGCGAAAGTCTTGGACAACGCGGAACAAGCCGGGGCAAAGGACACGTGGATCGAGCTGACCGATCACGGCGGCGGCGACGGCGGAGGGTTGGAGACGCATGACGGAGCGATCATGCCGCTGCCGGACATGGCAGAGGCCATCGCGCGCGGGGTGGCGCTACACGCCCGCGAGCATCCGGAGGATGCCGCTCGAAAAGTCGACGGCGTCGTTGCCAATCAATGTTGATGTCGATGTTGGGTTTTGCTGACGCGTTGTCGCATGCGGGCGTCAAATGGCTTGCGGCAAGTCCCGAAACGATGATTTCGCCCGGCGTTCCCACCGATGTCGCCGATGCTGTCGCGAAGAACGGCAACGATCCGCACGCGATGGGCAACGCCGTCGTTAGCGCGGTCATGCGCCAAAAATACGAAGCAGACGGCATGAGCTGGGGTCCGGCTGCCGCGTTCGATGTACTTGACGTGGATCGCGCAAAAATGCAAAAAGTTGAAACGTCGGTCAAAGCCCTCAACGACGCCATTGCTGCGGAAAAAGGCAACGCCACCGCTCGAGTCGCGCTTCGTGATGACGGTGCAAGTACGCCAGGAATGGTGCGATTTCCGCGAGCCCCAAGCGATTTGCCGTGGCACGCGGGACCGGCCCGCGATCGAGCTCTATGGAAAGATTGCCACCGATGGCCGTCTGGACGATGGCACGCGCACGGCGGCAAAGGCGGCCCAGGATTCTGTGCGGCAACTGATCGTTGCGCATGGCGAAAGTCGAAGTTTCGCGCCGTTCGGGGGAGCCGGCTATGCAGATGCCGTCGGACCGACAACGCACTTCCCCGTCGACTCCGCACAAGTCGACCCTTGGGCGCCGCAAATCCGTGAAACGCAGAATCGTTTTTTTAGCGAAACGGACGCAGCCGCAGCGGAGGGCGTCGTCGCTTAACGTTCTCCCGACGGAGCGACATTGAATTCGGCGAGCTTTCCGTCGTCCGTGTGCCGCATGAGCGCTCTCGCGCGTTGACCGCGACGATTCGTAAGGGCTATCGTGCTAAACGACATGCCTCCCCGCGTGCCGCCGGCTTCGCGCGTCGCCGTAGCAATCTCACCGAATTCGCTCAGGCCCGCTTGCGCGTCCGCGAGCCGCTCCGGGGTCAAGAAAAACCGCAGATCGCTGGTGAGCGATGCTTCGTCCACGGTGCCGTCGCGAAATGCGGCGAAGGTCTCGCGAACGCGGCTCACGTCGGGATGACGCGAGGTTCCCTTGGCTTTCGCCGGTCGCGCATTCGGCAGCACCAACTGGAGCAGCTTGGCAGCGAGCACGTTTGGCCGCGCCGCATCGCTATTCGTTAGCACCGCAACGGCTACGCGTTCGCGCGGCACGATCACATTATGCGAGGTGAAGCCGGCGATTTGTCCGTCATGACTCACGACCGTATACGGTCCGCGGCGTTCCATAAACCACCCGAATCCGTAGCCGGCCTTTTTGCCGTTCTTTAGCACGTATGTGGACGTCATCGCGGCAAAGCTTCGATCATCGAGTAGACGCCCGTCGAAGAGCGCTTGATCCCACTTCGCAAGATCGGCGGGGGTCGAGGCAAGCCCTCCGGCCGCGTACATCCAGTTCGCGCGTTCGGAAACTGCACGACGCATCGGTCCTAAACAATAGGCCGTATAATTGATGGCCTTGCCTTCGGGAAAGGTTGGCGGATCGTTATACAGCGTATCCATCATATCCAGCGGCACAAAAATGCGATCGCGGACATACGATGCATATGGTAATCCGCCAACTATTTCGATAATTTTTCCGAGCAGGTACCAGTTCACGTTGCTGTACGTCCATTGCGTGCCCGGATCGAACTCCAAGGGCATCGACCCCCAACGCTCGATCACTTCTTCCGGCGTCGTGTCGCGGAACTTATCCGGATCGGCAAAGCTGAGCGGATAGTGATCGGGAATACCGGAGACGTTGGACATCAGGTCGCGAATCGTCATCTCGCGCGCCCGCGTCACGTCGGGAAAGTACTTCGCAACGGCATCATCGATGGTGAGCTTGCCGCCTTCGGCGAGAAGCAGAATACACGCGCAGGCAAATTGCTTGCTCACGCTCGCAATATTGTAAACCGTTTTCGGCGTCGCGGCGACCATCGGGTCCAGTCGCGCGGATCCAAACGCCCGCGCGAACACGGGCCGGCCTTCTCGTAGGATGGCAACGGAAAAGGACGGCGCGCGCTGCCACTCCAGCGCATCTCCTACTGCCTCGTCGACGCGCCGCTCGAAGTCGTTCAGCATACCGCGGGTTCCGAGATCGTTAAGGTCTTTGCCTTCGTATCGAGCGTCGCATCGATTCCGACGGGCAGCGTCCACTGTTCCTCGATGTGCCCGATGAGCGCACCTTCGATAACGGGAATGTTGAGATCACCCAGGCGGTCGCGCAGCGTGTGCGCCAGCGTGAGCGAACGCGCCTCCCGCGGGTCGCCGACCACATCGCACCCCTTGCATTGGCCGACAACAATCCCTTTGGTCGAAGCAAACGCTCCAGCCAGCCGAAGCTGCGTGAGCATTCGGTCGATGCGATACGGCGATTCGTCAACTTCTTCAAAGAACGCAATGCCGTTCAACGCTACGGCGTACGGCGTTCCACACAAGGACGCCAGCAAGGTAAGGTTCCCACCGGAAAGTCTGCCGGACGCAGTGCCGGCCACGATGGTTTTTGCGCCCTCGAGCAAAAGCGTGCCGATGGGCGATGGGCGTGCAATCGCGGCTTGCAACGATTCGATGACGAGCGGGGTAAACTCGGAGAGCGCGGCGACGGGACCGTGAAAGGTGACGATGCCGGTGCGCTGCGTGAGTGCGTTGAGGAGTGCGGTGAGATCCGAGTACCCGAGGACGATTTTCGGATCGGCTACAAAGCTGTCGTAATCGACGCGCTCGAGTAGACGCATCGTTCCATAGCCGCCGCGCAAAGCGAAGATCGCCCGAACTTTCGGGTGGCGAATTGCGGCGTTGAGATCGGCGGTGCGCTCTTCGTCGGTCCCGGCTAAGTGCCCATAGCGCGAAAGCGCATGCGGGCCCGGTTGCGGTCGATAGCCCAAACGCTCGATGAGCGCCATCGCATTCTCAAGAACGGAAGGGTCGCGCAGCGGTCCGGCCGGCGAAACCAGCGCGACGACGTCGCCCTGCCGCAACGCCGGTGGCTTTCTTACGGCCGGCATCAGCGCAGCAGTTCCGTGCGCTCGGGATAGATAGGCCGATTGATAATGCGCTCCAATGCGCCGGCGCCCGCGGAAAGCACGAGCTCGCAAAACCGTCCGAACATTTCGCGCGCCGCTTCGCCTTCGGCGAACCGCTCGTTCTTCGTTAGGTCCGCTTTGCCGCTGACCGGCAAAAAGCGCATATAGCGTCCGTCGTCGTCGATCCCCGTTTCCAGCAAACCTTCGTCTTCGAAGATTCGGGCCGCAAAACTGATGGTGCGATCGTCCGCCTTATCGAGGTCGAGCGTACGCGCGATGTCGGTGAACGTCATGCGTAGTTCTCCCCCCGAAGCAAGGCCGCGCATACCCTTGTAGAGTTCGCGCAAGATGTAGAGCGTCGGGGCTTCGCGGTCGATGATGAAATCGTTGATGCGTCGGTCGACCTCGCCAAAGAGCAAGTGCACGGACGCGTCTGCACCATCACGACCGGCTCTTCCGGCCTGTTGATTAAACTCCGTAAAGTCGAAGTTTAAATGATAGAGCACGACATGGCGCACGTCGGGCAGGTCGATACCCTCACCGAACGCCGACGTAGCGACGATCACTCGCAGCGCATTTTCACGAAATAATCGCTCGACTTCCGTGCGCTCCGGCGTCGGCATCCCGGCGTGGTAAAACGCAACCGTATTTTTTAGCGTCGACCGAAGGGCGTCCGCAACTTTTGCCGCTTCGGTGCGCGACATGCAATAAACGATACCTTTGGCGTCCCCGTCGAAGAGGTCGCGCAAATAGCCGATTTTGTCTTTCCTTCCGCGCGCGTCGACGACGTGCAAATTTTCGCGAACCGTTGGATCGATCACCCACCGCTCGATGCGCAGCTCCCGGCAGATCGACGCGAAGGCATCGTCGTCGGCGGTCGCCGTGAGGGCGAGCGTCTGCGGCGATCCCATGGACCGCAGCGTGTTGCCCAAACTGCCGTAAGCGGGGCGGTGCTTGGATTCGTGGACATGGTGAGCCTCATCGACCACGACCAGCGCCGGCGCGCTTCGACCCGTGAACGCCGCTCGATGGTACTGCAGAAACTCCGGCGTGGAAAGAATAATGTCCCAAGCGCCCGCCTCGAGCGCGCGCATCAACTCTTCGCGTTCTTCCGGGCTGATCGCGCCGTTTGCGCGAAAGACTCGCAGGCCGAACCCCTCGAAACGCCGCGTCAAAGCGTCGTGCTGATCGTTGGCAAGCGCGCGCAGCGGATAGAGGACGAGCGTCTTTTGCTCGCTTTCAATGGCGCGATGCGCGGCGGGAAATTGGAAGCAAAATGATTTCCCGCGCCCCGTGCCCATGACGAGCAAGGTGTTGTGCCCGGCGTCGATGCGGCTCAGGGCAGCGTTCTGCGCTTCGCGCGGCTGCTTGTCGCCGATCAGGGCGGCGCGCATCGCATCGCGCTCCGTGCCGACGCGAGACTCCACGGTAAACGCCGTGATTTTCGGCTGGTAGTCGCGCCACACGCGGATGTTCACGCCAAAGTTTTTGCCATTGGCGCCGCCGGTCACGTGCTCGACGCGCGCGTGGTACACGGTGCCGCCGTCGATCAGCAGCGCGAGATGTCGCGCGATCTCCTTGCGCAGAAATCCGAGGTGCAGGTTTCCATAGGCGACGCCGATGGCATTGGGGTCGAATGCGTTGTCGGGTTGGCGCGTAAGCAAAAGATCAACGCCGGGTCGCAGACCGGCGATGATATCCTGGCGGCCCTCAAACGACACGCCCATAATTTTGGTGGGAAACGCATCGCGATCCGCGATGCCCGCAAAACTATCGCGTTCTTCGTATTGCTTGCGCGATTGGAACAAGCGTTCGATAAACGCGTCGTGCGATTCGACGACTGGCGCGGGACCAGCCCGAAAGTCGTTGAGGACGCGCTCGAAAGCCGCTTCCGATGGTGTCGGAAGCGGCAGTCGCTCAGCCGTTGTGCGGGTTCGCCGAGTCATGCTCCGCCGGCGTCTCGGCCGGCGCCTGGGGGTCGCCTTCGGGCTCAAATCCTTCGAAGTTGAGATTGACTTCTTCGTGTCCTTCGTCGTACGCGGCATCGTGCACGCCGGACCGCTGCGCATCGAGCGGATCCATCATCTCTTCGTTCTCATCCGCATAGATCGGATCGCCGATAGAATCGGTCGCGACCTGGCGGCGCTGTTTCTTGTATTTCGCGGGCACCCCGGTTGGGCGCGGCGCGACCTTGGACTTCGCGCGCCGCTCTTTGCGCGCGGCAACAATATCTTCGCGAGCCAACCCCGAGCGCGCGGCGATCGCGCCGGCCTCCGCACTCGAACGAGCCGTCCGCGTGCGATCGCTTTCCAACCCGGCTTTGCGCCGCCGAGCCGCGCCGTCGAGCTGCCGTTTGCGCAAGCCCACGACGAGCGGAGCGGAGTAAAAGATCGAGTGGTAGCCGCCCGAGCAAATGCCGACGAGCAAAGCGAACGCAAAGTTCTTGAGTGACGCGCCACCGAATGCGAGCAGCGCGACCAGGGTAATGACCACGGTGGCCAACGTGTTGAACGAACGCGTCATCGTCTGCAAAATCGACGTATTCACGATGCGATCGTACGCGACGCCAGCCATGAGTTTCGTGTTTTCCCGGATCCGGTCGAGGATGACGATCGTATCCATAACGGAGTAGCCGATGACAGTCAACACCGCAGCCAGGAACGCATCGTCGGCCGGCCGATCGGCAATGGCGTAGATGCCGACCATCATCAAGGCATCTCGAACCAGCGCGATGACGGTGACCAAACCGAAGATATAATTCCAACCGAACCGGAACGCGATGTACACAAACTGAATGCCGAGCGCAATGAGCAGCGCCCACAGGGCGTTAATTAAATATTCGCGTCCAAGCGTCGGGCCGACAGACTGAATCTGCGATTGACCGCGATCCACCGGAGCGAGTGCCCCCAAGGCGTTCCACAGTTTGGCGGCATCGTTGCCGAGCGCAACCTGCGACTCGATGGCATAGCGCATCGCTGCGCCGTTATACACGGCTCCGACTGTGGTAATGCGCTCGTCGGTGACGCCGACGCTGGAGAGTGCGTTGCGCAGCTGATCTTGCCCGACCGGTTTTTTGAAGGTCACGCCGACATCGGTACCGCCGGTAAACGAGAGGCCCAGGCGTAGCGCGTGCGAGGGTTGGAATCCGCCACCCGGCGCGTGCGTCGCGTGCCAAAACATGGCGGCGATGCCCAGAGCGATAATAACGTACGAAATCATCGAGACCGTGCGGAACCACCCGACGACGTTCCAATTTAGGCGGCGAAACAACATGTTACGCGCCTACCTTTGCAAGTGAACCGACATCGCTCTCGTGTACGCCGTAGAGTTCGGGCGAAACGAGGATGTCGTTGTCGACGAGTGCGTCAACAAAGAATCGCGTGATGAACACGGCGGTCACGAGCGACAAAACAGTTCCCCAAAACAAGGTGTAGGCGAAGCCTTTCACCGTGCCGGTGCCGAGCTCAAAGAGCACGCCAGCGCCGACGATGGTGGTGAAATGGCTATCGAACACGGCGGTGAAAGCGCGAGCGAATCCGGTACGCACCGCGGCGCGCATCGTCTTTCCGGCCCACAGTTCTTCTTTCAATCGCTCGAAGATCAGCACGTTTGCATCGACCGCCATACCGATCGAGAGCACGAAGCCCGCGATACCCGGCAACGTTAACGTCGCGTGGGCGAAGGCGAGCAATCCGAGCATCATGAGCACGTACACGATCAGCGCGATGTCGGCGAGTAAACCCGGCAGGCGATATACGAAGATCATGAACAGCAACACGAGCCCGAGGCCCGCCATCGATGCGTATAGGGATTTGACGAGATCGATGTGTCCCAGCGTGGGTCCGATGGTTTCGTTCTCGATAATTTGTACGGAAACGGGTAAGGCGCCGGCGTTGAGTTCGTTGGCGAGCAAAATCGTTTGATCTTGGGTGAACTGGCCTTCGATCTGACCGCTATCGGAGATCGGCCCGTTGATGCGTGGCGACGAGAGATAGTGGTGGTCTAAGAAGATCGCCAGCGGCTTGCCTAAGTTGGAATTGGTGAGATCGTAGAACCGTTTCGGGTCTTTCGTTTGAAAGAGTATGATCGGGTTGTTGCCGGTCGAGCCATATCCGGCTTGCGCCCCCTTTAAATCCTTGCCCGAATACTGGACCTTGCCGCTCGCAGCGTACGCGCCGGTTTGCACGAAGTCGCAAGCCTTCTTATCCTTTGGATTCGCGGTGCACGCTGCCAGCGAGCCTTCGGCTTGCGCGGCGACTTGGGGCGGCATGATCTTGAATTCAAGAACGGCGACGCGCTTGAGCACTTCCTCGGCCGCATCCGGGTTTTTCACCTGCGGAAGTTCCACGAGGATGCGGTCGCCGCCAACCTTGCTGATCTGCGGCTCGGCCACGCCGAGGCTGTTGATGCGGTTGTCGATGACGTCGACCGTCTGCTGCTGTACCTGCGCCGTAATCTTCGGGACCGCTTCGGTCGGCTTCAATTGAAGAAGCAACCGCGCGCCGCCCGAGAGATCCAAGCCCAAGTGAATGTTCTTGCTCACCGGCAAGATCAAATACAGACTCAACGCGACGAGCGCGATGACGACCAGCCCCTTAACCGGGTTCTTAATTCGATTCCAGTTCATATCCGTCCGGGAAAAGCAGCGCCGCGCGCCGAGTGACCGGCCGCAGCGTCAAAACCTAAAGAGTGTAGCAAGGCCAGCTCGGCCACGCAACCCTGGGTTCGAGCGGCCACCCTCGTGACCTGCAGGGCCGTACGCTCAGCGCACGATGGCGCCGGCCGGTACGAGGCCCATGTCGGGAGGGACTTCAGCGTAGCTGAAGACATCGACGCGAAGGCCACTGCGCCGCAAGAATTCCGAGAACGCGGGGCGCCAGTTCGCGGTACATACGATCGCCGCTCGCTCCGGAGGCATCGTATGAAGATGGGCCCCGACCCGGTCGAGAAGCCGGTGGGCGAAATCGGGATCGGCGCCGGCCGCGTCCTGCCACGAAGCCCGGTCAAAACGAGCCCGTGCCACCCGCGCGTTGTTGCTTAGATTGTTACCGGTTTGCGACCTCAAAGGTCGGCTGCCACGCCGTAGCGGCCATCAGCGAACTCACGATCGCTCGCGTCGCCGGCGATTTATTGAGCGTATAAAAATGGATGCCGGGCGCACCCCGTCGCAAAAGGTCGGCGCATTGCAGGGTGGCATAGGCCACGCCCAGATCCTCGACGGCTTTTTTTTCGCCGCGGCGCGCTTCAAGTTCGGCGAGAAGCTTAGGCGGAATCGTCGCACCGCACATCGCGGTAAAGCGCGCAATCTGGTCGTAGTTCGTTATCGGCATAATGCCCGGAAGAATGGGAACGGTAATACCGGCGCCGCGCGCTCGTGTCACAAAATCGAAGAACTTTTCGTTGTCGAAAAACAGTTGAGAGATCAGGAATTCCGCTCCCGCGTCCACTTTTTCAACCAAATGCGTGAGGTCCTCGTCCGCGTGCTGCGACTCGATATGTTTTTCCGGGTAGCACGCGCCTCCGATGGTAAAGCGGTAATTTCGCTTGAGCATAAGCGTGAGTTCCGAAGCATAGGAAAAGCCGCCGGGAACCGGCACGAAACCCGCTTCTCCGCGAGGCGGATCGCCGCGCAGAGCCAAAACGTTTTCTATGCCGGCCGCTTCCAGTTCGTTGAATAAGCTCCGAAGATCGGCGCGCGTTGCCCCCACGCAGGTGGCGTGCGCCATGACATTGAGGCCGACTTCGTCCCGTATGCGCTTGCACACGCCGATCGTGCGACTGCGCGTGGATCCGCCGGCACCATAGGTTACGGACACGAAAGCCGGACGCAACGAACGGAGCTCCCGCACGGTTTCAAGCAGATGCAGTTCCGCAGCATCGTCTTTTGGCGGAAAAAATTCGAAGGAAAAGAACGGCCGCATCGACTGCAAAGCCTGGCTCACGCGCATGTGAGATGCTTATGTAAAGATCCTCACCACGCCTCCGACGCGAGCGGCCAGATGCCACCATGGACGCATGACCGGGCGACTCCGTGGCCGCGAAGCTAGGTAGTTATGTCCGAATCGTGTTGCTAGACGTTTCGGTAGCGACCGTCGTCGAAACGCATCGACGGGGCCAAATACATCGCCTCGTTGGCGAGATCGAACGTCGTGACGAAGTTCTCAAGCGTTGGGAGCCCGATGTTTCCGGCATTGAAACGGTCTGCAAACGCGCCCGTATCCGTGAGCTCCACGTTCGTCAGCCGTCGAAACAGCCGGAAGCCCGCAATATCGAATTCGTCAACCGTCGTCGGGACCGCGCTGATCGCGCCGCCGACGCCGTAGTTCGATACGCGCGGGCCGTGCGGGACGCTCAAAATGCCAGGGTGTGCTTCCGCAAATTGATGGAACACCAACAGCTCCGTGCCGTTGCCCGTGTCGATGAGGAAGCGTCCGGCGTCGCCGTCGACGCGCGCCTGGACTTCGGGTAATTCGCGGTCCACGTCAACGCCGAGTTTTGTTCCGAGTCCGCCGAGCGCGCCCGGTTTGGCGATGGTCATGATCGAGCGGTCCGGGTCGATGCGCACTTCTGCTGCGGCAAAAAACGGATATCCAAGAATGCCGTCGATCTGAAACTTTCCGCCGCTTACCGCACCGAGGTCTAAAATTGTCGCGACCTTCACCGGGAGGTTGACGCCGCCGATGGTGAGCGACGCGAGCGCGGTCACGCCCAGGCCCCTCGTGCGCTTGGTTCCCGCGATTTCGAGCGACCCTTGCGGCACCAGCAAGTTTGCCGCCGCGATTCGCGCGTCGAGGATCACGGCTTGCGAACCGCTGTCGATCAGAAACTCATAGTCGTGACCGTTCACCTGAACCGGCACGAAATATGCACCGCGACGTTCGATCAGCGGTACGACGAGCGGCTTGTCGGTTTGAATCTGCGCGGAAGCCGGCACCGTAAAGACGCCCGGATCGATCGGCAGATCTGCCGTGGCCATTCGCACCGTTTGCGTAATATCGTAGGCGCGATCGCCATCCGACTGCGTTTGCCGGTAGGCAACCAGCGCGCCCGAGACGACGCGATAATCATAGAAATCCACGCTGGACTCGCGATCGCTGTCGAGATATTTCACCTGGTCGATCATGGAGTCTGTGGCGCCCAGCGACACGATCCAAGGCTGGCCGTGCGGAGGCGACACCTGGATTTGTTCGACCTTACGGCCGTCGAGCAGCGTCAGGGCTCCCACATATTTCACATATTCGGGGTGATCCAAAAACGCATTGGAGTCGACCAAATCTTCGGTTCGCTGCCGTTCGACGAGCAAACCGTGGATGCGCCGGACGTCGCCGCTGGCATTGACCATATACTCGGCATCGCCGTTGCGAATCGTCGAAAGATGTCGTATGCCGAGCTGCTGATCGATGCGTTCGCGGTCGGCCTCGTGCCAAGAATGAAACGTGCCCTGCAGGCCAAGTCCGCTCAATTCTCCCGAGGTTTGCATCTGTCCGGGATCGTGCAGATGCAACGCGACGAGTGCGGCGCGGCGGGCGGCAAAAAGGCCCGCGACGGACGTTTCGACTCGCGCGTGCACGGGGACTTGCGCGCCGAGTACCGCGCACAGAAGCGCCGCAGAAACCCTAAGGCGTCTGCGACCGGTATCTTCGGTAACTGTCGAGGACGTTCTCGACATAGCGCTGCGTTTCGGCATAAGGTGGTACTCCGCCATACTTCGCTACCGCCCCCGGGCCCGCATTGTCTGCCGTGATCGCCAAGGGAAGTGCTCCATGGAAACGCTCGAGGAGCCCCCGGCGGCGACCCAACGAGGGCCCGATGACGCGGGGACAACCAAATTTGTCACGGCATGTCCCGCGGGTCTCCGCTAACGCACCTGCGGGAGGGTGTTGCGGTCGAGCGGGATGCCGACGAGCAAGCGGGTGACCTCGTTATAGTTTTGGATTCCCTTGGCAACGTGGTTGCTTTTGAGGTATGCGTTGTAGAGGTGCCACGAGAACCGGGAAAGGCCGACGTTGATATGTTTTGCATTGCGTTCGCGCAGCGCGGCAAAGTCTTGGCGCACCTGGTACGCAAAATCGCTGGGGCGGTAATGCTTGGACGGCAAGTAGAGCAGCATCTCTAACCAGCCGGAGTACTGCGCTACGACGTCTTGGTCGCGCAAGCATGTGAGAATGGCGATGTAGTTGGCTTCATCCTCGCGGTTGAATCCGGCGACGTGACTCCATTCGTGCGCTTGCGAAAACGGGATCTCGAACCAGAGTAAGTCCGGCGCGAGTTGCGTTTCCAGCGTGAAGGGATCGACGAAGCCGCTCGTGCCGCTGGCCGCCATGAACGGGCCGAAGAACGTAGGCTTGGCCGGGTCGACCGCAGGCTGCCAGCTGTCGCCCAACCGTTGCACGACCGGTTGCCAGGCGACGGCAAGCTGCAATCCCGAGGTTTGCGTTTTGCTTTGCGAGTGGGCCAACGGCGCAAGCCGATTGACTTGCGCAACCGCCCGCGCCTGGAGACGGCCGATCGCCGCCGCGTCAACCTTGGCGGAATCATACTTGACGCGCGTTTCGATCGGTGCGCGGTTGTAGCCCCAGCCCCACCCGGCATAAAACCAGACGGCAAGAACGCCCGCGACGGCAGCAACGTCAATCAGCGCGCGTAGGGAACGTCGCCGTAGAGCGACGGACAATCTCCAAAGAACCAGCGCGGTGGCCAGCAACGCGAACGCATCGCCCAGCGCAAACGGAAACGCCGATCCGATGGCCGCCCACGCGCGCTCCCAGCCTGGGAAGTAGCCGTTGCTAAACCGGGTTTCCACCCACTGCGTTGTGGGATGGTACACGGCGCACCCAATCCCCGCAACGATGCACGCGAGCTCGAGCGCCGGCACCCACGAAAACGCAAAAGAGCCGCGTGCGTGCGGCTCTTTCGTTCGGGCTCGGGATTCGCGCAGGACCGTAATCCTTGGTCTAGCGTTTCGAGAACTGGAAGCGCTTGCGGGCGCGTTTACGGCCGTACTTCTTCGATTCTTTTTCGCGCGGATCGCGGGTGAGCAATCCGTGTTGGCGCAAAACGCCGCGCAGCGATTCGTCCATCGAAAGCAGTGCACGAGCGATGCCGTGGCGCACCGCTCCGGCTTGGCCGGCGACGCCGCCGCCCGCAGCTTTGACATCGATGTCGAAGCGCGCGCCGCTTTGCGTGGCTTCGAGCGGCTGGCGCACGATCTGCTGGAGTGACGGGCGCGGAAAATACTCGTCGACCGGGCGTTTGTTTACCGTGATAACGCCTTGGCCTAGGGCGAGTCTGACGCGCGCGATCGACCGTTTACGACGGCCGGTACCTTGAAAAGAATCGATCACAAATGCTCCTACGCGAGCGGTTGCGGTTGCTGTGCTTCGTGCACGTGCGCCGCTCCCGCGAAAACTTTGAGGCGCGTGAGTTGGACGTCACGCGTACGATTGGTCGGCAACATGCCGCGCACGGCGCGCTCGATCAGCCGTTCGGGATGTTTCTCGCGCACTTGTTGCGCGGTTTCCATCTTTAAGCCGCCGGGATAGAGCGAGTGCCGGTAATAGATTTTTTGGTTCCACTTATTGCCCCCGAGCTCGACCTTGTCGGCGTTGATGACGACAACGTGGTCGCCGTCGTCGATGTGCGGGGTCCAGGTGGGTTTGTGCTTGCCGGAAAGCGCGCGGGCAATGCGAACCGCAAGCGTTCCCAAACGCTGGCCGGCGGCATCGACGATATACCAATCGTGCTTGGTATCCGCGGTTTTCATCTGAAACGTGCGCATGTGGTATCCTTCGGGGGTTGGCAACCGCCCTACTATACGGGAATCATCCGGGCTCGGTCAAGGGTTTTACGCACAAATATCGTTGCGAAGTACTTGACTCATCAAGTAATATGAAGGCATGTTGACCGAAAGACTTGCCTTCGCCCTCGGACTGAACCGGGCCCATGCCGAGCTGAAACGCCGCATGGACGCCCGTTTGGGCGGCATTGGGTACACCGATTTTTTGCTTCTGACGGAGCTGTCCAACGTCCAAGGCGGCCGCCTGCGCGCCGTCGATCTGGCGAACCGTTTGCTCGTGACTCCCTCGGGGGTGACGCGCGCCGTGCTGCCGTTGGAAAAAATTGGCCTAGTTGCCCGCGAGCGGCACGAGCGGGACGCCCGCGCCACCCATATCGTGCTCACGCCGATCGGCCGCAAAGTCGTGGAAAGCGCGACGGAGCAAGCCGAGCGGATCGTCGAAGACGCCTTCGATTTCGCATTAACTGCCAACACGCGGCTGGCGCTCTTGGGCTTCTTCGAACGGTTGGGCTATGGCGCGCCGGTGACGGGCGGCTCGCGAAACGAGTCGAAGCCGTTGGCGTAGCGCGCGCCCGCTAAATACAGCCCCTGCGCCGGCGCGGTAATGCCGGCGGCACTGCGGTCCCGCGCGTCCAGCACGGTCTGCATCGACTCGGGATCACGCCGTCCCGTCGCACACTCGAGCAGCGTTCCGACGATGACGCGCACCATGCGGTGCAAAAATCCGTCGGCGCAAATTTCGATGCGCACGATCTCGCCGCGCCGCTCCGCGCGCACATCATTCACGGTGCGAATCGTCGGGCCGCTATCGGGCAACATACCGCAGAACGAGCGGAAGTCGTGTTCGCCAATCAATGCTTGCGCGGCCTGGGGGAACACGTCGAGATCGATAGGCGACCAATAATGAAATGCGTACCGCCCTAAGAGTGCCGAGGGGTCGGCCCGATTGAGAATGGCGTACACGTAGGTGCGTTCGCGCGCGGAAAAACGCGCCGAAAAATCGTCCGCTACGGGAGCGGCGGTGCGAATGCGAATGTCGGGGGGAAGGATGCTGTTTGCCGCAATGGGCAGGCGCTCGAATGGAAATGCGCGCGCGGTTTTAAAGCTGATGACTTGGCCGGTCGCATGAACGCCGGCGTCGGTGCGGCCCGCCGCCGCGAGCTTCACGTCCTCTTCGAAAATTTTCGAAAGGGCTTGCGTGAGCTCCGCGGCGACGGTGCGAACCCCGGACTGAACCTGCAGTCCCGAGAACGCGGTCCCGTCATATTCGACGGTTGCGCGAACGGTGGTCAGGCAAGGACTCGGTGGGGCACGTTCCGTTTCTCATCCAAGTCGAGCAGGTCGGCCCACGTCGTGACGTCGTCGCGATCGGGAGCGATCTCTTTGCGCATGCCGTTGAAGGTTTCCAACGATTGGCCGGTCGGAGTTGAGCTCGTCCAGTCGCGATTGAACTGTTCGATGTCTTGCGGCGACTTTTTGTCGACGTATGGTTTGGTAAACGCTTCGATATCGCTATCGCTCTTGGCGTTTTTCACGACCTCGAGCATCTTCTCATGATCGATACCGAGAAATTCAAAGACGTGCTGATCCATCGGGCAATTGTAGTGATATTCACCGACGTTGCCGTGCGCGGTCGCTTTGGCCTTATCGATGGTACGCCCGAGCTGCACGACGCCTTGCCATTTGTCGTGGACGCTACGGGGATAGGTTTTGGTCAAGTCCATGGGGTTTTGTGATACTCCTCGTTCATCTGGGCGGCAACCTTGCCGTCCAATTTAAACAACCCACGAAAAGTAAGTATGGTTTCAGCCGTGCTGGCGTTGCAGCGGGAAGAGGATCACGTCCCGGACGCTGACATTGTTGGTCAAAAGCATGACCAGGCGATCCACGCCGACGCCGATGCCCGCGGTTGGGGGCATGCCATACTCCAGCGCGCGCACGTAGTCCCAGTCGGGCTCCGGAATCTCGTCGTCGCCTTGCGCGCGCTCGCTCACTTGCGCTTCGAATCGGGCGCGTTGATCGTCGGGATCGTTGAGCTCCGTAAACGCGTTGCTCACCTCGAAATTGCCGCAGAACAACTCATACCGGTCAACCAGTTCGGGATCGTCCGCTTTGCGTTTGGCGAGCGGCGAAATGATCACCGGGTAGTCTGTGACAAACGTCGGCTGCACTAAATGCGGCTCCAGCACGCGTTCGAAGATTTTATCGAGCGCGTGCCCGTGCGTCGGCGACTTCGGCAGTCCAAGCTCGCACAAAATGTCTTCCGCGCCCCGCGGGTCGAGCAACCGTTCGCGCGTGAAGCCACCGTGTTCGGCAATGCCCTCGAGATAGGAAATGCGCGCGAACGGACGCTTGAACGACAGGGTCTCCTCGCCGTGCGCGATCGAGTCGCCGCCTTCAGTTACCACGCTTGCCAGATGCGCGAGCAGCGCTTCGTTGAACTCCAGCATATCCCCGAGGTTCCAATACGCCGCATACAGCTCGAGCATCGTAAATTCGGGATTGTGCGTGGTGTCGATGCCTTCGTTGCGGAAGATGCGCCCGATTTCGTAGACGCGCTCCATACCGCCGACGATCAGCCGCTTGAGGTTCAGCTCGGTGGCGATGCGCAGCTGCATCATTTGATCGAGGGCGTTGACCTGCGTGACGAACGGCCGCGCCGCGGCTCCCCCGGCGACGTGCAACAGCGTCGGCGTTTCCACTTCGAAAAATCCGGCCGCGTCGATGAAGCGGCGCATTTCCGACACGATGCGGCTGCGCAACGCAAACGTTTCGCGCACGTCGGGATTCACGATTAAATCGACGTAGCGCTGGCGATAGCGCTTCTCAACGTCCGTCAGTCCGTGCCACTTATCGGGAAGCGGGTAGAGCGCCTTCGCCAGCACCACGAACGTTTTGACGTGCAGGGTGAGCTCGCCCATCTTCGAGCGGAACAGAAAGCCGTGCACGCCCACGATGTCGCCAATGTCGAGATCGATCCAATCCTGGAAGGTCTCCTCGCCGATCTCGTCTTTGCGCACGTAGACTTGCAGTCGGCCGGTGCGATCGCGCACGTCGGCAAAAATCGTTTTCCCCATGCGCCGTTTCGACATCACGCGCCCGGCGAGCGACCAGTCTTCGGCTTCCGCTTTCTCTTCGGGCTTGAGAAAACCGTACTTCTGGGTGGCTTCGGCGGCATTGGTGTCGGCCTCGAAACGCGTTTGCGCGAACGGGTCGTTTCCCCGGGAACGCAAAGCGGCCAGATTTTCACGTCTAGCCGCTACGAGTGCCGCTTCGGTGGCGCCAAGGCTTTCGCTCATGGGCCTGCGCGTTCGACGGTGTTACGAAGCTTTCTTGGCCGCGCGCTTGGGCGCATTTCCGCCGCCCTTGATCTGCTCGATCTTGTACTTCACCACGCCGCGCGGCGTCTGGACGTCCACCGTCTCGCCCTTTTTGTGGCCCAAGAGGGCGCAGCCCAACGGCGACTCGTTGCTGATGCGCTGGTTGACGGGATCGGCTTCGGCCGATCCTACGAGCCAGAACTCGTGCGTCGTGCTCGTCTTGAGATCTTTGACCTTCACGGTTGAGCCCAGATGCACTTCGTCGGCGGAGTAGTCCGACTCGTCGATCAGGCGCGCGTTGCGAATCATCTGTTCGAGCTTCAGAATGCGGCCTTCAATAAACGCCTGCTCTTGCTTGGCGTCTTCGTACTCGGCATTTTCGCTCAGGTCGCCGAATTCTTTGGCTTGGCGAATGCGGTCGTTGACCTCGCGACGGTGTACCGATTTTAGGTCGTCGAGCTCGGCTTCGAGCTTCGTGAGGCCTTCTTTGGTGAGGACGATCTCTTTATCGTTCAAGACGGGGACCCTCGATTGTGGACACCCGGAGATGCCGAGGCATCAAACAGAGCCGGTTGATGGATGGAAAAAGACGCCATCCGGCGCCGACGCGGTTGATTCAGTACCCCCCGAAAGCAGGCCTGCTATTCTTGCCGCCCCGGATCCCCGGGCGAGGAGGTGAGCGGCACCACTCGAGGGGTGAGGTGGAGTTGGTCGAGGACGCGCTCGTAGTCGGCCGGGGTGACATCTTCCCACTTCTTGCCGAGCATGGCAATCAGCGCCGCCTCGATGACGTTGGTCCCGAAGGAGCGGCCTTGGAAATCGGGGGTGGTGGTGATGAGCGTTTTCACGCCGCGCTCGCGCAATTCGTCGAGGTTGGCGTCGGTCACGGTGTTGGTGAGCACGATCTTTCCATCCAGCCGTGCGGGCATAAACTGGCGCATAAAGTGAAAGTCGCCGGCGATGATGTCGGCCTCTTCGTAATACTGCGGATACTTCGGCTCCGGAGGCTTCTCTTGTTTTTTACCGGTCGGGTAAAAAAACTGGAACGGCAGCTTGCACGCATCGGGCAAATATTTTTCGGCCATGACTTCGAACTCCGCGAGACCGCGAACCGGCTTGTCTAAATCGAGTGCAAAAATGAAGTCGCCGAATAACACGTCGGCGCCCGCTTCCACCAGCGCCTGAGCCATGCCAAAACGGTCCAGCGCACTTACCATCAGGATGTGCTTGCCGCGAAGCTCGATGCCGAGATCGGTCTGCATGAACGAGACGGCCTTACGCTCCAACGTGTTTTTTAATCCGCTGCCGTCGACGGTGGGCGTCTTCTTGGCCGCTTCGAGTAAGCGCAAGCCGTCGCGCAACGCAAAGCGGTGCGTGCCGGCGTAGAGGTACACATCGATGCCGCCCAAGCCGATTGCGTCGACCGTTCCATCCAGCTCTTTGACTTTCGCAATCGCTGCGTCGAGCTTTCCATCCATTCCGATGCGTGAGATATCGAATTGCTCGCCTAAAAGCGTTACCGTCGCTTGATGGTCGCGCGTGCTCGAACCCAACGATACCGAAACGATTTTATACATGGTGCACCTTTGCTTTGAGCGCGTCGGCGGCAGCGCGCGTCGCCGCAATTTTTTCCGGGGTTATGGCGGTGTCGAACGCCCGCATGTCGGCGAGCGTAAAGCCGGCTTTCTCGGCAAGGCGTTCGATTTCGCGGACTTTCGGCAAGTCGATGCCGCGGCCGAGCGTGTAGTTCTCGAGGCGATTTTCAAGCGCGAGCACCATCGTCTCACTCATGCACGCAAGCGCCGTGCGTGGCGGCAAATTTAAATCGAATTGTTGGCCCGGTTCGCGCACGCGGTCGAACGAAGGCTCTCCGGGCACGAGCATATTACCGCCCTCCGTGACCAGCACGTCCGGGCGCTCTTGCGCAACGCGGCGGCTCACGTCGTGGGGCAGCGACAGCTCGCACACCACGGCTCCGGGCCTCAAGTCTTCGGGCTCGATGACGTCCTGCGTCGAGCTCGTTGCCGTAAGCACGAGCTGCGCTTGCCGCACGGCGGCGGAAATATCCGTCGTGCAGGACGATTCGCACGGTAAGTGTTCTTTGATCGAGTCGTGAAATTTGCTCAAGCGTGTGTGATTGCGCGCAACGAGTATGACGTGCTTGACCTTTGGGGCGATGAGTTCGACACACGCTGAGCCAATCGAACCGGTCGCGCCGACCACGACGGCCGTCGATTCCGCCGGGTCGATCCCCATTTCTTGCGCTCCGCGAAAGAAACTTTGCACGCCAGCAGCGATGGTGAGCGAATTGCCCGTCGTCACCGGAATCGGCGACCGCTCGGCCACCGTCACGCCGCCGTCGCCCACGACGCCGGTGAATGCGCCGAGGCCGGCGATTTGCGCGCCCATGTCGGCGCCGATGCGAATGGCTTCGAGAATGCGCTCGTAGACTTTTTCACGCGGGAACTCGAGCATTTGGTCGGGCAGCAACGAAGCCGACACGAACCAGCCTTCGGTTTCGCGACCGTCGGGCGTACGCACGCCGGTGACATGCACCGCGTTCCAGGCCGGCATCCATTCCATAATCTTGCGAACGATCGGCGCGCCCTTGCCGGCAGCACCCGGCTCGTAGCGAACCACGTCTTCCAGCGAAAGCGGATGCAGAATGAAACAAAACTTACTGGTGTTGCACCCGGGCTGCGCGTTCATCCTTAGCCCTCACACTCGCGTTTGAGGCCGGCGAGCATCATCTCGCTGTTTTCTTGCACCTTGCGCCGCAGCGTCGGGCCGATGAGTTCGGCGAGGGTTGGCACCCCGAAATCGAACTGCACGCCGAGCTTCACGAACGTCACACCGTCGCGGTCTTCAAAGGTCCAGCTGCCTTCGAACGTGTCTAAATCGCCTTCGATCAGTTGGTAGTCGATGCGCAAGTTCTCGTCGTCAAATCGGTCCGTCTCGGTCCATTCGATCGGCGCCTCTTCCACGAGCGTCTTCCAGCGCGTCACGATGTGATCGGGATGCCGCTCGAGCACCGTCACCATTTCCACGTCGGGCATGAACTGCGGGAACCGCTCCTGTTCTTTGGCAAGTTCGTACACGGTACGCGCCGGAGCGGCGATCGTAATTGACGCTTCAACAAAGGGCATCGCTTAGAGTGGCCCGAGCTTCTCGTAGGCGGTCGACAGCCCGGCTTCGAGCGCGGCCAACGCGCGTTCGACTTCGTCTTCGGTCACGACGAGCGGCGGCTCCAGCCGAATGACGCGCTGCATGTTGAGCGTCCACGCCGCGGTGACGCCGCGCTTCACCATCTCAGGAATGATCCAGCCACCGTAGCCTTCGTTCGTCAGTTCCACACCGACGAGCAACCCCAAGCCGCGCGCTTCGCGCGCGACCTGCGGGAAACGCCCCGCCAGCGAGCGCGCGCCCGCGAGCAATTGGTTGCCCCGCTCGCGCGCGTTGGCCACCAAATCGTCTTCGATCAACACGTTCATCGCCGTGAGCGCGGCGACGCACGCGAGCTCGTTTCCGCCGAACGTCGAGGTATGCATCACCGGGTGTTTCCCATATGCGGCGTTCCATACACTGGGCCGCGCAATAAACGCGCCCACGGGAATCACGCCGCCCGAGAGGCCTTTGGCCAGCGTCATCACGTCCGGAACGACGCCGTCGCGATTGCATCCGAAGAGCATTCCGCAACGACCCAGCCCCGTTTGCACCTCGTCGGCAATAAAAAGTGCGCCCGTGCGATCGCATGCCTCACGCACCGCGCGTAAATAGCCCTCCGGCGGAACGTTCACGCCGCCTTCGCCCTGCACTGGTTCTACGATGAAGGCCGCGGCATTTTCCAGCGCTGCGTCCAGCACCGAGGCATCGCCGTACGGAATGTGCGCCACATCTTCTAAGAGGGGGCGAAAAGCATCTTGAAAGTACGCGCGCCCGCTCACGGCCAGCGCGCCGAGCGTTTTGCCGTGGTATGCGTCGGCGGTGCCGACGATCATTTTTCGACCCGTTGCCGCGCGGGCGAGTTTGATCGCGCCCTCGACGGCTTCGGTTCCACTGTTGGCCCAAAATGAAATCTGCAAGTCGCCGGGAGCTAATTCGGCTAGCCGCTTGGCTGCGCGGCCTAACGGAACGTTGAACATCGTTTTGCCGGAGAGCGAAAGCAGGTCCATTTGCGCACGAACGGCGGCGACGATCTTCGGATGGCTGTGACCCAGCGTGAAGACACCGTATCCGCCGGCGAAATCCAGATACGCCTTGCCCGTGTGATCCCAGATGGTCGAACCTTGCGCGCGCACTTCCACCGGGCTGCCCGACACCTTCATGACGCGAGCGAGAGACGGATTGACGAATTGCCGGTAGTTCTCGTACGTTTCTGCGTAGAGATCTTGGGGAGACGCCGCGCCGTAGAGGGCTGGATCCGATTCGATCAAGCGGCGGCCAATCGTTCCAACGATTCGATCGTGTTCTCGACGACGTCGCGGACGTCGGCCGCCCGATCGAGTTGCATGATTCGGTCGCGCAATTGCGCGGCACCCGGGATGCCTTTGAGATAGAGCGCGAGATGCTTGCGCATTTGCGGCACGGCGCGCGGCTCGCCAAGTTCTTCAACCATCGTTGCGAAGTGCACGCCGATCGCGTAACGCAACCGTTGCGCCGGTTCGGGGAAAGCGCGCGCCTCGCGCCCCTCCATCAGGTCGCGGATCTGCGAAATGAGCCACGGATTGCCGAGCGTCGCGCGACCGAGCATGATGCCATCCACGCCGCTTTCTCGCATGCGCGTCATCGCCATGCTGGCGTCATCGAGATCGCCGTTGCCGATGACCGGAATGTCGATTGCCGCTTTCAGTCGCGCGATGTGCTCCCAATCCGCGCTTCCTTTATAGAACTGCCGCGCCGTGCGGGCGTGCAACGTCACCGCCTGCACGCCGACCGCTTGTGCGCGGCGCGCGGCTTCGATATAGACGAGTTCCGTTTCCGTCCATCCCAGGCGCATCTTCATCGTGACGGGGCAATCCACCGCATCCACCACGGCCTTCATGATAGCCTCGCAGCGGTCGAGATCCCGCAAGCACGCGGAACCACCATTGGTTTTCGTCACCTTCGGCGCGGGACAGCCGAAATTGATGTCCACGATATCGGCACCGCATTCGCGCACGACTTTCGCGGCGTGGGCCATGGTCTTCGGATCGTCACCCCACAGCTGCGTCGAACCGGGCGTCTCGACTGCATGTCGGTCGATCATCTCGAGCGTCCGTTTGGAACCGAACGCGATGGCATTTGAGGAGACGAACTCCGTGACCGTGAGCCCGAGGCCGAACGGTTTATAGAGCGCGCGCATCGTGCGATTGGTCACGCCCGACATCGGCGCCAGCACGAGCGGCGGCCAAATCTCAAGCGGTCCGATATGAAGCGGCGCAGCGGTACGTCCCATGGCGTCGGCTAGTATATCATGCCTGGTCGGCGGGAGCATAAGTGGCGGGGCTGACGTTACCGCCGCAGACGACGACGCCGACGCGTTCGCCGGGCGATGGTGTATACGCACCACACAACAGCGCGGCAAGGGCGGTAGCTCCGCCCGGTTCGGCCAGAACGCGCACCGAATCCCATAGCGCGACCTGAGCCTGCGCGATCGCCACGTCGGGGACGAGCACGCTTGAAACGCCCGTTTTCTGAAGCATTTTGAAGGCGATCGCGCCGACGCGCCGCGCGCCGAGCGAATCCGCCGCGAGCCCACCGGTTACGACGTCCACGGGCTCCCCGGCTTCGAGCGCGGCGTGCAGCGTTGGGCAGCCTTCGGATTCGGCGGCGACGATCTTTACGCGCTCGTCGTACCAGCTCGCAACGCCGGCGATGAGCCCGCCGCCGCCGACCGCAACGACTATCGTGTCGAGTGCGGGCACCTGACGCTCAAATTCGAGCGCCATGGTCGCGGCGCCGGCGATAACGTCGCAATGATCGAAAGCATGAACTTCCAGTGCGCCGGTTTCGCGCGCGCGTTCGCGCGAAGCCGTCAGCGCGTCGGCATAGGTGTCCCCAATAACCGTCACGTGTGCGCCGTACTCGCGCAGCCGGCGAATTTTTACCGCCGCGCTCGTGGTGGGAACGAAAATTTCCGCGCGCATCGTTAACGCCCGAGCGGCATAGGCAACGGCGGCGCCGTGATTACCGCCGGACGCGGCAATGACTCCCGCAGCGGTGGATTCGGCGCAGAGGATGCGGTTGAACGCGCCGCGCGCTTTAAACGATCCGCTTACTTGGAAGAGTTCGAGCTTTAAGGTCAGCGACGCGTCAATCGCAAATGCGTGCGATTCCAACGGCAGCGTCGGCGTGACGCGAATATGCTTCGCGATGCGTTTGGAGGCTTGTAAGATGTTAGGGCGATCGACTAGGTCCGGTTGAAGCAAGCGACCTTTTCCTCGGTACAATCTAATGTTCATTTCCGACCGTTCTGCTGATAATACTATGACTACACTTATCAACACCGAGCCCCTGGTTCGCGTCACCGTCACCGTCCCCCGATCGCTGGCCGATCGGCTGACGGACATGCGAGGACGCTACCGCGTTTCGGTATCTGCCCTGGTCGAGCTGGCCATGATAAAGTTTCTCCGTGAAGCCGCGGAAGCCGAAGAGATGGAGCACCATCTCAAAGGCGCGAGCCTGCGCCGCCGGCGTACCGCTTACGTTAGAGGGGGCTCTCTCGGCGTGGGTGCCTAAACCCTCGCCCCATGACCAGTTTGACGTCTCTCGCCCTTGCGCTCGCCGTGACGCTGACTGCGTGCAGCTCGAGCCATCCATCGGACGCGACGGCTTCAGCCGCTCCCGCGGCTTCTTCGGCCCCGTCAGGAATCCAATTGGCCGATGGCGGCGTGCTTGGAACCCCGAGTTTCCCCGACGGCGACACCGCGCGCGGGGGCCATGGGCAGCCCGTGGTGGGCATCGGCTGCCAAGCAATGGAAGGCGCGGTGCTCCATATCCACTCCCATCTCGCGCTCTTTGTGGCCGGCAAGCAACGCGCGATCCCGCCGCATGTCGGCATCGTCGGCCAGTGCCTATACTGGGTGCACACGCACGATGCCGAAGGCATCATCCACATGGAATCGCCGAAGTACCGGGCATTTACGCTCGGAGATTTCTTTCACATCTGGGGTCAACCGCTCGGCATCAAGACCGTTGCAACGTTCAAAGGCCCGGTTTCAATCTACGTGAACGGCGCGCGTTACAAAGGCGATCCGAACGCCATTCCGCTTTCCACGCATCAGCAGATCGTGTTAGAAATCGGGAAAACCGTGTCGCCGCCGAATTACATTTTCCCGTCGGGCGACTAGGTTTAAGACACTTCACCCGATCGAACGACGGTTTCTCTGGTTTACGCTTAGGGAGACACTATGAGGGGAACGCAATGAGCATTCAGTCATCTCCCATCGCCCGTGGGTGGGCGGCATTTATGCGGATCCTTTTTGGGGACGACCGGTCGCGCGCTCGCGCAAACGAGCTCTTCGGAGAGCCGGGCCATTCGCACGATCACGAGCACGGCCACGTCCATACGCATGCCGGCGGCCCCGATCACGCCCATTTCCACGAGCATCCGCACGGTCACGACCATCTCCATGCGCATCGGCACGACGACGAGCATCCACACGACCATTAGTCACCCATGAGTAGCCCTTTTGGAATCGGCGCGTTAGCGCATGTCATTCATCAGGGCTCCAAAGACGTCCAGCGGCGCATCGTGCGGTTGTACGTGTTTTTGGTCGCGCTCAATGTGGGCGCTTGGATCTTGGCTTTTGTGGCGTTTCGCAACCACCCCGTGCTCATGGGGACCGCCCTCTTAGCCTATACCTTCGGTCTTCGCCACGCCGTTGACGCCGACCACATCTCGGCCATCGACAACGTCACTCGAAAGTTGATGCAAGAACGCAAGCGGCCCGTCGCCGTCGGCTTCTTCTTTTCGCTCGGCCACTCGACGATCGTCGTAGGTCTTTCGGTGGCCATCGCCATCGCGGCAGCGGTGGTCAAAAAGACCATGCCCAGCTTACAAAGCGTAGGCGGATTCGTAGGCACGTCGATTTCAGCAACGTTTTTGCTGATCATCGCCGCGATTAACCTGGTCGTCCTCATCGACATCGTCAAGGCGTTTCGCAGCGTGCGGCGCGGCGACGTGTACGAAGACCACAGTTTAAACGAAATGCTCGATCAGCGCGGGCTCATGGGCCGGTTTTTTCGCCCGCTGTTAAAACTCGTGGATCAGAGCTGGAAAATGTATCCGGTGGGCGTGCTCTTCGGCTTAGGGTTCGATACGGCAACCGAAGTGGGTCTGCTTGGCATCGCTGCCGTTGAAGCCGGCAAAGGCCTTCCCGTCGCGGACATCCTTATTTTTCCACTGTTATTCACCGCCGGCATGTCGCTGCTGGATACCACCGACGGCGTGCTGATGCTGGGCGCATATGGATGGGCGTTTGTAAAGCCCATGCGCAAGCTCTACTACAACATGGTCATCACGCTGGTATCGGTTCTGGTGGCGCTCGTCGTCGGCATGATCGAAGCGCTTAGCATCGCCGCCGCGCAGCTGAAACTTACCGGGCGTTTTTGGGACGGCGTCGTCGCGCTGAGCGGAAATTTTGGCACCCTGGGGTTCATTATCGTCGGCATATTTATCGGCAGCTGGATTATTTCGACGATCGTGTATAAAGTGAAAGGCTACGACGATATGGTCGTGTCCACTCATCCTCCGGCGGTCACGACCGATACGGTCTAGTCGTGCAACGCTCCCAGGGTCGCGCGCGCTTTGTCCGCATAAAAAAGATCGAACGTCGGGTTCAGCGCAAGCGCCTTTTGCAGCCGCACCTTCGCCTGTTCTTTATCCCCAAAGTGTAACGCGATCATCCCGGCGTGATACTGAATCCGCGGGTCCTGCGTATCGAATCGTATGGCGCGAGCCGCCGCCTTGCGCGCGATATCCCATTTTCCGTCCATCGCTGCGGCCCATGCGAGGGTATCTTGCGCGTAAACTTCATCCCCACGAAGGGCCACCTCGCGCTGCGCGATTTTTAAAGAATCGCCTAAACGAACTCCGTGTTCCGAATAATAGACGGAGAGCAGCCGGTCGCTAAGGTGATACGCATTGCCGAGCCGTTCGATTGCGAAAATCAGCGCCTGGGTTTGCTTTGCTCCCGTTGGGTCGCCGAGCGCATTCTGAGCGTCTGCCTCATAGCCGAGCGTTTCGGGTATGGGCGCGATTGCCGCGCCTTTCTGCGCTGCGTCGATGACGCACGTCCAGTCACGCGTGGCCCAGCAGAAACGTGCCAAAGCTCGATACGCGAGCTCCAAGTTCGGAAAGTAGGCAATCGCCGTACGTTCTTCTTGCTTGGCTTGGTCGATGGCGCCCGCGGAGAATGCCAGTTCGCCTGCGCGAAAGTGGTACCAGGCGCGGCCTTGCGCCGAGCTGTCGGGGATCGCGTCGGTTTCCGTCTGCGCCTCTTTGAGCAACGCACGCGCGTTGCTGAGGTTTCCGGTGAGTTCGTCGTAGCGCCCCTGCACCGACATCACCGTGGGCGTGTATTTCAAATTCGTTGCGATGCCCAAGTCGTGCTGTGCGGCTGCGTAGTTTCCCAGCTCCATATTCAGTGACGCCATTTGTGCGGGTGCGTTCGAATCGCCCCGAATTTCGGCGTATGCCGCCGTTTCGTAGGTCAGCGCAATGCGGAATTTGTGCAGCGCCGTGTAGGCCGAAGCCAGAATGCTATCGGCCCCACCGTTGTTTTGGGGTTGCAAAATCAAGGCGCGCTTCGCCTGAGCGATCGAGCGCGTGATGTCGTCTACGTCGCTGTTTTCCCGATAGCGTTGCATGTATTGCGATGCAAGGAGTGCGGCGCTGATCTGGTCCACCGGGTCGCGCTTGATGCGCTTCTCGTAAAATGCGACGGTCGCATCGCGATACTTGTAGTCGGCGCTAACCGGCGCGGGGGCCATATAGTTCGCCCGAACGCGCCCGGCGCCGATGAAAGGCCACGCGATAACTGCAACGATGGCGATCGCGGCCAGCACCATCCATCCGGCAAAGCGCTTCATGGTGTTAGCGAGCGTTTAAGTGCGACAATTGCGCGCGGGCGTCGTCGGCATCGAACGCATCGAACTGCGGGTTCGTATCCAGCGCGGCTTGGAGACGCCGTTTGGCTTCGCGCCAGTCGCCCAGGTGCATGGCAACGATTCCGGCGTGATACTGCACTTCCGAGTCCTGGGTGTCCCACTGGGTTGCGCGTTTCGCAAAGGGCTCTGCCTTGCGCCACTCACCCAACGCGCCCAGCGTCCACGCCATCGTGTCGTCGGCATAGATTTCGTCGCCGCGCTTTTTATAGTCGTCTTGAGCGGCGCGCAGCGCGTCCGGTAAATACGTGTGGCGCTGATCGTAGTAGTTTGCGAGGAGCCGGTCGTTCACGCCTTGCACGTTAAAGAGCCGTTGTTCCGCGCGGATGAGCGCATCCGTTTCCTGTGCTCCGCGAACGTCGCCGAGAGCGCGTTGCGCGTCGGCCTTGTAGCCAAGCACCTGCGGGAGCGGGTACAGATTCGCACTTCGATTGGCCGCGTCGAGGGTTTGGGCCCACTGCTTGTGGGCTCGGTAGAATCGCGCTTCCCACATAAGCGCCATATAATTGTCCGGGAAAACGCGCAAAGATTCATTGAATTCATTTTGGGCGGCCGTGTCGTCGCCGGCCTCAAAGGCCAATTGTGCTGCCCGCATGTGATACCACGAGCGGTCGTACGCGGGCTCATAGAGATTGGAATCCACCATCGGCATGAGGGTGGCGAGCAGCGCTCGGCCTTCTGCGAGGTGGCCCGTTAATTCATCGTAGCGCACCCGAACGGCGTCCCACGCCAAATCTTCGCGTTTCTGCGGCTTCGATAGGATGCGTCCGGCTTCGCCGTAGCGGCCAAGCTCCATATCGATCGAAGCGATCTGCGCGAGGGAAACCGGTCGCCCTTCTCCGCCGTAAGCCACGTTCTCGGCCTTCAAAGCGGCCGTGAAATTATGATAGTTTAAGTACGCGGAGGCGAGCGCCATATCAGCGCCCGTATTGAGTTGCGGCTGCAACGCGATGGACTGTTCCGCCATATTTTGGGCGCGAGCGATGTCGCCGAAATCGCCCTGTTCGCGGAACCGCTGGAGATACTGCGAGGCGAGCGCGCGGCGGAAAATCTGATCGCGCTTGTTCGCGCGCACGAGGCGCTCTTCCAAAGCGATGGTCTTATCGCGTTGCAAATAATCTTTGAAGATCGGCGCCGGCGTCCCGAAGGGCGTTGGCGCAGTACGATTTGCAGCGCTAAGCAGCGGCCAGACGGCGAGCGCGAGGATCGCGCCCGCCGCCAAGACCAGTGAGGTCCGTAGCCGCATTGTGCCTTAGACCGGCGGTTGAACGTAGGGGAACACGGCCGAATTGGCCTTGTCGTACCCGACGTTGTCGGTGGTGAGGCAGGGTGACTCTTTGCCGTCTTCCGGGACGACACCGAGTTTAGCCAACGTGTTTCCGAAGAGGACGCCGAGATCAAGATCGATGGCGTCGTCGTTGAGTGCGCGGCCACCGAATTTGCTTCCCGTGAATCCGCCCGATTCGACGCCAAGATAGGCGCCTTTCGTTGCGGTGGAAGAGAGGTCGGCGACCAGTTCGTCGGTTCCGAGGATGGACACCGTTGCCGCTGCCGTTTGGCTGCTGCGTCCGGCGACCGTCGTCATGAAGTCCGAGATGTTGGCAGAGAGGGTGGGATCGTTATAGGGTTCGGTCCGGTTGGTTGCGTCGTGTGCGTTGAAGACTTCGAGGCCTTCCTTTACCGCAGGACGAGCAAACAGTTCGACCTGTTGATACACGCCGTTTGCGCCGCCGCCGCCCGGTCCGCCGAGGACCTGCGGACCGTTGCTACTGCCGCATGCGGCAAACGTGAACATGAGGGCTGCAAGTCCAGCACCGCTGATAAAGTATTTCATCTTGATGCTCTCCTATCTGCCCGTCGGCGTGGAAGTGGTGGCCCAAACGCCGATCTTGCCCGGGGTCTGACCCGCGGGGAAGAGCAGTGCTTTGGGAACGGAGATAACGAACGACTCCACGTTAAACGGTTGGACCGTATCACTGGGCATCGCAATGAGGCAACCGAGGCCGCCGGCAGTTCCGTACGAGGCGCCCGTCGCGTCTAAAACCGGCGCGCCGGAGCTTGGGAAGTTGAACGAGTTGAATTTCGCATTGCTATGCGGAGAAGTATCTTTTTGCGAATTGCTGTAACTCCGGTCGGGCAGAATCTTAAAGAATTGCGCCAGATCGAAGTAGAACGGATCGTGACGCGGACCGACGAAGGCCTGTACGCCCGAACCGATGACGGCCGTCGTGTTGTAGCTCACGGTTCCCGTCGTACCGACCAACGTGTTGTTGGTGCTGACTTCGTTGGGACGCGCGGGCCCGTACACGGTGAAGGTCGGATTCGTGCTTGCCGAATTGGCCTTCATCTGAATGACGGTATGTTCTTGATAGTCGCCCGCTCCATAATTGGTCGCGACTTTAATTTGGTAGAGAACGTTGGGGTCGAACGTCGGGTTAGCCGGACAGCCGGCGCCGATCAGGGGACAGAAGTCCATGACGAACACCACGTTGGTTGCCGGCGCTTCAGGCGCGGGGAACACGTAGGTGTCGGTGATGTCTTCCATCGGGTTAGCTACGACGGTCGGTGAATCTTGGTGATCGGAACTGCGCGCGGGGCGGCTCGAATAAAACGAGAACGCGAGAACGAGAACAGAAACGGCCAAGAAACCGGCGAGCGCTCGCACGATGTTCATGGTGATTGCTCCAATAGTGCTGAAGTAGTGTTTTTCTGCGCGATCGCGCTACGCCGACCGTAGAGCGACATCGTCGCATATCCCGCTATGGCGATGAGGACGAGGAGGGTGATCGAGAGCGCCGGCGCCGCAACACCCTGTTGCGAAATCCCTTGACCCACGAGTACCGAGCCGATGACCGAAATAACCATTGCCGAGAAGAGTGGCGCGAGTTTTACGACGCGGTCGAATGACGAGCGTCGAGAGAGCCATGTCGCGCCGTGCACGACTCCAATTCCTAATGCCGTCAGCACGGTCGCGAGACCCAAGCTGAAGACGATGATCAGCAGCAGCCCCTGGCCAACTTTATGTAGGCGCAGCGCTGCGAGTAAAACGACGATGGCCGCCGGGCATGGGGCGATGCCGCCGCTCATTGCTGCCCAAACGGCGGTACCGAATTTTAACGGTGCCGAACCCGGCATCGTGTGCGAATGGGTCGTGCCGCCATGCGAGTGTTCGAGGGCACCGTCCCCATGCGAGTGATCGCCGTGCGAATGATCGCCATGCATGTGGCCGTGATCGTGCCCGTGCGCCGTCGCCAGTGCGTGCGCTTTCCGAGGGGCGACGTACCGCGCAAGGGCGCGGGCCCCGATAAACGCGATGGCGGCTCCCGTCACGAGGTTGATCCACGGATAGATCGTTTCCGAAACGAAGCCAGCAAAAGAAAACAGCAGGAGCCCAATGATGATGACGCCGATCGTGTGCGCGAACGTGAGCGACGCGGCGAGAATAGCCGCCTGTCGTGACGTGGCCCGCGCGCCCACGAGCGTGAACGCAAGCAGCGCCTTGCCGTGCCCCGGTTCGATCGCGTGTGCGGCGCCGAGACCGAAGGCTGCGAGTATCGTGAACAAGACGAAGAGCGGCGTTTGATCGGGCCGCGTGAACAGCGCCGAAAGCGCCGTGGGTGCGAACCAAGAGGTCGAACTGGCAATAATGGGCGACGCATCGGTTATCTCGTTGAGCCGTGATACCGCGCCGGTGGCCGACAGTTGAAACGACGCGCCGTTAATGCGCCGCGGCGTACCGATTAATGCGGGAGGATACTGCTGTAACTCGTGCGTCGGCTCGGCTTGCGTGCCGACGAGCAAATCTTTCCAGCCGATGCGCCGGTCTGCGTAGGTGCGGTCGGCCACGACAATCGTATGCGCGCCACTAGAAAGCGAGGCTCGAAATTCTTGCGTCCAATATAAAATGGGCAGGCCACCCGCGCCGGGGCGAAGACGCTTCTGCGGCGCACCCGTCGGCTCCAGCGCGACCGCGTTGCCGTCGGCCGTTATCTGAAGTCCGTCGCGGACCCGTTGCGTTTCTTGCTCGGCCCACGCTTGCGACTCTGCCGCAGTCCACTTGCCCGAACCCGTCTGCGACATAATCTGAAACGTGGGGATCTCAGCGATGTCCAACACGTACCGCACGCGCAACGCTCCTGCGGAGGGTCGCACTCGCGCGAGATGATTAATCGTGAAATTGCCAAGCGGATGGGCGGAAACGCCTTGAGGCAAGAATGCCGCGACACCGATGCACAGCGCCGTAGCGACCCGGAAGAAACGCAAGAAAACCCCTCGCGCGGCAATTTGTATACCGCTACAACGGGCTATACCCGGGGCTAGATTGGCTTACTCGCTACAATCGTTGATAATACGAACGAAGGCCGAGCAAGCTCAAGTGTGGATTCACCGTTTCAATAAATGAGGTGTGTTTCGCGACGATCTGCGCGAGGCCGCCGGTTGCGACCGCACGCGCTTCGACGCCCATCTCCTTGCGCATTCGTGTGATTAGTGCCTCGGTTTGACCCACGAACCCGTAAATAATGCCGGATTGCAATGCTGAGATGGTGTCGCGCCCGATCGCGCTGCCGGGGGCTTCGAGGGAAATCTGCGGTAACTTTGCCGTGCGGCCGACCAGCGCGTCGATGGAAATCGTAATGCCCGGAGCGATGGCAACACCCAAATAGTCGCCCTCCGCGGAAATGGCCATGAATACGGTCGCCGTTCCGTAACTCACGATGATGAGCGGCGCGCCGTACGTTTCATAGGCCCCAATTGCGGCCGCAACGAGATCAGCACCCACTTCCCCGGGGCGCTTGGTGAGGATGCGCATGACGCTCTGCCGGTTCGGTTTGAAAAAGACCGGTGCTTTACCGAACAACCGGCGGCACGCATCGCTTAACGTCCGATCGAGTTTCGGTACGACGCTGGCGATGACGACGGCATTCACCGCCGTGGGCGGCACGCCCGCCAGAGCGAAGAGCTGCGCCAGGAAAACGCCGTACTCATCGGGCGTGCGGCGTGATTCCGTGGTGACGCGCCAATGCTGGGTTAATTTGTCCGCACCGTCTTCAAAGATCCCGAGCTTGGTTTCGGTGTTGCCGATATCAATGGCGAGCAGCACGTAAGGCCTCTACTTCATCAAGGATGAGGGCCGCGAGAACGTCTTTGCTCGCGCTTGGAATGGCCTTGCGCCCGTTCTTTCCCCACAACAGCGTAATGGCGTTTGGCCCTTCCCCGAATCCGCCGCCGCCGGAGACATCGTTGACGGCGATGGCATCGAACCGTTTGCGCGCCAGCTTCTCGCGCCCGTGCGCCTCGTGATCGTGCGTCTCCGCAGCAAAGCCCAAGAGGAACGCCTTGCCTTTGCGCGCGCCGATGTCGGCCGCAATATCGGGATTGGCAACGAGCCGCACGTCCGCGCGTTTCCCCCGCTTCTTCTCCTTTCGTTCGGAACGCTCGGCGGGGCGCCAATCCGACACGGCTGCACTCGCGATGATGATATCTGCCTCGCCCGCGCGTGCCATCGTCGCGGCGTGCATTTCTTGCGCGGTCATGACGGCGATGGTCTCGACGTCGGGCGGCGGCAGTACGTGTGTCGCTCCCAGCACGAGCGTAACGCGTGCGCCGCGCGCGTGCGCCTCGCGCGCCAAGGCGATGCCGGTGGCTCCCGTCGATGGGTTGCTTAAGAAGCGCACCGGATCGAAGGGCTCGCGCGTTGGTCCCGCGGTCACGAGCACCTGAAGGTTCGCCATCGAGCACGACCGTGCGAGCGCGATTTCCAAGGCCGCCAGAATATCGGCTTCCTGCGCCAAACGCCCCATGCCGTTTTCGCGCTCGGCCAGAAATCCGGTTGCCGGTTCCACGATCGCGTACCCGCGCGCATGCAATGCGCGAAGATTCTTTTGCGTCGCCTCGTTCCGGTACATTGCATCGTTCATCGCCGGCGCGAGGATCACCCGAATGCGCGCCGCCGCGAGCGCCGTCGTCACCAAGTCGTCGCAGATGCCGTTTGCCAGCTTGGCGATCACGTTGGCCGTCGCGGGAACGACGAGCGCGACCGCTGCTTCGCGCACGAGCCGAATATGCGGAATGCGTTCGGGCGCATCCCAAAGCGACGTATACACCGCCCGGCCCGTGAGTGCAGAAAACGTCAGCGCGCCGATAAACTTTTCGGCCTCCGCCGTCAGCATGACGTCGACCGTCGCTCCATTTTGGACGAGCGTACTGGTGAG
Organism: Vulcanimicrobiota bacterium; assembly: GCA_030853005.1. GTDB lineage: Bacteria > Vulcanimicrobiota > Vulcanimicrobiia > Vulcanimicrobiales > Vulcanimicrobiaceae > JALYVW01. Next base: position 46,379 of record JALYVW010000001.1, read on the forward strand.
CGCCGCGGCTTTGTATGCGGCGATACCGCCCGTGACGCACAGCAGCACGTGCGCGTTCGCAAAACGGCCGCTCATCGGTTGACCGGAATGTTATCGATGAGTCGCGTGTCGCCCAAGCGAACCGCGCCAATGACAACGGCGCCCGGGCCGAGGGAGTCGCGCGGCTCGAACGTCGCCGCATCGACGACGTCAAGATAGTCTTCGACCGCAAGAGGATCCAGCGCCGCGCGCGCTTTCGTCAGCGCCGCCCGCTTTTTGGAGCCATCGCGTAATGCATCCATCACCATTTGCAGAGCGCGATAAAGCGACGGCGCGGCTGCGCGTTCCTCAACCGAAAGAAAACCGTTCCGGCTAGAGCGCGCCAGGCCGTCAGCTTCCCGCACGGTCGGAACGACAACCACATCCACGTGCAAATTGAGATCCCGAATCGTCTTACGGAGAACCGCGACTTGCTGCGCGTCCTTTTGTCCGAGGTACAAGGCATCGGGCGCAACCACGTGGAGCAATTTCACGACCACGGTGGACACGCCACGGAAATGCGTGGGACGGATCGCCCCCTCGTAACGCGACCCGACTTTGCCTGCGTCCACATAGGTCGAGAAATCCGGCGGGAACACGTCGTTTGCCTCGGGTGCAAAGAGCGCATCGACGCCGACATCGCGCAGCTTCGCGCGGTCCCCGTCGTAATCACGCGGATAGCGAACCAGGTCTTCGCCCGGACCGAACTGCGTGGGGTTGATGAAGACGGAGGCTACGACCGAAGCGGAACGTTTGCGGGCCTCGCGGGCAAGCGCCAGATGGCCCTCGTGCAGGGCACCCATGGTCGGAACGAATCCGAGAGGCCGCCGCAAAGCGCGTAGCGCGCCTCGCGCTTCGGGGATGGAGGCCAGCACGCGCATGAGATGGCTCTTTACGCGCGGGTGACGCGCAAGACCGTGCGTCCGACAACGAAGGGGGCTCCCACCGCCAGCGTGGCCTCGCCGGTTACTGCGCGCCCGTCGAGTTTGGTGCCATTGCGCGACTCGAGATCGGTCAACAGCAACCCGTCGGCCTCGGCGGCGCACAATTTGGCGTGTTTACGCGAAATATACTTATCGAGGGTGATACACGCTTCGGCCAGGGCGTCGTCTCGGCCGATCGTGATTTCGCGCTCGAACGTCCAGGTTTTGCCGTCGAGCGGGCCGGAGAGGATCTCCAGAAGGTACATTGCGCTTTGCCTTCTCTCCTCAGGCAGACTGCCTCCTGGTCGCCGGAGGGCAAGGCGGGCCGCCTAAGAAAATTTGGCGGGCCGGACGATACCTTAAGAGAATGCCGTGGTTTGTGGACAGCCCCGATAAACGCGACCGGATCAATGCCCTACTAGACTTGATCGAGGTCGATTCCGACGTGCTACGCGAAGCCGAGTTTATGCAGGTGCAGTCGCTCTTGCAAACGATGGTCGGGCAAACTATTGCCAGCGTCGAACACGAAGAAACGCGCATCGTCGTAAAAACGTCCGACGGCAGCAAATATTTCTTTTACGGATTCTTAGGCGCAGGCCGCTAGAAATCTAACAGACTCCTAAGCGCGCGCGCGTTGCTACAGTTCGTGGATGTGATCCTCGATTGCGCTTTGATCGGTCGGCGCAATTTGCGTAAACGCGATCCCGTGGGCGAACTGTTCGCGCGATCCATCGAAAAACGAGAGCACGATACGCCCGTGCACCAAAATCTCCCTGGTGGATTCGGCAGTGTAAATCGCAGAGCGACGTTTGATCCCGCTGCTAAATCGTTCTTCGTGCAAACGCGCATGCCACCGCTGCTTAAGTCCACGGCGTGTCCTTGCAGGGCGGATGCTTCTTCTGAAACGGTTACCGCAACCGGAAAATCGACCGCCACTCGAAAATACCGGCGCTGCGCGACTTTAGCTGGATCGTCCATTGCCGGTGATGTTCACCGCGTTCAACGGCTTGCCTTTGCTCCAACCGCTTTCGCCGCAAAGAGAATGGCGAGTGCGCCTTGTTCGTAGCTGACACCACCCTGCAGATACACCTCAAACGGCTCCCGCATCGGGGCGTCGCACGACAATTCGATCGTCGCTCCCGCGACGAACGCGCCCCCCGACATCATCACCGCATCCGCATAGCCCGGAACGCTTCCAGCTTCCGGGGCAAAACGGGCATTCACAGGCAGCCCCGTCTGCAGACCGCGCGCGAATCGTGCGATGCTCGCGGCCGAGCCCAGACGGATTGCTTGCACGATATCCGTGCGCGGGGCACCGGGCTGCGGATCCACCGCGTACCCCAGTTCGGCAAAGAGCGCGGCGGCAAAGTCTTGCGTGCGCAGGGCCTGTTCGACCACCATTGGAGCCAGGAAAAGGCCTTGGAAAAACAGCCTACCGAGCCCAAGCGTCGGGCCCAAGGCGTCGCCTAGCCCCGGTGCGTAGTGCCGCGCGGCAACGCGCTCGATCAGCTCTAAGGATCCCGCAATATACGCACCGGCCGGCGCGATGGAGCCGCCCAGATTTTTAATGAGCGAACCCATAATCAGGTCGGCGCCCACATGCGACGGCTCGCGCGCTTCGACGAGTTCGCCATAACAATTGTCGACCAAAACGCGCACGTCGCTTCGCATGCCTTTGACCAGCGCGCACAAACACGCGATGGCATCCACATTCACGGAAGGCCGCGTCGCGTATCCGCGCGACCGTTGCACGAAAATTGCCGTGACGCTGCGGTTTTCAAGCGCTCGCGCGACGGCATCGAGGTCGATACCGCCGGCAGGCGATAACGCGACTTCTTCGTAGGTGATGCCTTGTTTTACCAACGAGTACGGCGCATCGACGATGGCGTTGCGCAGCGTGTCGTACGGACGCCCCGTTACGCTGAGCAGCGTTTTCCCGGGATCCATGCAGGCGGCAAGCGCCGTCACGATCGCGTGCGTACCGCTGACGAGTGACAAACGCGCGAGGACGCGTTCGGTTCCGAAGATGCGCGCTAGCAATGACTCGTAGTGCTCCCGGGCCGCGTCGTCGTACCCGTACCCGCTCGTGCCGGCGAAGTCGCTTTCGGCGATGCCCTCGGCGAGAAAGGCTTCCATCACGGTACATTTGGTTTCGATTTGCGCCGGGTAGGTCAAGCCCGCAACGCGCGACTCTGCGCGTATGGCCGCATCGCGAACCGGGCCGTCGATTCCGAAACGTTCGCACAGCCGCTCGATCACGTGCGCGCCTCACGCCGCTCGTACGCGCGAACGAACGGCCAGTACATCAGGCCGGACAACAGGATGTTGGCCAGCACCAATACGATGGCGCGCCAGTCCAACGTTGCCAAATAGACCGACACCGGCGCCGGAATGGCCGCCGGTATATAGGTAAACGGCCGCGCGACGAGGCCCGCGGCGACTGCCAAATACGTGGTTGTGGCGAGCACGATGGGCACGGCAACGAACGGGATGGCGAGCACGGGATTAAAGACGATCGGCAAACCGAAGAGCAGCGGTTCGTTAATATTAAAAAGGGCCGGGACGATCGTGGCTCGCGCGAGCGTGCGCAATCGCTTGATTTTACTAAACGCCAGCAGCCCGGCCAGCGGCAACGTGGCACCCGCGCCACCGGGGAAGACGAAGAGAAACAGCGAGACGACGACGATGTGGGGCAATGGGCGGTGCTGCGCGTAGGCGTCGGTGTTTTGCTGCTGCAACGTCAGATACACCGGGGTGACGATAGCGGCAAGCGTCGCAGGCCCGTGCACCCCGACGATCCACAAGAGCATTTCCACCACGACAACGATGAGCAAGGCCGCGTAACTGTCGCCCAGCATGCCCAGCGGCTGCAACATTGCGACGATCGCGTTGCCGAGCGAAAGATGCGCGATGAATGCAGCATTTCCCAAAAGTAAGACCACGACCAGGCCAACGATCTCGCCGCGTAATCTCGGACGAATGAAACGCCGGGTCAAGAGGAGCACGCCCGCAACCGCGAGCGCGATGACGATCGCCAGAAATAATCCGCTGGCGCCAACGCGATGCAAGTACGCGATGGGATGCCCCAGGTCGTATGGCCGCGGCAGGGACAGCACGAACTCGGCGATGCACACCATCGCGTATGTGGGCACGACGAAATCGAAGGCTTTTCCGAGGCGGATGCTGAGGATGACGATCAGCGCCACCGACATGACGCCGAACGCCGGCAACTCGGCTTGCGAGATGCGCTGAACGATCGATCCGTGCACGAGAAAAAAGAACACCAAGAGCCCGGCGATCAGGCCGATAAAGCTCCAAGGCAGCGATTCGCGCACCGCCACCATTGCAGGCGCATCGCCGAAGCGGCGAATTACTTCAAAGTTTACGTACGACGGCTTCGACGCGCCCGACGATGCTGACATCGTTCGCGTAGATTGGCGCCATTGCCGAATTCTCCGGCTGCAAGCGCACGCGCCCGTTTTCGCGATAGAAGCGCTTGACGGTGGCCTCGCCCTCGAGCATCGCAACCACGATCTCGCCGTTCGATGCATCCTTTTGCGGCCGCACGAGAATCAAATCGCCGTCCAAGATGGCCGCGTCCATCATCGAGTCGCCTTGAACCTTGAGCATGAAGCCGTCGACCGTCCGCGTGAACGAGGCGGGAAGCGAAAATTCGCCTTCAATATTTTCTTGCGCGGTGATTGGCGTGCCAGCGGCCACTTTGCCGATCACCGGCACCGTGATGACTTCCTGGGGGGGCACCGTAGCGGGCCCTTCGCTGCGCAGTGCGCGCGGCTTCGTAGGATCGCGGCTAATGAGCCCGCGGCGCTCCAGGGTCTTCAGGTGCGAGTGGATCGTCGAGGAGGACGAAAGCCCCACCCGTTCGCCGATCTCGCGCACTGAGGGCGGGTAGCCGTGCTCTACGGTAAACGCCTTGATGACCTCGAGGATTCGCTTCTGCCGGTCCGTTGGTTGTTCCAAGACCAAACCTCCACATGTTTACGCCGGCACCTCCCCTTAAGGCCACCCGTATGGCACCGGACCTCGATATAAAATACCACAGAAGCCCCTCGAAGGCAAACATATGTTCGAGAGGCATATTGACACCGCTGGAAACGGGTATGATAGAATCCTAGTAGACGAACAGCCGTTCGGCACAAGATATAGGACCGCTAGTAGGCGAACATCTGTTTGGACACAAGACAAAGGAGCGAATACGGTGCGAACACGGAAATTCACCCTGATGCCGATCATCACGCTCGGCGCGCTAAGCCTTATGGTCTCGCTGCCGATGCTTTCGAGCACGCACCTGCACGCTGCCAGCGCCCAGCGCTATGCGACGGTGACGGTTCGCTCGGGCGACACGCTCTGGAGCCTCGCTGCGGCCCACACGACGGCCAGCGCTGACGTCCAGGATACGATCGATCGCATTGTCGAGGCCAACCACCTTGGCGTCGGCTCGCTGCAGCCCGGTCGGATCCTCCGCATCCCCGGCTAACACGCCGGACCCGACCTCCGCTCCTACCAAGCCGGCTGGCGAATTCGCGCCGCCCAATCACCTAAAAAGGGTCGCACCCTCCCGCGGCTCTTTTTCTTTTGCTCGTAGATTGGTTGTGTTTTACTTCGCGTTACACCGCAGTCGACTTCTGTTATGCTTCTGAAGTGAAAAGCACGCTGATTGCCCTCCGGACTCGACGAGCATACCGCCGAATCGGTCCGCGCGAGGGCGCAAACCCTCGGGATGACGACGAGCGCATACCTTCGAGAGCTGGTGCGAAGAAACGCCCAAGACGCGGCTCGGCTGGCGCTCGTGGCCCGCAGCAATCAGATTGGGTTGGCCTATCGCGAGCGCGGCGCCAGCGGGTTCTTTGATGAAGTCGGTACGCCAACCGCTGAGATCGGCGGCGGTACTTGTTTCTTTGACGTTGTCAAAACGCGCTGTGACCGGGAAGGCTGGGCCGAAGCCTCGAGGTTGCTCCATGAAGCCGGCGAGGACGATCTCGTGTGGCCGTACTTTCAAAACGACGACGACGCCTCGCTCTCGTGGTGAAAAGGGTCGAGATTTGGCTGGCAATTCTCGACCCTACTGTCGGTAGCGTAGCCACGCCGTATAGCCACCCAATATTACATTAGGGACAATGGGGCTACGCTAGGCACATGATCCCCCCTGGTGACTAGTGCGCCAGGGTTGCAGAGCCGCCGTAACAGGCGGCTTTGGTCTATCTCGGGGTGTGTGTTGCCGACGAACGTTTATATAGACGGTTTCAACCTGTACAACGGCATGTATAAGCGTGGCCGAACCCCCGCTTCGTTGAAATGGCTAGACATGGCAGCCATGGCGAGGACTGTCTGGCCTGCACTCGCCCCAATCAATCGAGTGCGATGTTTCACGGCACTCGTCAAACCCACCGTCAGCAACCCGGGCAGCGGCCACTGATTTACGCGACCTCATGCCATCAGCTATCGCGAAATCACAGTTACCGAGGTGGTTACCGAAGCGAACGGGACTCAACTCACCAAACCGCCAGACTGGGCCTAGAACTACGCGACCCGTTGGCGATTCAAAGCGCTTCCAGAAAATCGTTGAGTTTTCGCGCAACGTCGCGACCCATGGACTCGAAAACGTGACCGTAGTTGTCTTGCGTGGTTGCGATCGACGAGTGTGCCATCCGAGCCGAAGCTACCGCGATCGGCACGCCGAGAAAACAGTGAGCGCGTTTGCTGAGCACCGTAAATCGTAGAGCCGAATCGGTTTAGCCTTGGCGCGATCGAGCAGTGGGAGCCGGCGCCGGCTCGTCAAATCGCTGGGAACCATACCCGTGCGACTCGGTGCTACTCTTCAGACGTTACAGGAGATCTTTGCCGAATGAGGTCCGTCACTTTTTACTCACGACGATGACGCTTTCGCCTTGATGGGCGTTCAGAAACTCTAGGCCTTCGGCAATCCACATATCGAGGCCGGTTTGCGAATGTTTGGCGACTTCGCGAACGACGTGCGTCCGATCGAGTAACCACGCAAGATCCGAGCGCGGAGCTACGAGCCAAATCGACACTTCACAGTCTTCGCAAAAATAGCCGTAGCGCATCGTCCGGGAGGTGTTCCAAAAAAAGACGAGGCCCCTGCTTTCGCAGAGGCCTCGTTGTCGCTTCCGACTTGAAGGCGCTTAGATTTTGATACGCGCTTCGAGGAAGAAGTTGAACGGGGTCTTTGTTGAGGCTCCGTCGACGTTGACCGCACCGAGATTAGACAGGTACGGGTACTGGACGAAGGGTTGGATCGTGGAACCCGGATTGAACACATTGCCGACGGGCGGGATGGATCCCGCGCCGACGATGCCGTACGAACACACGTTGTGATCGTTACGCGTCCAGGCTGCCTTCGTTCCGCCGAAACACGTGTTCACCACGTTCGCGAACGTGCCGACTAGCGTGAGTTTCGGTGAAACCTGGTAGCTCATCTGCAGGTTCGCAAGCAGTTGCGAAGGCTGCACGAAAGCGCCCAGCTGGTCGAACTTCCCGGTGTAGAAGTTCGGGACCGGGATGACGTTAGCGCACGTCGTGGCGTCGTAACCCGGCACGCCGCTCACACCACCGAAGGTGGCGTAGCGCGGATCGTTGGCCGAGTTGGTTCCCGCGAGGGCCGAACAGCCCGCCGTGGGATCGATGCCATAGTTCGATTCCGGTGACGCGTATCTCGAACCGCCTTGGAACTGAACGGTCGGCGTGATCGTGAACTTGTCGTGTTTGTAGTTCAAGATGAACGTGGCGAAGTACGGAGCACCGTACGTCACGGCAGACGCGCCTACCGGTCCCGGCAGGAGGTCGTACGTCGGAACGCCGGTGGTGCCCACTTGGGATTGCAACGGCGAGTTGTAGTACGGGTTCGCAAACGAGCCCGCCGCGCACGCCGGGTCGGCCGTGCCCCCGCCGGTATAGCACTTCGCACCGCCGCCGGCGCCGGTTAAGGCGTTGAAGGCGGTGATGTCGTTGTTGATGCCCGAGAAAACGGTGTTGCCGTTCGCGAGCTTGTCATAGTCGACAAACGAGTGCGTGTAGGTGAAGCCGAACTGCCCCGAGAGACCGTTGCGGCTGAAGTCGCCCTTGTTCAATTGGAACTCGACGCCTTCGCTCGTCTGGCGGCCCACGTTAAGGCCGGAGACGAAACCGCTCTTCTGGTCGAGGAAGAACTGTTGGATTTGGTCCTTCGTCTTGCGGATGAACGGCGAGAGCTTCATCGACCAGTCGGTATTGTGGAACCGATGCTCGTACGAGAAGTCTGCGTTGATCGAGGTTGCCGGCACAATTCGATGGCCCGGCGTGTTAAAGCCGAACGGAACAAATTTTCCGAGAACGCCAGGCAGGTTGTTCTGCAGTGCGTTGTATTGTTCGAACGCGGCGTTCGGCGGCTCGGCATATTTGCCGATGGACGCGCGAAGCACCGTGTCGGCATTGACGGTATACGTACCGGCAAGGCGCGGTTGGAGCTCATTATACGATTGCACCTGTGCCG
>JALYVW010000171.1 GCA_030853005.1 Vulcanimicrobiota bacterium
TTAATATTGGGCAAAAAACGTTCTCCTTGGATGCTGGAACACGAGGCGGAGTATATCACACGGCGCCCGCGGGGTCCATCGTCCGCCTCTACGTCGCGCCAAGGATGCGGCGATAGCTCGCGTACCTGCTGAGGGCGATTTTGCCTTGGTCGACCGCGTCCCGGACAGCGCAATCCGGCTCGTGGAGGTGGGTGCAGTCGGAGAATCGGCAGCGCTGCGCCCGTTCGGCCATTTCGCGGAAGCCCGGAACCAACTCTCGGGCGGTGATCGGCCCGAGCCCGAACTCGGCGACGCCCGGGCTGTCAATAAGGAAGCCGCCGGGCAAGCGGTAGAGCCGAGCCGCGCTCGTGGTTTGCCGGCCGATTCCCCGCCGGGAAACCGCTCCGATAACGGCTTCGCCACCAAGCGCCGTAAAAATCGAACTTTTTCCAACGCCCGATACCCCGCACAGGAGGGTGCGGCGGCCCTCGAGTGCAGAGCGCACCTCGTCCATATGGTCGCGGTGTTTGGGGTCGCACGTGATGGTGCGATAGCCTAGCGAGGCGTACAGACCGGGAAGGCTGTCGCGCTCGGCCGCTGGGACCAGGTCGGCCTTGGTAAAGATCGGGACGGCGTCGAGCCCCTCCAACTGTGCGAAGGCCAGGAGCTGGTCGAGGACCACGGTTCGCGGCGGCGGGTCGGCCAGCGCCGTTACCGTAGCCATGGCATCGACGTTCGCGGCCATGACTTTGGATCGCCCTTCAAAGGTTCTGCGGTGCAATTCGAACGCCCGCGGCTCGAGCCGATCGATGACGGCGCTTTCGTCCTCAAGCACCGTGACGAAGGCGACGTCGCCCGGCACCGGCATGAAGCGTTTGCCCGCTTGCCGGCGCAACGTTGCAACGCGCGGAACGTGTTCGTCGTCCAGTACCACCCAAGCCGCATTTTTACCCGTAGAGACGACGCGCGAACGACGGCTCATCCGCAAGAGTAGCGCGACGGCGCGCCTAACGATGATCCCATCGTGAAAATCGACCGAACGTACCGGTTCGAAGGCGTTCTCAACGCAGCGGCACGCGACGCCATGGAAGCATCGGCGCGAAACGCCGGCGGCACGCTAACCTTCGGGGAGGAGGGTTCGCAGCGCAATTATGCCCTGGTTTCAGGGGCGCCGAGCCTGTGCCTCGACGCAAAAAAAACGTACGACGGAATCGTCATCGCTCTCTCAATTGAACCGACGCCGGCCGATGCCTTGCCGGACCTCGCGCGCGTGTGTGCGGGACCCGGAGCGCCGTCGGGAATTCTTGCCTGCGACATTGTCGAAAACGCAGTGGTGCTTGAGGTCGAAGCGCACGCGGTCGCGGTTACGAGCGCGATGCTCGGCCTTGAAATGCGCCGATTGGGAGGCTCCCGGCGAACTCGAATGCTCACTCCTTTGCCACTGGAAGCGGCCGCGGCGATCGCCGCGAGCGGCACGTCATCGCCGGACATTGCCCCCGAACGCGTTTTGGAAAAGCTGATTGCCGATGCCGCCGTTACCTGATCTAGGCCGCTACGTGGGCGTTACCGACATTCTGGATATGGCCGCTACCAGCGTGCTGATTTATTACCTCTTGCTGGTCATCCGCGGCACGCGCGCGGTGCAGATCCTCATCGGCGTCCTCGTGCTGTTCGCGCTTCTAGGCCTCGCGACATTGCTGCATTTGCTGCTGCTTGGGAACTTGCTCCAACTCATCGTCCTCGGCGCAGCTGTGACCATCCCGATCGTTTTTCAGCCGGAGTTGCGGCGCGCTCTCGAGCAGATTGGCCGTGGCGGCGGAATCATTCGCCTCAACACCGAGCGGGACGGATTGCGCATTCGCCCCGAGGACCAGTCGATGGCGGCGCTCGCGAAAACGGCCTTTCTCCTATCGCGCAACCGGTTGGGTGGATTGATCGTCGTCGAGCAGCACACCGGTTTGAAAGATTTTCTCGAAAGCGGCACACGGCTCAACGCGGAGCTGTCTCCCGAATTGCTTCTGTCGATTTTTGGGCCGCGCTCGCCATTGCACGACGGGGCCGCGATCGTTCGCGATCACGTGATCGAGGCGGCTGGTTGCTTCCTACCGCTTGCTGAACAGTCGCTTGGAGAGCGCAGGCTCGGCACGCGTCATCGCGCAGCCCTGGGACTCTCCGAGCAAACGGATGCGGTCGTCATCGTCGTTTCGGAGGAAACCGGCGAAATCGCCGTCGCGCGCGAGGGCCGTCTATCCCGATCGATTGAAGAAGAAGTTCGACTCTACAAACTGCTCCTCGCC
>JALYVW010000172.1 GCA_030853005.1 Vulcanimicrobiota bacterium
TGTAGAGTGAGGAACCAAGGCGAGCGAGAAATAGTTTTACGGATTGATGCAAGCACAACTCATATTTCCTAGCTGGGCTTGTTAGGGCCTTTTGATGCCCCGCAATCTGGCGGATCGCGTCCCGGGGCGTGGTGTACGAGCCGTGGCCCTCGGTGAGGCTGGCCATCAGCCGGTAATCACCGCTGAGAGTCGAGAGATCTGATTATCGCTGACGGTGTTGAGTCCTTCGAGTTGCATGTAGCGCCGCTGAAGTTGCCACTCATCGTTCTGCTCCAGAAGCAGCGCTCCAACAAGGCGCACGATAGAGGCGTCGTTGGGAAAGATACCGACCACATTTGTGCGCCGCTTGATCTCCGCGTTCAGGCGTTCAAGTGGGTTCGTCGAGGCGATCTGCGTGCGGTGAGCTTTCGGGAAATTCATGTATGCCAGAACGTCGTGTTCGGCGTCATCGAGCATTACAGAAAGTTTCGGAAACTTCTCGCGCAATTGATCGGAAACGATGCGCCATTGAACCCGTGCCGTTTCGGCGCTTTCTTGTGCGAACGCGGTGTTGATGAGCGCCAAAACCATCTGCCGCTGACCTTTGCCGGCGTAGGCCAGCGCGTTGCGCATGAAGTGCACGCGGCAGCGTTGCCATGTTGCTTTGAAGACCTTGGCGATCGCCGCTTTCAGCCCGATGTGCGCATCGGAGATCACCAGTTTAACGCCGCGCAGCCCACGCCGACTGAGGCTACGCAGAAACTCCGTCCAGAATGGCTCGGCTTCACTGGGCCCAACCGCCATGCCCAGGATTTCCCGGGTGCCATCGGTGTTTACGCCAACAGCAATTATCACCGCAACCGAAACGATGCGCCCGGCTGAACGAACTTTAACATACGTCGCGTCGATCCAGAGGTACGGCCAATCGCCTTCGAGCGGACGGTCGAGAAACGCATGAACGCGCTCATCGATGTCCGCGCACAACCGCGATACCTGGCTCTTCGAAATGCCGGTCATGCCCATCGCCTTGACCAGGTCGTCGACCGATCGCGTGGAGATGCCCTGGATATACGCTTCTTGGATCACCGCGACGAGCGCCTTTTCCGCCGTACGACGCGGCTCCAGAAAGCCCGGGAAGTAGCTTCCCTGACGAAGCTTCGGAATCTTGAGATCGATGGCGCCGGCGCGCGTCTCCCAGAGCCGGTCGCGATACCCATTACGCGAGTTCTCGCGCGGTACCCCGCGCTTGCCGTATGGAGCGCCGCAGCGGCCCTCCACGTCGAGCTCCATCAGCCGCTGCGTAGCGAATTGTAGGATGTCCCGCAGCATATCGACGTCGGCCCCCTTTTCAGCGAGCTCGGTAAGTGCGATACTGGATTTGGTCATCGTGGGTCCCTTTCGTGAGGTGTTCTTTTGCAAAAACAACCTTCGCCGAAAGCCACGGTGGCCGCTTTCTATGCTAGAGAAGCAGCCGGTTCATACACCACCACCCGGGACGCGATCAGGCCAGCTGCCCGTTCGGGTTATCACTCGATGAATGTTAAGGGTGTTTACGCGCACATCTCCGGCAGGACTCTGGGAATTCCACCGATTCATGCGGGAGATAAAAGCAGGTGAAGGATTCCGAAAATGCCTTTTCTCTTAAAAAGGGATTTTTTTATAATTAACTTCGAAGCATCGCAGTCGACGGGCGCCGAACGAGTGCGGAATCTCGCATTTTCCCGGCGCGCTAATTGATCAATCTACAAGCCATAGTATTTGAAGCTTGGCCATAATTGTTCAAGCGGCGCACGAGGATGCGTGCATAGGTAGATCGGTAACGGGCCCTCCAATATCCATCGGTATGCGTTGCGATAGACGGCGATTTGGTGAACCTCGCCAAAGGCACGCAATAGCAATGGGTAATCCGTGGCTCCGACGGCAATGACCGAATTGCCTGAATATCCTCGCGTGCCCCACAGATAATAAGAATTGTTCGGGCTAATGACGGGCGGAAGACCATAGCGGGGTCCGTACAGGTCGATCGCGCCCGCGTAGGCATACCGGTCCGCAAAAATTGCGGTCCCTGAACGTTGTGTCAGCGGCAGGGAGTGGTAGACCTGCGCCACGAGTTTGGTCATATCTTCCCAGCCAAGCTGATCTGCATAGGCGGGATTGACCAAGTGACGTTCGCCATTTACGCCTCCGAGCCGACTCAAACCCAGGACGTTTTCGTAACCCATATATATTTGCAAAGGTAGGACGGGAATTGTCAACGCGATCAGAGGGGCGTCCAGCGCGAAAGCAAGGAAAA
>JALYVW010000076.1:0-6619 GCA_030853005.1 Vulcanimicrobiota bacterium
CCGCCGCCGCTACAAGCGCAAAGAACCGCGATCGCTGCGCCGATTCGATACACAGTAGCTCTAGATTTAAGAAGCGTCTGGAGGATCGCGGGGAGCAAGGGACGCTTCATGCAATGGATGCTTGCCGAATTCCACGCGGCGGGTATAAATCTCGAATTCGATCGTGGTTGATTTGGCGTTGCAGCGCTCCATCATCTTGCCGACGCGATCATCGTACCGCGACTGGCTCCACGCATGATGGTCGCTCCATTCGGTAAGAATGACCATGGTTTTGCTGTCCACGCTAAGCAAAATCTGTGCCGCTAAGAAGCCTTGTAAACCTTTCGATTCACCTCGCAGCACGTCAATAGACTCCGCCAGCAGTGCGGGTGCGTCAATCGCATCGATCTTGATTTTGATGACACCGATGAGCGGTTGACTATCGTTTGCGGCATTGAGGTTGTTAGTCGAATCCATGTGTATACCTGTTGCTCTTTTTTAACTTCGTATGATCGCGAGCTGATTCATTTATCCTTCTGCGACAAACGCCGTAGTTTACGAAACAATCTGCGAAGTGGGTCGTGGTAAGCATCGACGATGCGCTCTTTTGCGGGGATGATCGCGTTATCGGTGATCTCAATGTACGCGGGACACACTTCCGTACAACATTTCGTGACGTTGCATAACCCAATGCCCGCTTCGCCCTCGAGCAGTTCAAGTCGACTCTCACTATCCATCGGATGCGCATCGAGACCGAGGATGCGAACGTAAAAGCGTGGCCCGGCGTACTGGGGTTTAACTTCTGTCTGATAACGTAGGACGTGGCACACGTCTTGACACAGGAAGCATTCGATGCATTTGCGCATCTCTTGCGCACGATTTACATCGCGCTGATAAAATCGCCATTTACGATCGGATCGCGGCTTGAATGGTGGAATCGTCTGGTTGACGCGATAGTTCCACGATACGTCTGTGACGAGATCGCGGATCCGAGGGAATGTCTGGAGCGGCTGCACGAGGATCGGTTTTTCACAATCGAGTTCTTCGAGGCGCGTCCGGCACATCAGCTTCGGCCGGCCGCAGACCTCAGCTGAACACGAGCCGCACTTCGCAGCCTTACAATTCCAGCGGACGGCGAGGTCGTTTGCAAAGTGCGCTTGGGCGTAAAGCACGGCATCAAGGACAACCATTCCCGGCTCAAGTGGGACCGCGTAGTCCACCCACGTTCCGGCAACATCGCTCGCTTCGCCACGATTGATTCTTAAGGTAACCGTCTGTCCGGTCTGGGCGCGGCGGGCACCGAGTTGATCGGTCGGCGTGACTTCTGGTGCAATGGTTGGCCGCATTTCGGGTCTAGATTACCAGCGGCTCGGGCGGCGGATCGCTTGCAGGGAACGAATCGGCCAGCGTTTTGTCGTACGAATCGAGTCCGCCATCCTCGCTACGTTCTAAGACGATATCCGCGAGTGACGCCGGCAAAGGCTTACGCTCGGTAAACGTCGATAGTATCGCCTCGTCGACCATCCTGGTCATGCTATTGACTTTCTGCAGATCGCCGCTCAGCGCGGGAAAATCGACGCGCGTGTGCGCACCACGGCTCTCGCAGCGAAGCAGCGCGCTACGCACGATCGCTTCGGCGATCCGCACCATGTGCTTCAAATCCAGCGCGGTGTGCCAGCCAGGATTGTAAAGTCGCGAGCCCGTCGCACGCGCGTTTGCAGCGCGTCTTCGAAGCGCGTCCAGTCGGACCAACGCATCGCGCAGTCCGTCCTCTGTGCGAAATACGCCGACGTTCGCCATCATCATGGTTTGCAAGTCGTCCTGTACCGCGAACGGATTCTCGCCACCGCCCGGTTCGAATGGCGCGAGCATCTCTCGCTCCGCCCGTTGTGTGTCAGCGGGTTCAGGCGTAGCCCGTGGGACGCTGAGAGCATACGCCGCAGCTGCGGCGCCGGCGCGTCGTCCGAAGACCAAAAGATCGGACAACGAGTTGCCGCCAAGCCGATTCGCGCCATGAAGACCGCCCGCGCACTCACCGGCGGCGAACAAGCCCGGAACTGTCGTTACCGCAGTCTCCGGGTCGACTCGAATTCCGCCCATGATGTAGTGCGTGGTCGGGTACACCTCCATCGGCTCTTTGGTAATATCAACATGGGCAAACTCCAAGAACTGGCTGTACATCGAGGGCAATTTGCGCTTGATGAATTTGGCCGGCTTATGAGCGATGGACAAGAATGCGCCGCCATGCGGCGAACCGCGACCCGCGGTGACCTCCGTATGAATCGCGCGGGCAACGATGTCGCGCGTCGAGAGTTCCATTCGCGCGGGATCGTACCGCTGCATGAACCGCTCACCAGTGTTATTTGTCAGGATTCCGCCCTCGCCGCGCACCGACTCCGTGACGAGGATGCCGCGAACGCTTAATGGCCAGACCATGCCCGTGGGGTGAAACTGAACGAACTCCATGTCGATGAGCTCCGCACCAGCTTCCAGCGCGAGTGCCTGGCCATCGCCCGTTCCTTCCCAGGAATTCGATGTAACCGCGTAGAGGCGACCCGAACCGCCGGTCGCCATAATAATGGCCGGAGCCTCGAAGACGATGAAACGCCCCGTGTCCCGGACGTAACCCGCTGCACCGGCGATGCGACCGTCGCGTAGCAGCAGCCGCGTAATCGTATACTCCATATAGACATCGAGTTTGAGTTCGACGGTCTTATCTTGCAACGTGCGGAGGAGTTCGATGCCCGTGCGATCGGCGACCTGAACGAGCCGGCTGTAGGTATGGCCGCCAAAAAGGCGCTGCATGATGCCGCCTTGCGGCGTACGATCGAAGAGCGCGCCCCACCGCTCGAGATTGTGAATCTCGCCGGGAGCTTCTTGCGCATGCAGCTGCGCCATCCGCCAATTGTTGATGTCTTTTCCACCCGCCATCGTATCTCGGAAGTGGGCTTGCCACGTGTCGTCCGAATCCACGCTGCCAATGGCCGCTGCAATTCCCCCTTCAGCAACGACGGTGTGCGCCTTGCCCAAGAGCGATTTACAAACGATCGCGACGTGCGCGCCCGCCGTCGCGGCTTCGATCGCGGCGCGCAGTCCGGCGCCGCCCGCGCCAATGACGAGCACGTCGGGTCGATAGATCGGATAGGATCCTTCGCTCATCAGAAAATTACCCGCGGATCGTTGATGACACCCATCGCGCAAAGCCGGATGTACAGATCAGTAAGCGCAACGCCGTACAGGCTCAACCAGGCCCACAATTGATGCTGCGTCGTAAGCCGGGTAACGGTTCGCCAGGCACCATAGCGAAGCGTGCCTCCACCCGCGCATGAAAAGCACCGGAGATTTCCGCCGACCGCGTTACGCAACGCGTGGCATCCAAAGGTAAACCCGCTCAAGAGCACGACGTTGAGCAGCATGATCAGCGTTCCCAGGCCTATTCCGAGACGGCCGGCGAAATCGAATGCTCGCACTGCGTCAATCCACAGCCAAATGAGCACGACGATCGACAGGTAGAGAAACCAGCGATGCATGATCGGCAGATACTTCAGAGGGAAGGCGGTTTCGCCGGTATAGGTGCGCGTGGCCTCGCTCACGTCGCAGGCAGGCGGACTTAAGAAATACGATCGGTAGTACAGCTTGCGATAGTAATAACAACTCAAGCGAAAGCCGAGCGGAACCCATAACACGAGCAGCGAGGCGGAGAATGGGAACCATGCCGGCCGCAGGTAAGGTGAATAGAATGGCGAGAGATATGGCCCGAAGCGAAAATCGACGCCGACGAACGCGGCCCAGGTCGAGTAGCCGATGAAACCCGCGAGGCCGAGGCCTCCCGCCAAGGGTGCGGCCCACCAGCGATCCTGACGATCCGTCGAGCCTAGACCTCGGGCACCGACCTGCGCACGCAGCGTCTTACTCACGATTTAAACCCTGCTTTTTCCTAGAAAGGTCTGTCTGCATCAGCCTCGGTTCATCCGGTTTCGTAATCGTCCTGCTGCGGTCATGGGCGGCGACCGATTCGTTTTAGAAGGCGTATTCCACTTGCGCACGATTATATTTGAAGACCGGCAGACCGCCATAGAATTGGGTGAACGCTTGATCGCGATCGACGTATCGATAACGTAGTGACAGGCCGCGGTACAGGCCCATACCGACCTTACTGAAAAAATAGGTTGCATCGAGGTCGGTTTCATGAGTCGGCGAAACGCCCGTTACAGCATTTCCGTACGCGTACAGGCGAAGCTACCGATGAAGCGCAGTTGGTGATCATCGGCATGCCACGTCGCAGCAATCTTGCCTGATGTACCGGCGTTCCGGCGATCAACCACCCCCTGGCTGATGCTGGTCGTAAACAGTTGGTCGGTCGCATACGAATCGGTGTACGAGCTCGCCCATCCCCCATAGTAGACCGTCGGCGCGGCGGCTTTGGCGTCGAGCCATGCAGTTCGGCGTACCGCTCGTCGGCACAAAATACATGAACGGCGTCGGCCCCGCAGCGACCGCGATCGAATTGCCTGCGGCATTTTGACCGGCGGCTGCGCCGGAATGGCGGGGCACATCGTGCCTAGCGGCAAACGGTTCGGGCACGTGTCGCTCTTCTGCGGGATGTAGTCGAAGCCGATCGTCAGATCGAGATTGCGAACCGGAGTGATACCCGCTTGAACGCCAACGACTTGGCTGTCGTCTTTCCAATGATGCTTGCGCCGGCGTTGTTCTCGTTACCGGAGGTTAGGTTGGGATGAGCGGCCGGCCGCTCTCCGGCGCTGTCGGGGGCGTCAACGTCGCAAGAATGGGCGCCGGGGGTTCTGCCTTCTTATCGAGGATTTCTAAGAACGGTTTGATGAGGTCGATTGGCATCGGGAAGATCGTCGTGGAATTTTGCTCTGCACCGATCTCGCTCAAGGTTTGGAGATACCGCAGCTGCATGGCCGCGGGAATAGTCGCCAATATTTGGACAGCGTTCACCAGGTTTTGCGCAGCTTGGAACTCCGCCTCGGCATGAATGACCTTCGCGCGGCGGTCCCGCTCAGCCTCAGCCTGCTTGGCAATCGCGCGAATCATGTTTTCCGTCAATTCGACCGTGCGGATCTCAACGTTGCTTACCTTGATTCCCCAGGCTTCGGTTTGGGCATCGACGATGGTCTGAACGTCGGCATTGAGCTTATTCCGCTCAGAGAGCATTTCATCGAGCTCGTGTTCGCCAAGCACGGAACGCAAAGTCGTTTGCGCCAACATGTTGGTGGCCGGCAAGAAGTTCTCGACCTGGATGATCGCTTTTTCTGCATCGACGACGCGAAAATACAGAACCGCATCGACCTTCATCGACACGTTATCTTTTGATATGACGTCCTGCGTCGGCACTTCCATGACGACCACGCGCAAATCGACGCGCACGATTTGCTGGATGAACGGAATCACCATAATCAGGCCCGGTCCCTTGACCGCACGAAAGCGGCCAAGATGAAAAAGCACGGCACGCTCATACTCGCGCATGATTTTTACGGAGCCTATCAGCAGCAGCACGATAATGGCGTAAACGACGAGGAATGGTATAGAAAAGAGCATGATTTCTGTGTCCTTAATGTAGCCCTGCAAGGTGGACGTTCGTGTCGCCGAGCGCGCGTGCAAGGTCGTACATTGCTTGGTTGCTGATTTTGTGCGTGACCAGGTCGGTTGTTGCGCCGTATTTGGCATCGATATCATTCATCACCTGATCGTGGATTGTATGCGTGACCGTTTTGTCATACAGCCGCCCCGCCCAGAAGACGTGCGTTTTCGAGTCGACGCCGGCGCTGACGAGCGCGGCTGCGAGCGATTTACCGTTCAAATGGGCGGTCGGACTTGGAAGGGTAACGCCCGCCTTGGTGGCGAGCCGCAACGAATCTTCAACGGAAAAGTTAAACCCCGTCATCCATTGGCCGACAGCCTGTTTCCCATACTGCTTTGTGAGCTTCCCAACCTCAGCCTTGACCATCTTGGACCCAACCATCGACGTAAGCGCAGTGGCCAGTGAAAAATGCCCTGGGCCGCCGCCCGCCTTCACTAAGGCGGCGGTCGTGCCGAGGGCAGGGGAGCCCGTATAGACAGTCCCTCCGTAACGGTTCATTGTTGCACCGTACGCTGCAAATGGAGCCAAAGATGTCACGAGTATAAGAGCGGCAGTCGTTGCGACGGTAAGATGTCTCATCATATAGTCGAAGCTCCAATGCTGAAAGGTAAGAAAACAACGCGTGTCCGGCAGGCTCCAGTGCTTGCAGTTCATGCGAAAGCGCTCAAGCGCACACTCAAGCTAGGCGGAACCACGTCCGCAAAATCCAGACCCTTAACATCTAGTCTAAACCGCCAAAGGAGCAATATCTGTGCGGTTTTAGGCAAAGAGCCGGCCTGTCCGAATGCCAGTTAGGAAGGCTCTTGCCCAGAACGAACCGTTATGGGAAAGTCTACGATGAATTCGCGTAGGAACATACAGAGTGAAGCAACTTGAAACCGATATCCATGCGTAGGTGCCATCTGCGATCCGCCGAAGCTTACACATGTGGAAACAGCAACAACGTGGCCGACATTTTTGTCGTCGCTCAAATCACGCGGGCAAGTCGCCGAGGGCACGATGGTTTTCGAATTTGAGAAGCCTTCTGACTGGACA
>JALYVW010000076.1:6629-8152 GCA_030853005.1 Vulcanimicrobiota bacterium
CATCACGCTTACGAACCCGTCGCAAACGGACGCTGAAGGAAATAAACGAGGATTTTCGATCTCCAGCGCGCCTTACGAAGACACGATTACGATCACCACGCGGATGCGCGATACCGCGTTCAAGCGCGTGTTGAAATCCGAGCCGTTAGGGACCAGCGCGACAATCGAAGGTCCGTTCGGCGAGATGACGCTGCATGCCGATGCTGCACGACCCGCGGTATTACTTACAGGAGGCATCGGCGTAACGACCTTCCGGAGCATCTTGCTCCAGGCAGCTCATGAGAATCTCCCTCACCGCATCATCTTGTTTTATTCCAACCGCCGTCCGGAAGATGCTGCATTTCTGGCGGAACTTGAAGCATTGCAACAAACAAACCCGAATTATCAACTCGTTGCAACGATGACCGACATGAAAGACTCCGAGCAGCTGTGGGCCGGTGAAACCGGGAAGATCGATGCTGAGCTACTGGCGAAATATGATGATGTCACGAAAAACGGCATTTTTTACATTACGGGCCCGCCCGGAATGGTAAAAGGACTGCAAAGCGTTCTCGCCGGAATCGGCGTGCACAGTGAGGACATTCGCGTCGAGGAATACACCGGCTATTAGATTCGTTAAAAGGCCAGGGGTGCGCCATAATGCCATCTATTACCGTGCGTTGCGTCAGCCGATTTGTATTGGTCGCGTGAATGTCTGCTGCCCTGCCTCTGACGACGTTTATCGATTTGGGATGCTCTTCTATCTGATCAATTTTCCACTCGCCTCGCACGACGAGATCGGGACCGCGCTAAAGTTGAACTGTTTCACCGAACACCACCAGATCGCCGTATTAAAAACGCGGACGAGTTGAGAATTCGGTGGTCGTGCAACGATGTGCCCAGCGAAAGGGCGATGCTTAGTATCAATCCTGTTTAAATCGAGAAAGCGTTGAGGGAAAACCCACCGGCTCCGACTAGCAGAATGTCTAAGCTGCCGCTACGCGCGATGAGAATCATCTCCGCGTTCGAACTAGACGCATTTCCAGTGATCCTGCTACCCACGCTACGAGGCTCCGGCTATTGCCTCGGTTGATTACCTCTCGCCGGATGCGGCAGCGTTCGCTCGACGCATAATGCATCGGGGATTCGGATGCCACGCGGTCATCTCCACCGTTTGCGGAATAATGGAACGGCATCCGCGACTATATCTGCTCGAGCGTAGCGTCTTTCTTCGTGCGCTGCCGAGGCAAGTGGATGTTCCTCCGCGCCGCCTCTCCCAGGCTTGTTCGGTTGTTGCCGTTTCTACTTGCGTGTTCGCGTCAATGCTTTGCCAGAATGGAATACGACAGCCGGTTCGCCGGGGTGGTGGTCGTGCTCTGTGATTGAGTACATCGTGTTGGCGGCCGTCGTGCCGCGCTTGTGGATGCCGGTAACGGTACCGTGACCGATAGCACTACGATAGTGCCAAGATACAGCGGTGCCAGCGGGAATCGTCTTGAACGATGGTGCTTTCTTGGTAGGCATTACGGCGTCCTCATGGTTGA
>JALYVW010000077.1 GCA_030853005.1 Vulcanimicrobiota bacterium
GTCCAGGGCAACCACGCACGATATGGTTACGATATTTAAGGCTACGCCCACGAAGGCGGCGGAGCGAAACCGGTGATAGGCGTTGAGCATTGCGGTGAAAACGCCACCCAGGCTGACGGCGACGATTGCCGGAATCAACCAGCGTGTCATTCGTATCGCAACGCCCATTTGCGGACGCGGAAACCCGTGCGCAACAAATGGGACGTAGTACGGCGCGAACACGTATCCAAGAATTGCGCACACGACCAACAAAATAAACAAGCCGTTGACGATCGTATTGGCAAGCCGCCAAACGTCTTCTTCGTCGCCGCGCGATAAATACTGGGAAAACGTGGGTACGAGCGCGCTCACCAGCGCGCCATTAAACACGCCGAAAAGGATGGTTGGAATGGTCGCGGCGGCGAGAAACGTATCCATTTGCCACTGCGTGCCGAAGTACCGCGCATTGACGACCTCGCGAAGAAATCCTAAAATGGTCGATCCAAACGTCGCCGCCATAACGAAGACGGTCGACGCAGCGAGCGCAATGCGGGAATGGCCGTCCTGCTGATGCACGGCGCGAAGGTGCGGCTTAATGCGCGCCATCACGCAAAACGACGGCACCGACTGTTTTCAATAAAATCTTTAAATCAACGAGCGGAGACCAAGTAGCGATGTACCGATTATCCATCTCCATCCATTCATCGAACGACAGGTTGGATCGGCCGCTGATCTGCCAGTAACAGGTAATCCCCTGTGGCACGCTGAGTCGACACATCGCGCGCTGGTCGTAGGTCGCGACCTCGCTAGGCAGGGGCGGTCGCGGACCAACGAGAGAGATATCGCCTTTTAACACGTTTAGCAAATTGGGGAGCTCATCAATACTCGTGCGCCGCAAGAATGCGCCCAAAGGGTGGAGCCGAGGGTCGTTCTTGATCTTAAAAACTGGGCCGTCTACTTCGTTTAAGTGCTGCAACTGTTCGCGCATGCGATGGGCTCCCTTGACCATCGTGCGCAGCTTGACCATCTTAAAATGGCGCCCGTGCTGCCCCACGCGCTCCTGCAAGAAAAATGGCGTACCGCGCGTTGCAAAAATAATGCCGGCTGCCGCGACTGCGATAATTGGAGCCGATAGGACCAGGAGTGCCGACCCAAGGGCGAGGTCCATCGCGCGCTTAGTTGCGGACCACGCCGGCGGAACGCTTCTCGTGCTGCCTGTCTCTGAGTTTCTAAGCTGGGCTATGACATGCTCGTCTAGTAGCTGCACGAGAGTCGGTCAGTAACGTCCTTGCAACGGCTTTGCCAACGTAATCGAGTCCCTCAATGATTCCCAAATTTTCACCGGGCGCATCGCTAAGATGAATGAATGGGACGAACTCGCGTGTGTGATCGCTCCCGGGAGCCGTCGGATCGCAGCCGTGATCCGCGGTAAAGATGACTTCGTCGCCCGGTCTCAGGAGCGTTTCGAACCGTGGGACGAAGGCGTCTAGCGCTTCTAGGGCGTTCCCATATCCGCGCACGTTGCGGCGGTGGCCATACTTGGAATCGAAATCGTTTAGGTTTACAAAAATAAATCCATGCTCGATCCGCGCAAGGCGATTAAAACATTCGGCCATTGCCTCATTATTGTCGGCCACCCGCACGGATGTGGCTACTCCATGCCCGCAATAGATATCGCAGATCTTGCCGATGGCATGAACTCCCGTGCCGGCCGCGGCCAGATCATCCAATATGCTAAGAGGCGGCTCAATAGCGTAATCCCGCCGGTTAGGTGTCCTAGAAAAGGCGCCGCTGGTTCCAATAAACGGCCTCGCGATCACGCGGTTGAGGCTGTGCGGAGCGACGAGCATGGCCCTTGCCTGCTCGCACCAGGAGTACAGAGTAGCGAGCGGCACCACATTCTCATGGGCCGCAACTTGGAAGACCGAATCGGCCGAAGTGTAGAGGATCGGCCTCCCGGTGGCCACGTGTTCGGGGCCCAGCTCATCAAGAATTTCGGTCCCCGAGGCAGTTTTGTTGCCGAGCGGCTCTCTCCCGACGATTCGCGTGAAGTTTTCGACGATCTCGGGCGGAAAGCCAGACGGGTAGGTTGGGAAAGGCACGTTGGTGATGATCCCGGCCATCTCCCAGTGTCCGGTGATGGTGTCCTTGCCGCGACTTCGCGCGCGCAGACGGGCCACGCGCGCCCGGGGTCGGGCCACCGCGCTTACGCCTCGAATGTTCGTCAGATTACCAAGGCCCAGCCGTTGAAAGTTCGGCATCTTCAGGCCACCCAGACGGGCAGCCACGTTACCGATCGTGTTCGCGTGTGGCGCATCCCCATAGTCGGCTGCATCTTCGAGCGAACCGACCCCCCCCGAATCTAAGACAATAACGACAAAGCGCGGCATAGTCAGCAGCTTCTTGTCATTTTAGACCCGAGCCTTCATTGGAAAGAGGCTAAGCACACGCTAACTGGGAGACCGTGTACTTCCAACGAACAGCGCCTCCGTGCATTTGCATCCGGTCGTCGACCAGGTCATTCGATCGCATCCCGTAGATCCGCTCCTCGCGCTCGCATATCTAGCGGGTCTATTAGGTTCGGCGGTTGCGGGATTTCGCCGACCACTTTATGGCGTCGCTGCACTCGTCGTCGTGCAGCCATTTTCGCTCTATTCCGATGTGTTCCACACCACGATTACCTTGTCCAAAGTCGTCATGGTAGGACTGGCGCTCGGAATGATGTGCAGACCTGAATCCTTCGCATTTCTGCGGGAACGAACCGCAAAGCCTTTTATTCTCGCGGGCCTTACTGTTGCCATCGCGACAGGGATCACTCTTGTGATCGCGTCGCATAGAGCGCCGGTGTTGCGAGAAACCGCGAAAGCGCTAGAATACGTTGCGCTGTTTGTCATCGTCTATTGTGCGTATCGCGCCCAGCAAGACGCGCGGTTTATCCGGTTCATCATTACATGCACCATTCTCGTCGTTGTCGTGGGAGCGCTATCGCAAGAAATACTCGGCGCGCCCTCAGGTCTCTACATCCATAACCATCCGATTCCACGAATTGCCGGCCCGCTCGAGGGCCCCAACCAGCTCGCCGGGTTTCTTGATATTTCGGTAGCGCTTCTTTTGGCATTTGAGCTCGATAGACCCGGAGCCCTGGCGCTCATAACGCTCACGCTGGCTATGGCCGCAGACGTGCTCACCTTCTCGCGCGGTGGATACGTCGGCGTCGCCGTCAGCGTTGTTGCCGTGCTGCTCGCCTATCGTCGAGCGTCAAGAATGGCTCTGCTCGGCATCGGGGCCGGTATCGCCGCGGGGGCGGCCGTTATCGGCGGGTGGGAAGTGTTCGCGCGCGAGGCACCTACGGTCGGAGGGTATGCCAGCTCCGGGGCTACGCTATTTCGGATCGAGGGGATTTCCGATGCGAGTTATGCTGGCGGCGTCGGCTCGCGTTCACAGCTTTGGCACGCCGCCTTTCGATTGTGGAGGTCCCATCCGCTCCTGGGCGTCGGCGCGGGGAACTATGAACTGGATCTTTCACAAACTGGCCTTAAGGGGATTCGCACGCATTCCAACAGCCTTTACGTGCAAGCCGCCGTCGAAGGTGGCATCCCGTTGTTCGCGGCGACGATCTGGCTCGTATACACCTCGATCGCTACGCTTTATCGACGGATCCCAGGGCCTGCCTTGGTCGTCGGTGCCCTGGGCGGGAGCGCTGGCCTCGCCGTCCATCAGATTGGCGACCTGCTCACTTTTTATCCTAAGGTCGGAGGTTGGTGGTGGGTCGTGCTCGCACTAGGAGCAGCCGAGGCGACTCGAGGGTCGTTAATAGCGCGGGGCGCCGTGCCTAAGTCGGCCCGCGAAACGCATACACCCTTTTAGGAGTTTCTCAATCGTATGTTTTTTGGAATCAGTCCTTTGACGGTTCGGCCTGCATTAACGCTCGCGTGCGAGGCTGTGCTTTTGCTCGCAATACTGCTACCGTCGGTTGCGCGCGCGGCTATTCAAAGTGACGTTCCGTCAAAAACGCTGCTCCTACACGCAGATCGGGTAACCTTCTACTATGATCGCTTTCTCGTTGAGGGCGACGGCAACGTACAAGTCACCTCGAACGACGGATCGGTTGTAACCGGTGACGCTTTCTCCATGGATTTGAAATTAAACCGGTATGTGGTTGCCGGGCACGTTCACGTGCAATCTCCGGGCGGCTCTCAGGACGGTGCGGCGCTCGCAAATTTTTTGGATGTCAATCGCATCTATTTCGTGCCGCTCACCGGTGAGCCCGACCGGTGGACGTTCGTCGACGGCGACTATAGCCACCCGCTCAAGGGCCGGCAAATGCCCGCTGACACATTCGCTCTACCAGAGCTCGGTAACGCCAGGCCGTTTCTGGTGGCGTCTCAAGCCTCAATCGCGGCGCACTCGTTCGTTCGCTTCGGTGGGTCACGAGTCGAGCTGCTGAACGGCTTGGGAGGCTATGTTCCCGCGCCGAGTTTTTATCTCAACTTTTCTTCCGATCAACATTTGGCGCAGAACTCCTTGTCTGGAGCGAATTTCGACGCTACGTATGAGTTTGCGGGTGACGCCCACTCGATCAGCGCGCTACATTTCCGCTACGACACGCTGAACAAGACTTATCTTGCCTTCGAGCAGCACCTGAGCAGCCGCAAATCCTACGCCGTGCTCTCGGCCAACCCGCTTACTCGGCCGTCGAAGTTTTTCAACCTCGTCCTCTCGCACCAGCCCTCTACAAGCGTGCAGATTCGCTCTTTCACGCAACTGCACACATACCAGTACGGTCTCTCCGAGCCGTTCGAGGCGCAACAAACGACCGATCTGCAAGTCACAGGGGCGCTCAAGCGATCATTCGCGACGGTAGATTATCAAACGACCAACTTCTCGTTGCTTACGCCGAACGGCCGGGGGTACTTTGGGCCGGCTTCGGACGCGCACGGCTATGTCTTAAACCATCCTCAATCGCTGCAGCTCGCCGTAACGACCTTCGACAATAAAGTCTTTCGCAATTTTCCCCTAATGTTCCACACGAATTATGGCGCGGGATTTTATCACGATGCGTTGGGGGTAGCCGGTGGCCAACCAACGCTGTACCGGCACTTTGCATCCGTGACAACATACTTGCCGTCCTTTAAAATTGGAAGTAGCCCGGTCGAAACCCGCAACGTCTACTTGTCGTCGGTCTTCACGCGAGGGTGGCAATGGGATTCGATCCCCCACGCAACGCGCACCAGCGATTTTACCAACAGCTTGAGTAAGTTTTTTAACCGGCGAACGAACGGGTTTGTGCAATATGAGGTGTTCAATGCCGTCGACGACTACGGCGCTGCCCAGAACCTCGCTTATCCGGGAACACCGCTAACCTTCGGCGGCACGACCTATCCCGGTTACGCGGCTTTCCGAGGTACGGCCACGTTTCGCACCCTCAGCCTGGGGTTGAATTACAACAACGGAAATAACTTCTCGTTTTCCGTAGTCGCCCGCAAGCATACGGATTTCCCCAACCCGATTCCCGGCTATCTCACCTTCCAACCGGCGATTCTGTTGGGTTCATCGTTTTATCCCAATTCATTCGGCCAACCGCCGTACGACATAACGGGAGACGTCCGCTTCCGCATCAATCCGCACATGGCGGTCGACATTCAGCGGGCCTACTACTTCAACTTCGGAAATCTTGGCTGGAATCCGCAATTTCTAATTCAGGTAACGCAATGAAAGCCCGCTACGTTTGGTCGCTGCCCGCTGTTGCCTTCGTCCTCGCCTTGCTCCTTGCGAGCACTCCCGTCACTGCTCAGATTCCCCCGAGCGTGATCGTGACAACGCAGTTGCTCGATTTTCAATCCGGCTTCGTTTTCTTGACGACGGGCGACGCGTTTCGCGTTTCGCCGGCGGTGCAAATCGTCGACCTTAAGACGGGAGCCGTGCTGAAGCTCCCCGTAGCGGCGCGGCGATATGCGCGAATCACGTTCGATGGAACTGGCACCGCGACCAAACTCGAAATCTCGCGCACGCCATTGGCCGCCGAAGGAGACCTCGGGTCGATTAAGCGGTTTGCGGTGGCGCTTACGCCCACCGTCGCCAACCCGGATCTTTCGGGAAACAGGCAGGCGAACGCTCAGGATCCGTGCGCGGGCGTAGTTCCGGGAAAATCCGTGCCGGTTACTTTCGACGTTGAAGTCCCTCCCGGCACGTTGCAAAGCGATGACGTCTACATGACCACCGACCAAAGCGGCTGGAATCCACGCGCGTACAAGCTCACACGAATCGATGCGTTACGGTATCGTCTTCAGATTCGGTTCTTGTCGGGCACGGTGTTCGAGTATTTGTTTGATCGCGGATCGTCGCAATCGCTCGAACGCGGCGAAAACGGAATAGATGCGAAACCGAAATTGCTGTGCGTGAGCAATGCGACGGTTCAAAATATCGCGCATCGCGTTTTTCACTGGGGAGACGAAGCGATTAACGGATCAGCCATCGCTCCACAGGCGTTCCCCACCCCATACAATCCGGCACCATTCCCGAACTTTCCACCGCCCGGGCCACGGCCCAAGCCGACGTCCCGACCTAACGCAGCGCGATAGGAATATCGCGCTCGGCCGTATCGCCTTTCGCGTTGCGGGCGATAACCTGAGCGGTGTAGTTTCCCCGAGCGAAAAACGGGATATGCGGGATTTGGTAAGTCAGCGCGAACACACCCAAGTCGGTGCGCGGAACGTTAATGGACTGACCGGCCATGCGCACCTCGAGGCTTGCAACATTGGTCGATGTGACGACCCTACCGCTAAACGTATCTCCGCCGTGTAACGTCATACTGGAAAGCTGGACGTCTACGATCTGCGGAAGGGCGTCCGCGGGGAGTTGCAGCGGCGTTGGCGACGGGGAACCCGTGGGTGCGGGAGAGGGCATTGGCGTTCCGATCGGGGCAGCGCTCGGCGCGGGCGTCGGCGTTGGGAGTGCCTGAGGCGAATGAAAAGAACCGAAGGCGCAGATGAAGGCGAGAACGAGAACTGGCAACATGGTCTCCCTAATGAATTGTGATTGAGGTCTGCGCTGACGTTTTGTCGCCGCGGGCGTTGCGAGCAGTGATGTCCACGGCGTAGGTTCCGCGGAACAGGGGCGGCAGGCTGGGGACCTGGTAACTCAGGTGAAATTGTCCGGCAGCCACCTTGGTAAACTCGGCGGCGTATCCGCCGATCCGAGCCGCTACACTGGCAACGTTGGAAGACGTGATGACGGTTCCCGACACTGTCTGGCCCGCCCGGGCCACGGCTGGACTTAACGAGACGCTGATGATAGCGGGCCGTGCATCGGGTGCCGCGACGGGCGCGACCGGAGGGGAGTGGAGTGCGGCGGTCGTGGGCTGGCCGCCCGGCGAAGGTGCCTCCGCTGAAATCCCTGGGGATTGTGTCGTGCTCCCGGTCGGGACCCCGGCGCTTGGATCGGATGTGCCCACAGCCACGGTTTCTGTTTTAGTGACCGACTCGTTGCGGCTCCACGTCCAACCGATAAAAAGTAAATCCAGTAGCACAACTACGGCTACAGCGAGCGCCAGAAAATACCGCCGGTTCTTCATCACGCAACTGTGGTCTACTAGGGCGTATGCGTTTCCTGCGTCGAACAAGCAAGCACATGACCGCAACTGGACACGAGCAAGCCGTTATGCTCTCCATCGTCGTTCCGCTCTTTAACGAGGAAGGCAACGTCTCGCAATTGCTCGCGCGCATCGTCACGATCGTAGAACGACTTCCCGAGACGCCATCTTTCGAGATCGTGTTGGTTAACGACGGCAGTACGGACGGGACGCTCCGGCGCATCCGTGAGGAAATGCTGCGCCGGCCAGATATCACACTGGTCAATCTTTCGCGCAATTTCGGACACCAGATCGCTGCGACGGCGGGCCTGGACGTTGCTCGCGGTAATGCGGTCGTGCTGATGGACGGCGACCTTCAAGATCCGCCGGAACTCATCGCCCAGTTTTACGAGCGCTGGATCCAGGGAAACGACGTGGTGTACGCGGTGCGGCGTTCGCGAAGCGGCGAAAGTCGGTTTAAGGTTCAAACGGCGCGCCTCTTTTATCGTACGATCAAACGGCTAACGAATGTGTCCATTCCCGTCGATACCGGCGATTTTCGGTTGATGAGCCGCCGGGTCGTTGAGGCGTTGCGCCGTTCGC
>JALYVW010000026.1 GCA_030853005.1 Vulcanimicrobiota bacterium
GCTTCATACGCAACGCGACGGCTCGCTGACCATTACACACGAGGCTCGACAACTGCACTATCGGCTAGCTCAACGAATCCAGCGAAACGCCCCCATCGTCGGTTCCAAAGAACTGGCCGAACGACCGCAGAAAAAGCACCCTATGCCACAAATGGCACGCAAACCCCAACCCAACCATCCGTGGAAAACCACGAAACTGCCCAACTCTTGGGGGGCCGTTTCTGATTTGCGGTTAGGGGACACTATCGCTTTGCGCTAACAGCCGGGCGCCCGGGCCTGGGCACCGAAATGGCCTCTTATGAACCGGCACGGTTTTCTGGCCTCCACGACGGCCGCGGGCCTTCTTGGGGCGCGTGGCTTGGCTGCTTCCATGACCGGCCCAGCCTCGGGACGAACGATCTATGCGGACCTGCCTGCGGTCGCACCCTTTCCGCACCCTAGCCGGGCGCAAGGTCACGCCTACCAAGGCCGGCTCTTTAGCGCTTCGGCTTCGTATAACGACTCCACGGTCGGCATCTTTATCCCCCCTGGATTCCGGCCGTCGGCCGCTACGGATTTTGTCGTGCACTTTCACGGCTGGAACAACGACGTTCGCGGCGTCTTCGCGCGCTATCGCCTCCGCGAACAGCTGGCGGAAAGCGGCCGTAACGCGATTTTGGTCGTGCCTCAAGGGCCCAAGGATGCGCCCGACTCCGGCGATGGCAAACTTGAGCTTGAGCCCGGCGGGTTTGCGAGGTTTATGGCCGCGGCCCTCGGAGCGGTTCGCGGAACGGAGCCACACGCCGGAGCACTCGGTTCCATCGTCATCACCGCGCACTCGGGCGGATACGGTGGTGCCGGCGGTGCGCTTGCGCGCGGCGGCATGGCCGACCGCGTTTCCGATGTGATTCTCTTCGATTCCGCCTACGGCTATTTCGACGCTTTTGCCGAGTGGGCCAAAAGCGGGCAGAATCGCCGGCTCTTAAGCATGTTTACCAACGACACCAGCACCGGCAATGCGGCGCTCATGGGAAAACTGCAAGCGGCTCATCCCAACCTCTACATATTGCTCTCAGAGAATATGACGCCGCAAAATGTGCACACGCGCAGCCACACGTTTATCCTCACGACCGTCGCGCATGACGAACTCATGCAAAAATTCGACTGGTACGCATTCTTCTTGCGCGCCAGTGCGCTCCGTTAGCACGTTCGGCGCGCATCGGTGAGGCGATAACGTGATTGGCGAGATTCGCATCGACTGCGCGGCTTTGCGCGAGAATGCGAAGACCATGCGGGCCTTGGCGGCTCCGGCGAAGTGCGCGTTCGTACTGAAAAGCAACGCGTACGGCCATGGCCTCGCGGAGACGGGCCTAGCCGTCGAACCGTTTGCGGATGCGTTTTGCGTCTATGCGTTGGAAGAAGCGGTCGCACTGCGGGATGCCGGGGTGACCATTCCCTTGTTGATCCTCGGCCCCGTCGAAGCCAAGGATCTCGCGCAAGCTCACGCTGCCAAGGCGACCATTGCCCTATGGAATAAGGGCGCGTACGCCCGCGATGCTGCGGCCGTGGCGCGCACGCGAGGACAGCGTTTTCCCGTGCATATAAAAATCGATACCGGCGTGGCCCGACTCGGGCTCTCGGTTCGCGACGCACCCGACGTGATCGAAGAGTACGCGCGCCTGGCGGATCTTTCCGTCGAAGGGGTCTTCTCGCATTTTGCATCGGTGGAAGAAGCGGACTCCGAGTTTACCCTCGAGCAGCTCGCAAAATTCGAGCGAGCGCTGGCGCTGAGTTTGCCGGTGTTGGCATCGAGCAACATGCATCCACTGCGCCATCTCGCTGCGTCGGCGGCCACCATGTGCTTTCCCCAAACGCGCCTCGATCTGGTTCGTGTAGGAATCGCTCTCTATGGTTTGTGGCCGTCGGCGGGCACGCGCCAAGCGATGCCGGAGACCTCGCTCGTACCGGCGCTGTCGTTGACGAGCTCGCTCGTTTCAACCCGGGACATTGCTGCCGGAACGCCGGTCGGGTACGGAACGAGCTTTCACGCGCAACGCGCGACCCGCGTCGGTGTCGTGCCGCTGGGATATGCCGACGGCATTCCGCGGGCGCTTTCCAATACGGGCGCTTTTCTCGTGCGCGGCAAGCGGTGCGCGATTCTCGGACGCGTTTGCATGAACATGACGATGATCGACGTGACCGAGGTGGACGGAGCGGCGCCCGGCAGCACCGTGACGTTGATCGGGCGCGACGACGCCGCTTCCGTGACCGCGGACGACTGGGCAGGCTGGGCGCGAACCATCAATTATGAAATCGTTTCCCGGCTGCCGGAAACACTGCCGCGCCGCCACGCGTTACGCGACTAGGAGGACGAGATGCACCTGTTTGCGATCGGGACGTTGGCGTGCTGCCTTTCGGGCGCCCACCCAGGCGGCACTCGACCCGCGCCGGCGGTCGTTCGCATTTTCGTGAACGATCGCGCGCTGGCCGTCGCCGCGCTCGTCGATCGGGGCCACGTCCTGGTGCCGATGCGTCCACTGTTCGTCGCGCTCGGCGCATCCGTGCGCTATCGGGCAGATGGGCGCCGCATCGAGGCCCGCTCGGCCTTGCATCGTATCGACGTGGTGATCGGCGCAAACGACGCGCAGGTCGATGCGCGCCGCGTACCTCTTGAGACGCCCGCGCGCATCGTGGGATCATCGGCATTCGTACCGTTGCGTTTCGTGGCTGCGGGACTTGGCGCCACGGTCGATTACGAACCGGCGCTGCGGCGCGTCATCGTGCTCGCGCACCCGGCGACGCGCGTGCTCTCTCTCACGCCCGCACCGCAAGCGCGCGTAGCGATTGCATATCCCACGATCTCCGCAACGTTCGCCGGCACGTCACCCGTCGCCGCAGCGACCGTTCGTTTGCAGGTCGACGGCGTGGACGTGACGCCGATGGCAGCCTTTACCGGCAACGGCATCACGTACATTCCGCGCGAACCCATGCCGCAAGGCGCTCATTCGGTATCCGTCGCCGGCGTCGACGACGCTGGCACCCCATTCGCAGCCGCGTGGTCTTTCGAAAGCACGGCCGGCGCGCAATCCGGCGGCGCTTCCGCTCCCAACGACGCGTGGCCGGGCACCACCTTCGCTTTTTATCTCGAGGGAGGCGACACGTTTTATCGCGGCGACTTTATGCGTTTTACGCTGGTCGCGCCGCCGGGCGGTAGCGCACAGATTCAGTTGTGCGGGTTGCCCTATAGCTACGCGCTTTGGAGCGGATATGACGCATCGCATTATCGAGCGACGGTACCCGCGCCGCTCGGCTACCTCGTAGCCAATTGTCCGGTAACGGCGATCTACACCGCGTGGAACGGCACGCAAACCATCGTGCCGTATCCCGTGTACGTGTCGCTTTTTACCGCGCAGCGCAATGGTTTGCCGCAATCGACGCCGGCGCCCGGTCAAAGAGGCGTCCCCGAACTCCGGCGTTTACCTCCGGAGCCACGCCGATCAGAAAGCCCGCCCGTTCCGAGGCCCGTTTTCGTGCAGGCGACACCGCGCCCCGCAATCACGCCTGCGCCCGTACCGGCAACGCCGCGCCCGGCAACGCCGCGCCCGCCCGAGCGGACCCCGCTGCCGCGCCCCCACGACACCGCCGCTCCGATCTAGAGAGCATCAAGCCGCAGCGGCAATAGCCTCCGCGAGGTCGAGCGTTCCTTCGTACAGCGCGCGTCCGAGAATGCACGCGTCAACATTTTCGGGAACGCCGGCCTTCAACGCGCGGACGTGCTCAACCGTAGCGGCTCCGCCACTCGCGGTGACGCGAACGTCAGCGGCGTTCGCAACGCTCGTAAGCGCGGCAAAATCGAAGCCTTCTCCCGTACCGTCGCGTCCGATTTCCGTATGGATCACGCGAGTTACGCCCCATTGTGCGACCCGCCGCACCAAAGCGTCGCGGTCGACGGGCGTACTCTCCTGCCATCCGCGCGTTGCGATCCGCGAGCCGCGAGCGTCGATCGCGGCGATGATCTTTTCGCCAAGCGCTCCGATGATGTTGCGGGCCAAACGCTCGTCTTCAACTAAAACGGTCCCGATAATGACGTAAGAAGCGCCGGCCTCGATGCGCGATTTGGCCTGTGCTAGCGTGCGAATTCCGCCGCCTACTTCGACTGGAACGTCGACACCGCGGCAAATCCGCTCAATGGCGGCGTGATTTTCTCCGGCTCCGAAGGCGCCGTCCAAATCGATGACGTGCAGCCGCCGCGCCCCGGCAGCGACGAACGCTTTCGCGCGTTCCAACGCATCGGTCCCGTAGGCGGTTTCGCGCGTTGGATCGCCTTGCTGCATGCGCACGCAGGCGCCGCCACGCAAATCTATTGCCGGAATGACGAGCATACGTTACGCCTTCGCCATCCCGTTGCCGGTGCGGGATTCGATCGGTTCGAACGGGTGCACGGCCGGCCCGTTGTACGTCGCTTGCGGACGGATCAAACGGTTGTCGGCTAACTGTTCGAGAATGTGCGCGGTCCAGCCGGCTATGCGACCGCACGCGAAGATTGACGTAAACTCATCCCCTGGAAACCCAAGGCTATAAAAGAGCGGTGCGCTGTAAAAATCGACGTTTGCGTAAATGCTCTTGCCGGGTTTCGTTTCTTTGAGCACCTTGTTGGACGCATCTTCGAGCGCACGCGCGATGTTGTACCATTTGGCTTCGCCGTCTTGGCTAAGCGCTTTCGCTTTTTCTTCCAGATGTTTCGCGCGCGGATCGCGCACCTTATATTCGCGGTGCCCCATCCCCATAACGCGTTGGCCCCTCGCCAGGACCTCGCGGACGTAATGCTCGGCCCGATCGGGCTTGCCAATTTCGAGCAACACGCGGCCAACCGCGCTTGCCGCTCCGCCGTGCGCTTCGCCCTCGAGCGTTGCAATTGCCGACGTCACCGCGGCGTATATGTCGGCCTTGGTGGAAGCCGTGACGCGCGCGGAAAACGTCGACGCATTGTAGGAGTGATCGGCGAGCAGAACGAGGTAGGTGTCCAAAGCATCCTCGGCCGTGGCCGACGGGACCTCGCCTTTGCACATGTAGAGGAAGTTGGAGGACTGCGAGAGATCGCTGCGCGGTTCGATGGGATCGAGATTGCGCCGGATCCGATCCCAAGCCGCCACGATGGTCGGCACCTTGGCGATCAACTCGATTGCGGCGTGCACGTCTGAGGGGTGGGCGCCGTGCTGATCCACCGGCGAATAAAGCGCGAGCCCGGAAACGATCGTCCGAAGCACGTCCATGGGCCAGGCTTCTTTCGGCGTACTCTGCATGGCGGCAATCAGGGGGCCGGGCAGCATACGGCGGGAGCCGAGTTCCTTCGCGAGCGCTTGTAATTCCGTCCGCGTTGGCAGATGGCCGTACAGTAGAAGATGCACGACCTCTTCGAACCCGGCGTGGGGAGCCAGTTCGTCGATATTGTATCCGCGATAGGTGAGGCGACCTTCTTTGCCCTCGACGTTCGAGAGCAGCGTGCTACCGACAACCACGCCTTCCAGGCCGCGATCGACGACGATACCAGTGGTGGACAACGCTACTCCTCTACTTCCTAACGCTCTGCGAGAACGTGGACTTTGGGGAAGCGGGCCGCTTTCCATGCAATTGAACCGTCCGGGGCGAATCGTCGGCCCATGGAACCGCTCGATTTGACCAAAGCCCCCCCGCGCAGCCCCTGGATGCAGATGCACGGGATTTACAATATGCCGCGCACCATCGACAAGCTTCGCGCTTCGTTGCCCGGCGGCAACCTTGGCGAGTATCAGATGGCCGGTTTCAGCCAGCGTATGTTCGACGGGCTCGGAATATCCGAGGAAACGCTTCGCCAGGTGGTTGCCGATGCCCAAGATGACGCGGACGTCGAGCGCTGGATGCTCGCCAATGTGGATCTGGCCGCGTACGCCGACGGCAACGAAGCCCTCGCGGCACGCAAGCTCGGCGACACCGACCGCGAATGGTTTTTAACCCGCTATCCGGTGTCCGCGGCGATGCCCGACACCACGCCGCTTTTCGACGTCATCGTCGCCGACGATCGCGAGATGTTCTCCCGGCCTTAAGGCTACTTCGCGAGCGTCTCGCTTTGCGCGCGCGACCGTGCGTACGTCACCAGTCGTTCGATCAACGCCTCGTAACTGATTCCGACGGCGTTGCACGCGTCGGGCAGCAGGCTCGTCGGCGTGAGTCCCGGCAACGCGTTGACTTCTAAAATGTACGGCCGCCCTTCGCCGCTGACCATGAAATCCGTGCGCGAATAATCGCGCAGTCCGATGAGGCGATGCGCTGAGAGCGCCAGCATCTGCATGCGCGCGGCAAGATCTTCATCGATCTTCGCGGGCACGACGTGCGTGCTTCCGCTGGCGCCGTACTTGGCGTCGTAGGTATAGAATTCGTCGCGATTGGCAATGATTTCCACGATCGGCAACGCTTCTTCGCCAAGCACGCCGCATGTAAATTCGCGCCCGGAGATACATTCTTCGGCCATAATTTCCGCATAGTTGTCGGCCGCGACCAACATCGCTTGCGTCCACTGTTCGTGCGTTTTTACGACCGAGACGCCCGAACTCGACCCTTCGTAGCGTGGTTTGATCACCAACGGCAGATCGAGCGAGCCCGGCAAAAGCGGGAGCGTACCGCCGTCGAGATCGAACAGATCCCAAGCCGCAGTCGGCAGTCCTTCGGCGGAGAGCAATTTTTTTGTCAGGTGCTTGTCCATCGCCAGCGCCGCCGCTTCGACGCCGCTGCCAGTGTAGGGAATATCGAAAAATTCCAAGATCGCTTGGATCTGGCCGTCTTCACCGCCGGGGCCGTGCAGCGCGTTAAAAACGAGGTCCGGATTGAGGCGGCGAATCGCGTCGACGAACCGCGCGTCGTAATCCAAAGATTGCGCGTCGTATCCCAGGGATTGGAGCGCGCGCATAACGCCCGAACCGCTTTGGATCGAAATTTCCCGCTCCGAACTGGAGCCGCCCATAACGACGGCGATCTTCGCCTTTTTCTTAGCCATCGTTTGCCGTAAACACGCCGACCAAATGCACCTCGAGTTGGAGCTCTACACCGAACCGCTCGGCGACTTCGCGACGCACGCGAGCCAGAAGCGACGCGACATCTTGCGCGGTCGCGGCGCCGACATTGTTGATAAAGTTCGCGTGCAACGGAGAGACTTCGGCCCCGCCTTGGCGCCACCCCTTGGCGCCGGCGGCTTCGATCAGCCTCGCCGCTTTGTCGTCGGGCGGATTGCGGAAACACGAACCCGCGTTAGGCAGCGCGATTGGCTGCGTGTGTTTGCGCCGCACGAGGCGCGTTTGCATTTCTTCGCGCACCTTGGCGGGGTCGCCGCGATCGAAGGCGAGCGTCACGCGCGACACAACCGCATCGCTCGCAAGCGACGTGTGCCGGTAAAAATACTGTACGGTGACCGCATGAGGATCGGGCTTCGCCGGAGACTGCACGAAGAGTTCGCGCACGAAATCACCCATCTCTCGATCCGTGCCGGCGTTCATACGCAACGAGCCGCCCACGCTGCCCGGGATTCCGGCGAGCGAACCGATGCCGCGCGCTCCGACCGATGCCGCTTTTGCCGTGAGCTGCGCCATTCCGGCCGACGCGCCAGCATGCACGACGACGCGCGCATCATCGTGCGTGACGACGATGTTGGCAAACTCGCCCGCTAGGCGCAACACGAGACCGCGAATGCCGCCGTCGCCAACCAGGAGGTTGCTGCCGCTTCCCAATACGAACCACGGCATTTTTCTACGCAAACAGAACCGCATAATGCCGGCAAGTTGCGCTTCGCTTTGCACGACGATCCAGGCGTCGGCCGGACCGCCGATTTTCCAGGACGTGTACGGCGCGAGCGGCTCGTCGAACCGCACGTGGTCTCCGCAAATATCCGAAAGGGCCTCGCGGTCGCGTCCTTCGAGCAGGGTCTGCGTCGCGCCGTCCGTCGAGGTCACGCCGACGCCTTCAGAAGCCGGCCGGCGAGCTGTGCGGCCATCGCGGTAATGTTGCCGGCTCCGAGCATAAGAACCAGCGCGCCGTCAGGAGCGTCTTCGAGCAATCGCCGCGGGAGATCTTCGACGCGTGCGACGTAGCGCACATCGGTTCCGGCGCTCGCAAGCGGTTCGCCGATGGAGCGTTCGCTCGTTCCTTTGAGTGGCATTTCCGAGGCGGCATAAATCGGCGTGAGATACACCCGATCCGCGCCCTCCAACGCACGCGCGAAGTCGCGCGCCAAGTAGGCGGTCCGAGAATAACGGTGGGGTTGGAAGGCCACGTAGATGGGGCCCGGGCGATACGCGCGCGCGGCGGCGATCGTCGCCTCGACCGCAGTTGGATGATGGGCGTAATCGTCGATCACCGTCATGCGCGTAGTGTCGGCCAATATCTCAAACCGGCGCCGCACTCCGGAAAAGCCCCGCAAGCCCCGCGCGATGGCGGGGAAAGGAATGCCGACGCTGCGGCCCACCGCGACCGCCGCGAGCGCGTTCGAAACGTTGATCGCGCCCGGTACGCCTAACTCGACCGTGCCAATCGGCTCCCCACTCGCGAGGACCTCGAAGGTCGAGCCGATTCCGCGATAGCGCGCGGCGACCGCGCGCACGTTTGCGCCTTCGGAAAAGCCGAACGTGGTGAGACGTTCTTCGGAAACCGCGGATGCAAGCGATGCGCTCCAGCAGTTGTCGGCCCCCACGATCGCTTTGCCAGCAGTGGGGAGCTTGCGCAAAAAGCCAGCGAACGCTTCGACCAGCTGCGGCAGCTCCGCATCGGTCGAGAGATGGTCGTTTTCGATGTTGTTTACGACCGCGATCTCGGGTTCTAACGACGCGAACGAGCCATCGGATTCGTCGGCTTCGGTGAGAAACCAATCGGCGGTTCCGTCGTGCGCGTTGCTCGCGCTGTCGATGGCAATTCCGCCAAGCACGACGCTCGCATCGATGCCGCCCGCGAAAAGGACGCGCGCCGCCATGGCCGTGGTGGTGGTCTTTCCGTGCGTTCCGCAGATTGCGATCCCGCGACGGCCGCGCATCAGTCGCGCGAGCAGCTCGCCGCGGCGCGAAAGCGGTAAACCCTTCTCAAGCGCGGCGTGGTATTCCGGATTTGCGGGGTCGATGGCCGAGCTGAAGATCGCTTCCCGCGCGCCGTCTATATGCGCCGCCGCATGTCCGATGGAGATGCGAGCACCGGCAGCACGCAGCTCCGAGAGGATCGGCGATTCGCGGACATCCGAACCGGAGATCCGTTCGCCCCCCGCCAGTAAGATGCGCGCGAGCGCGCTCATTCCGATGCCTCCAATGCCGATGAAGTGAACGGTGCCGTCTTTCATGTGACGTTCGTCCTTCGGTCCAGAAGCGCATCAATCCGCGCCAAAATCGTCGACACGGGGTCTCCTACCGACTGCCCTCGCAACGTCGCGCGCATTGCCGCGAGACGGTCTCCTTCGAAAAGCGGGCTAAGCATCCACCAAAGGGTGTCGGCATCGACGCGGCTATCCTCGAGCAAAAGGGCGCCGCCTCCCGCAACAAAGGCGCGAGCATTCGCCGATTGATGCTCTTCGGCGGCATGCGGATAAGGAATGACGATGGCCGGTAAAGCAACCGCAGCGAGCTCCGCGATCGTCGACGCGCCGGCCCGGCAGATGGCCAAGTCGGCGACGGCATAGGCATCCCCCAGATCGTCGAGATACGGCAGCAACACGACGCGATTCTCTCCGAACGGCGTTCGCTCTTCAGCTTGCATGAAGGCGTAATCCCGGCGCCCGCTCAGGTGGAGTATTTGCCATTTTGCCGGGAGCGCGCGCCGCGTAACGAGGGCCGCGACCGCTTCATTGATCGTACGCGCGCCAAGGCTTCCGCCCATGACGAGCATCGTATGCCTCGAAGGATCCAAACCGAGCCGGCGAGCCGCCTCGATACGATTTGGCCGGCGCAACAAGGACGCACGCACCGGAACCCCCGTGCGAATATATCTCCGTTCGAATGCATGCGGAGCGTCGAATGCGCCCCATACTTCGTCGACGATGGGCGCTAGAAGTCGGTTGGTTAAACCCGGCTGGGCGTTGGGCTCCAACAGCGTCAACGCCACCGACTCCACGCGCGCAAATCGCAGACCACGCGCGGCGAGCATCGTTGGGAAGCAGACGTATCCGCCGGTCGCGATCGCTATATCGGGTCTAAAGCCGCGAATGACGGCCGCCGCCTGAGCGACGCCCAGCCCGTTGGATAGGATGGTTTGCAGCGTCTGCGCCGAGAGTTTGCGCGTTAAGGGCAAGCTCGCGATCGCGTGCAAGCGGTAACCGGCTTGGGGAACGATCTGCGCTTCGAGTCGATCCGCGGTGCCGATAAAATCTATCCGCGCTCCGCGCGCGCGTAAGGCGTCGGCCAGCGCGATTGCCGGATAAAGGTGACCGCCCGTCCCTCCCCCGGCAAAGAGCACCTTCATGACTACGAAGCGTCGATGCGGCGGAACCGCCCGACATTCATAATCAGCGCCACGGCCACTAAACTTACGACGAGCGAACTGCCACCGGATGAAATAAACGGGAGCGGCACGCCCGTTACCGGCCAAGATGACGTCACGACGCCGATGTTCACGAACGCTTGAATCACGATCATCGCCGCGCACCCGACGGCCAGGAAGAACCCGAAGCGATCCTGAGCGCCGATGGCGATTCGGATGGCGCGGTATCCCAGCACGACGAAGAGTACCACCACGACGAGCGCGCCGACCAGGCCTAATTCTTCGCCCAAGACTGAAAAGATAAAGTCCGTATACTGCTCGGGTAAGTAGAAGAACTTGGCGCGCGACTGTCCGAGCCCCACGCCCATCAGGCCGCCGCTTCCTAACGCGAAAAGCGACTGCACGATGTGAAAGCCAGTATTTTGGGCGTCTTTCCACGGGTCGAGGAAAGCAAAAATGCGCGCGCGCTTATAGGGGCTTGCGATAATGGTGAGCAGCACGGGTGGCACGGTTGCAAGCAAGATCATGACGAGATGTTCGATGCGCGCCCCCGCCGCAAAAAACAACGCGAAGGCCGTCATGACAAACAGGCTTGCGGTACCCATGTCGGGCTCGATCAAGACGAGCACCGCCATCAAGCCGACGGGAAGACAAAGCGGAAACAAGCCCTTCGAAAGAGAGGTGATACGTTCGCCCCGATTGGCCAGCGCCGCGGAAAGATACAGCACGAGTCCGAGTTTGGAAAACTCCGAAGGCTGAAGCGTCACGATGCCGCCGCCGATCCACCGGCGAGCGCCGTTGACGACCAAACCGACGTGCGGGACGAGAAGCGCCGCCAGCCCCGCAATGCACAAAATCAAGGCGTACGGCGCGAAAACTTTGATCTTTCGGTAATCCATACGATACGCGCCGTACGAGACGATCAGGCCCACCACGAGCCAAAGCATCTGACGCTTCAAATAGTAGGCCGTGTCGTGCGTATCGGCGTAGGCTTGCGCGCTGGACGCACTATAGAGCATGACGAGCCCGATCGCCACCAACGTCGCGACCGCGACGAAGAGCATCGTATCGGGCGGCGCCGACACGTACGCCCGTGGAATCGCCTCCTCGCGCTTGCGAGAACCTCGGTCGCCCTGCG
This sequence comes from Vulcanimicrobiota bacterium, assembly GCA_030853005.1. GTDB lineage: Bacteria > Vulcanimicrobiota > Vulcanimicrobiia > Vulcanimicrobiales > Vulcanimicrobiaceae > JALYVW01. Next base: position 11,600 of record JALYVW010000026.1, read on the forward strand.
CGCGAGCGGCGGCGTTAGGCACCGGCCGCCTCCAAAAGCGTACGCACCGCTGCGGCGAAACGCTCGCCGCGGTCTTCCGCCGAGGCGAACATGTCGAACGAGGCACACCCGGGGGAGAGCAAAACCACGTCGCCCGGGCGAGCGAGTTTGCGCGCTTCCTCGACGGCTGCTTCTATACTTGTGGACCGCGTGACCGGAGCGCGCGAAATCACGCTCGCCATTTCCGGTGCCGCTTCGCCGATGAGGACGACCGCCTTTACCCGCGCATCTATTGCAGCGCCCAAGCCGGAGAAGTCGGTACGCTTCGATTTTCCTCCGGCAACTAGAACGAGCGGCCGATCGTAGGCATGCAGGGCGGCGATCACCGAATCCGGATTGGTCGCCTTGGAATCGTCGACGTAAGAAACGCCGTCGATCGTTTGCACGTGCTCTAGCCGATGATGCATGCCGCGAAACGAACGAATTCCATCGCGCAAGCGCTCCGGAGACACACCCGCAGCGATTGCGGCCAAGCCTGCAGCCATGACGTTCGCGACGTTGTGCTCGCCCGGGACGAAAATGTCTTCGCGGCGAGCGATTTCGACCTTCCGCCCCGCAGCCGGCGCGTAGATCAACGCGTCGCCGTCCAGATGCATGGTTGCTCTCGTCGAGCGTAGGCTGAAATGCCATACGCGAACTGCGGGAGCGGTGAGCGCATTCAAGCGCTCGTCATCCAGATTCGCAATGAGCGTATCGCCGGCGCCCTGATTCGAAAAAATTCTGCGCTTTGCCGCAGCATAGCTTTCCATCGACCCATACCGGTCGAGATGGTCTTCCGAAATGTTCAGCAACACCGCGACGCGCGGGTGAAACGACTCGATGGTTTCTAATTGAAAGGACGATACCTCGGCGATCACCCAATCCTCGGGCGCTGCATCGAGGACTTCGCGCACCAGCGGTTTTCCGATGTTTCCGCCGACGATCGCCGACCGATCTGCGCTGCGAAGCAGGTGCGCGACAAGCGCGGTGGTTGTCGATTTTCCTTTGGTTCCGCTGATTGCAACGATCGGCGCGGCGCACAAGCGAAAGGCCAGCTCGATTTCCCCGTAGACCGGGATCCCGGCTTGACGAATTTCGCGCACGAGCGCGCCTTCCGGCGGAACGCCGGGCGAAAGGATGGCAAAATCGATGCGCTCCAACATTGCCGGTAGATCGGCAGGCGTTACGAAGGTCGCGCCGATCGATGCGAGGACCGCAAGCTCCCGCGTTAGGTCGCCCGCGGGTTTTTCGTCAACGGCGTATACCTCGACGCGACGCGAACGCAGAACGTCGGCGCTCGCCCGTCCGCTGCGACCGACGCCGATGACGAGCGCCGTGTCGCGGTCCCCTAAACGCAACGGCGATTTCATCGAACGATTGCGAGTCCGGCGAGCGACAGCACGGCCGATGCCAGCCAAAAACGCGCCGTGACTTTGGTTTCAGCCCAGCCACCTAACTCGAAGTGGTGGTGCAGCGGCGTCATCCGGAAGACGCGCTTGCCGTGCGTGAGTTTGAAGTAGGCTACTTGAACGATCACGGAAAGCGCTTCGGCGACGAACACGCCGCCCACCAGGACGAGCAACAGCATTTCACCGCTTAGGATCGCGACGCCCGAAAGCAACGCTCCGAGCGCGAGTGAGCCCGTATCGCCCATAAACATCTTCGCTGGATACCAATTGTAGACGAGAAAGCCCAAACACGCACCGATACCCAGGAGCGCGCCCCACGCGGGCGCCAGCAAGTGGAATTGCAATGCAATGAAACCCAGCGCCGCCAGCGGCCAGATAATCGTGCTGCCCGCGAGCCCGTCCAGCCCGTCGGTGAGATTGACGGCGTGAATCGTTCCGGTGATCGCCACGATTCCGAGTAGCAACCAAAACCAGTGTGGAACATGCAAGCCAAACGCACCGGCGTGAAAAATGACATCGATATTCGGCAAAGGTGCGCCGGCAACGCCCAGCGGCCACACTCCGCGCGGAACCGGTGCGACGTTTCGCAGGAAGACGATGGCGATCAGTGCCGTCGCCAGAAACTTCGTGCGCGCACGCAACCCGCGATTACGTCCTAGGCGGATCGCTAGAAAGTCGTCGACGAAACCGATGGCCGCGCACGCGAGAACCAGCAGGTAGAGTGCGCGCGCAAAGGGAGCGTCGCGAAAGCACAACAGCGGAACGAGTGCCACTAAAAAGACGAGGCCGCCCATGGTGGGCGTTCCGGTCTTTACACGGTGGGTTTGCGGGGCATCTTCGTACGCGTATTGCGCCATTCGCGTGCGCTTAAGAACGGATAACAAGATCGCACCCGCGATCAAAGCCAGGGAGAAGCCGATACTGAGTGGCCAGAAAAAGGCCGTGAAGGTGGTCATTCGAGCTCGGCTTCGAGCAGCGGATGCATTCCATCGCCGCGCCACTTCAGCACGACGATGGGCGTTTGCTCGTCGCTGTTCCCGTGCGGGTTGGCCAGCAGGGCGTACTCGACGTTCGTGCGATCGACACCGGCGGACGCGCCGAGGACCTTCGCTTTCTCTAAATCGTTGGCATCGACGACCGCGCACGCCACGCCGCAAAGATCGTGTACCGACTGCGAAAAGCCGTCCGGATCTCGCGGGGCGAAAACGATCGCGCGCTCGAACGGCGGAAGGGTCCCGGTATAGCCGTCGATCGCGGTAATTGCCTCACCCATGATTTCGTAAAACATGCCGCGGCGGCCGGCAAACCGGCCGAGAACGTGCATCACCGATGCGTAGAGCACTTTTGCCGGGCCGACCTGATCGATGACGATTTGCAACGACTCCGGTTGACTTACCGTCGCGAGCGCGCCGGCGCGTTGCGATAAAAAATAGGCGAGATTGCTGGGACGAACCAACTCGGCCGCGACGGCTTGCCCTTGCGCGATGGCCACGGCGGTTTCGGAAACGGCTAAAACATCGCCGGGTCGCGCAATGCCGCGTACCGCTTCGACTACAATCGACGCGAGGTCGTCGCCCGGCCGAACGAGGCGCGTGCGGACGGGAATCGCCACCAGGCCATCGGGCAGTTCGGGGCGTTTCACGGCTAGGGGACGCATCATACGCGCATCGCCTCGACGATCTCCTCGAGCCGATAAACGCGCGAGCCCTTGAGCAGCACGGCATCGCCCGGCCGCACGTGTGCGCGCAACCAGCGAATGGCTGCGCCGTTGTTTTCGAACGGCACGATGCGTTCGGCCGATAACCCGGCATCCAGCGCTCCGCGTTCGAGATCCGTCGCGAACGCGCCACCGACCAACAGCATGTCTACGCCGGACGCGGTTGCGGCTGCGCCGGCGCGACGGTGCATCTCCGCCGACCCCGCTCCCAGCTCAGCCATGCTCGCCAACACCGCAATACGGCGCAGCGCGGACTCGGTGGCGAAGGCCTCTAATGCCGCGAGCATGCCGCTCAGATTTGCATTGTACGCGTCGTAAACGTAAGCGCAATCGCCGATAGCAATGCGCTCGTACCTGCCCGGAGGCAGGGCCACATCTCCGAGCGTTCGCACGATGGCATCGACCGGCACGCCGAGTACGCGCGCCGCGGCGATCGCTGCTGCAAGATTCGCAAGGTTATGGCGTCCCGGTAGGTGCGTCTCTATGGCGAGGCGGCACGCCGGCGATGCATCCGTGAGCGCGAGGGTGGCTTCGTCGACAACGTAGGTTCCGGGCAGCGTGGGTTCGCCGACGCCGAACCACCGTGGCGGGAGCGCGAGCGACGGCGCGCGGTCTTGCGAAACGGAGTCGTGCGCGTTAAGAATGGCTTGCGCGCCGCCCGAAAAAAGTCCCCATTTGGTCTGCGCCAAAACCTCATGCGATCCGAAGATCTCGAGATGCGCTTCTCCGATGTTCGTGAGCACGCCAAGGTGCGGCTTCGCGACACCGACCAACTCCGCAATGTCGTTCGGATGGCGCGCACCCATCTCCACGACGACAACGTCGATGCCGGGCTCCGTTGCCAGCAAGAGTTTGCTCACGCCGATCTCGTTGTTTTCATTCGCCGGCGCCGTCGAAACGCGCTCCGCGCCGAAATGCGCGCGAAGCAGCTGCGCGAGAAAAACTTTCACGGTCGTTTTTCCGGTGCTTCCCGTGATCGCCACAACTCGACCCGAATATTGCGCGCGTGCCGCGGTCGCAAGGTCCATATAGGCGCGTTTCGTGTCACTAACGACCAGCGTCGCCACCCCTTCTAGTGCCGCCGATGGTTCGTCAATAATCACCGCACCGGCCCCGGCGGTTACTGCTGCGCCCAGATAATCGTGGCCGTCGAATCGTTCGCCGCGCAACGCGAGAAAGGTGTCGCCGGCGCGCAAAGAGCGCGTGTCGGTAACGATGCGCAAACTCATTGGAAAGTCATCGGCGTTGCGGAGGTTCCCGCCGGTCGCCGTTTTCGCCGATTCGAGTGTTAAGTTCACGCGTGAATCTCGCGCTTGGCTAACGCGCGCCTTGCGAAGGCAAGATCGTCGAATGGTCGGATTTCTTCGCCGACGATCTGATACGTCTCGTGGCCCTTGCCCGCAATCAACACCACGTCGCCCGGTTGCGCGCCGCTCACTGCTGCTTCAATCGCTTCGGCTCGATCGACGATTCCGCGATACGGGGCGCCGCCCAATCCGGGCTCGATGTCCGCGATGATTGCCGCCGGATCTTCCGAGCGAGGATTGTCGGAGGTTACATAACTCAGGTCTGCAAGCCGCGCAGCGACGGCGCCCATTTCACGCCGCTTCCCGCGATCGCGATCGCCGCCGCACCCGAAGACCACAATCAACCGTCCGCGCGTTCCCTCGCGGAGCGTCTTGAGCGCATTTTCTAAGGCGTCCGGCGTATGCGAATAGTCCACCACGACATCGATGCCTCCACCGCCGGCGTGTTCCATGCGCCCTGCGACGCGCTTGACTTTGAGCAAACCTCGCGCTGAATCCACATCGGATACGCCGAGCGTTCGCGCGCACGCCAAGGCGCACAACGCGTTCGAAACGTTAAACGCGCCCGGAAGCGCCGTCACAAAATGGGTGCCGTCTACAAAAAACGCGCTTCCAGCGGTCGAACTTTCGACGCGTTCCGCGCGGACGTCCGCAGCGTGATGCGATCCATAGGTGACGACCTGTTTGCCCGGAGCTATCTGCGCGGCCCACGCGACGCCTAAGGCGTCGTCCGCGTTCAACACGCACCGTTCGGCCATTTCGAATAGCGCGCGCTTCGCGTTTACGTACGCCTCGGGAGTCTTATGGAAATCGAGGTGATCGCGCGTGATATTGGTAAGTGCGCCGACTGTAAACCGAACGTTGGCGACACGATGTAAGGCGAGCGCATGTGAACTTACCTCCATGGCGACTGCGTGCGCGCCCGCGTGACGCATGTCGGCAAGCACCGCATGGAGCTGCGGCGCCAGGGGCGTCGTATTTTCCAAATGTCGCTCGTATGCGCTAAACTTGGCGCCGAGCGTCCCCATCGTGCCGCACGGCTCGCCACCGGCCGCGCACATGGCCGCGAGCATGTGTACCGTCGTCGTCTTTCCGTTCGTTCCCGTGATCCCCACCACATCGAGGGCTTGCGAGGGATGCGCGTAAAATGCGTCGGCGATGTGCGATACGGCGAGCGCCGTATCGGGCACGACGATCCCCACCACCGCGGCGGGGAGCTCGTGCGGCTCGCTCATGACGACTGCGGAAGCGCCGTTGAGCACGGCTTGCAAAATATGCAAATGCCCGTCCGTACGCTCGCCCTTCATGGCGACGAACAGCCAGCCGCGCTTTACCTGCCTCGAGTCAAGCGTCACGCCAAGAATGGTTCGTTCCGGATCGCCCATCACGCGAGCGTTTCCCGCAAGCGAAGCGACGAGATCGCCAAGCCGCGCCGAAGTCTGGTTCATTCCCAGCTCTTCGCGGGTCGCGGTCAACGAACCAAGCGCTCCGCGTGCGTTTTTTTACTCGCTCCGGCAGGCATGGCGGGCATCACGCCGGCGTGCAGCATAGCCGCCTTTGCGATCTTCACGAAAGCGGGCGCCGCTACGACTGACCCGTAGATCGCTCCCTCCGGCCGTTCGACCTTCACGTAGATGACGAACCGTGGATGCGTTGCCGGAATCATCCCGATAAACGACGCAACGTACGCGCCGGGCTCGTAGACGCCATCGCTCACCACCTGCGCCGTCCCCGTCTTTCCCGCCGTCGTGTACCCCGGAATCTGCGCCGACGGGTTGCCGGTCCCGCGCTGCACGACTCCCCGCAAGAAGCTCTGCAGTTCCCCCGCTACGCGGCGCGAAAAAACGCGGTTTTCAATTTCTGGACGATACTGGTAGAGAAGCTTCCCGTCGCTGTCCAGAATCTCACGCACGATGCGCGGACGCATCAATAATCCGCCGTTCGCAATCGCCGCGTAGTAGCGAGCCATCGCGATCGGCGTGACCGAAACGCCTTGCCCGAAAGACATGGTCGCGAGAGAACTGTCGCTCCATTGCGCGGGTGCGGGAACGATGCCGGGGTTTTCGCCCGGCAAGCCGATTTGCGTCGGCGTTCCGAAACCGGCACGTTGCTCCATGCGATAGAACTCGCGCGCTCCGACGTGCAGCCCCACCTCCGCGGCGCCGACGTTATGCGAGTAAGCGATGATGTCGGAGAGCGTTTCGCTCTCCAACGAGCTGCCCATAAATCCGTCCTCAGCGTTGTGGATGGTGCGGCCGCCGATCTGCAGCGTATCGCGCGACGCAAATCGCGTGGACATCGTGGCAGCGCCGCTTTCCAACGCGGCAGCCGCCGTGACCAACTTGTACGTCGAACCGGGCTCGTACGCGTCCATGACGGCGCGGTTGCGAAGGTTCGCCGGAGCATATTTCCAGTATGCGTTGGGATCGTACAAGGGCTGATTGGCCATGGCCAACACCTCGCCCGTAAACGGGTCGAGAACGATCGCGGTTCCGCTTTGGGCATGAAACGAACGAACCTGCGTTGCGAGCGCGTCTTCGGTCACGAACTGCAGGTAAGGATCTAAGGTGAGCTGGAGGGACAGGCCGGGTTTTGCACGTTTGATGATCCGCTCGCGGCCGAACGGCAAGCGGTGTCCCAAATCGTCCGTTTCCATAATGACGCGGCCGGATTGTCCACGCAAGACGTCATCGAACGAATACTCGAGACCGGCGAGTCCGTTTTCGTCCACGCCGACGAACCCGAGGACCGTGGATGCTTCGGTGCCGACGCTATCGACGCGTCTCCCACTATCCTCTTCCTTCACCGCGACTCCCGGCAAATTCAGCGCGACGACCTTGTCGGATTGTTCGCGAGAAACTTTGCGCGCAACCCACACGAAACGCCGATTGCGATCGTGCAGCATGGCGGCTACATCGGGACCGATCTTTCCGAAAACCGACTGCAAGTCGGCGACGGTATGATCGGCGTCGCCGATTTCGTAGGGATCCGCATAGACGCTCTCGGACGGTAACGAGCGTACCAGCACGTTGCCGTCGCGATCGAGGATCGTGCCGCGACGCGCGAAGACTTCAACCGAGTCGGAACGCTGGTCCAGCGCCTCCTTCGCGTAAAGCGGGCCTTTGATCAGTTGAACGTCGACCAGCCGCCACGTGAGGTAGGCTCCAACGAGCATGACGATATAAAATGCCGCCTTCGCGCGCCTAGGAGCGACCCGCGCAAACGTGCGCTGATGCATGAAGGCTCCCTAGCGGTACTTGGGCGTGAACAACGCGGCGAGATTGCCCAGAAGCGGTCCCCGCACGTGCGCGGTCTTTGCCGCCGGCGCGAGCGAAACGACCGCGTACTGCTGTGCGTCTCGCATTCCAAGCATTATCGCCACGCGCGAAAGGCGTTCTTGCGAACGCAACGCTGCCACGCGGTCATCCAGGCGAGCGGTCTGGTCTACAAGTGCAGCACGTTGCCGTTCGGCGCGCGCGACCGCGTAATTTATACTGGTGAGATTGGCCATGAGCATCACGTAGCCCATCACCATTGCGAAGACGACGAAAAGCCCAGCGCTGAACCGAAGGAGCGTTGCGTGACGCGCACGCGTCGAATGTTTTCGGCGTCTCTGCGTTGCGTGTCGAGCGGTGCGGACGTTGGGAATGCGGGGCTGCGCGTGCAGGCGCTCGTGATCTACCATGGTTAACTTGCCTTCCGTTGGGCGGCGCGCATTTTCGCGCTGCGGGAACGCGCGTTGCGCGCGATTTCCGCTTCGTCTGCGACGATCGGTTTGCGAGTGATCGCTTCCAGGCGATCGTCATCGCGAAATTTCTGCTTGACGATCCGGTCTTCGAGCGAGTGGAAACTGATGGCAACGACGCGGCCAGCGCCGCGCAGCCGGTAGACGGCGCTCTCCAAGCTTTCGCGGAGCGCATCCAGCTCGTCGTTGACCGCAATGCGCAGGGCTTGAAAGACCCGCGTTGCCGGGTGAATGCGCTCGCGTCGGCCGGGCCGATGGAGCAAACCGCTGACCATCTGCCCGAACTCGAGGGTCGTCGTCGGAAGTGTGCCGGAACTTCGGCGAGCCACGATCGCTCGCGCGATGCGGCGCGAGTTGCGTTCCTGGCCGTAGGTAAAGAAGATGTCCGCCAACTCGACTTCGCTTGACGACATCAAGATGTCGTACGCGCTGCGTCCCGCATGCGGATTCATGCGCATATCCAGCGGCGCCGAATCGCGAAACGAAAAGCCGCGCTGCATTTCATCAAACTGCATGGACGAAACCCCCAAGTCGTAGAGGATACCGTCGACGCGCTCGATCCCGATCGTCTCGAGCGCTCGATCTAAATTGCGAAAGTTGTCCGAAACGAAGGTGAACGATGGGTCCGTAATGTCCGCCGCGCGCGTTTGCGCATCCGGATC
>JALYVW010000173.1 GCA_030853005.1 Vulcanimicrobiota bacterium
CGTTCGGTGCCGGACACGCTTCAACGAGCGTATCTGCGGCACTTGGGATGGCGGTCGCGCGCGATTTACGCGGCAGCGAGGAAACCGTCGTCGCAATCTTGGGCGATGGCGCGCTTACCGGCGGCCTCGCCTACGAAGCCCTCAATAACGCAGGCGGGATGCGCACGAATTTCATCGTCGTCCTCAACGACAACGAAATGTCCATCGCCCCTAACGTAGGATCGATTGCTTCCTATCTCTCGATCCTGCGGAGCAGGCCATTCGCCAACAACGTTCGGCAAACCGGAAAGCGGGTTTTGCAACGCATTCCGTTTGGCGGAGCGGCAAAAAAAGCGATCGAATCGGCGGAAATAGCGGCGATGCACTTTGCCGCCGGGGACGAAAAGACGGCGGTCATTTTTGAGGAGCTCGGCTTTCGCTATATGGGCCCGATCGACGGTCACAATTTCGACGCGCTCGTAGACGTTCTGGAAGTGGCAAAACACTATCCAGGGCCGGTGCTCGTGCATGCCCGCACCGTCAAGGGCAAAGGCTACGCGCCAGCCGAGCAAGATTCACGTAAATTTCACGGCATCGGCACCGGCGTCATCAAACAGGAAGAGGACACCGGCGCCGTCATTCCCGCGGGAGCGCCGGCGTCGACGTTTTCCGATGCGTTTTCCGATGCTATGGTGACGCTTGGCGAGCGGGACTCCCGCATTCTCGCCATTACCGCCGCAATGCCCGACGGCACGAAACTCTCCAAGTTCGCGCAGCGGTTCCCAACGCGGTTTTTCGATGTGGGTATCGCCGAGGCGCACGCCGTGTGCTTTGCGGCCGGCGCCTCGTCCGCGGGCTTCCGGCCCGTCTGTGCAATTTACTCGACGTTTTTGCAACGCGCCTACGATCAGATCGTGCACGACGTCTGCGTTCAAAATCTCCCGGTGATTTTTTGTATGGATCGCGCCGGGCTCGTTGGGGATGATGGTCCCACGCACATGGGCCTGTATGACATCGCGTACCTGCGAACGCTGCCAAACATCACGTTGATGGCTCCGGGCAGCGAAGCCGAACTGTTTCCGATGCTCGAACACGCCTTATCGTTGGAAGGTCCCGTGGCCATACGCTATCCACGCGGCAGTACGTCCGGCCTGAACCCCCGCACGCTCGCGCCGATCGTGCACGGTCGTGGCGAGGTCGTCCAAAGCGGAAGCAAAGTAGCCGTCCTTGCCTACGGAAACACGCTCGATATCGCCCTGCAAGCGGGCGTAAGCGATGCGACGATCGCCAACATGCGCTTCGCCAAACCCCTGGACGAGGCAATGCTTCTGGATTTGGCGCGGACGCACGACCGTTTCGTCACCGTCGAGGAACATTCGCTCGCTGGAGGATTCGGCTCGGCCGTGGATGAGTTCGTGGCCGACCGTGGCCTTGGCGTGAAGGTCGTTCGTATAGGCGTTCCGGCGGTGCTCGTGCAACACGATTCACAAGCCAAACAACGCGAGCGCTTCGGTCTGACCCCGCAGCGCATCGCGCAAGAGGCTACGGTAGGCGTGCCCGGCGGCGTGCTGACGACGGTTACGCATTAGCCGCGCAGGCCGGGCCACCCGCTCGTCGAACTTGGCGCGGTTCGCAATTTCATCCGTGGAGAACCGCACGTGTTTACCCAGCTCCTGGCTTTAGCTTCACCCGCCGTCCAATCGCACGCCGTGCGAACCGGAGCTGGCGCGATCCCAACGCCCGTTTCGGGTGCCGTCCCACTGCAAGCGCCGGTCCTTGCGCCTACCCCGGCTCCCTTGCTCCAGCAGACCTGGTTTCAGATGCACGCCGGCTGGCTCACCCATAGCCTCGCGGTGTTGGCATTTCTCTCGTGCGTTGCCCTGGTTGCGCTGTTGGCCGTTCAAACCACCAAACAAGAGGGGCTCTCGGGCACCATCGGTGGCCAAGTGCAGTCGGCCTACGGCCGGCCCGGCGCCGAAGAGCAACTCAAGCGGATCACCGGGGTGGTGGCCACGATGTTTGTGGTTTTGTTCGTAATACTATCTTTAACGGGTATCTAGAACCCGTGCCTTTGCTCGAAGTCAAAAATCTCCGCACGGCCTTCAATACCGAAGACGGGTTGGTCACGGCGGTTAACGGGCTGTCGTATAGCCTTGAAGCGGGATCGACGCTCGGCATCGTCGGCGAATCGGGATCCGGAAAATCCGTGAACGCGCTCTCCATCATGCGTCTGATCTCGCGACCCGGCTCGATCGATCCGCAAAGCGAAGTGTGG
>JALYVW010000174.1 GCA_030853005.1 Vulcanimicrobiota bacterium
GTATAGATGGGCGTCTTGGTCTCAAGATCGCTGATCCTCGCATCTACCTCGCAGTTGGCTACGACCAGGAGACGGGCAACTATGGTTACCCACGCCTCCACGGTGTTGGCGTCGGCCTCGAGAAGCTGCCGGACCTCGACGCTACGTTCTCGATTTATGGCAGCGCGTACTATTACCCCAACGTTCGGGGAACGTACACGGTGCAGAGCGGACCGCAAGCTGGTACGTCCTTCGACCTGGCCTATAACATACTCAAGTACCAACTAGGCGGCACCCTGAACTTCGGCAAGCCGGCTGGCATCTTCTTGGACTTCGGGTTCCTCGGCGAACGCGGCAAGAACAAGACAAATGCCCCCATCGACTTCTCGCGGAACGGGCCCTACGTCGGTCTCGGAATTCACTTCTAAGACACACGTAGTCAAAAAAGCGTCCTTAAGTTACAGGACAAGGGACCGGCGCAAGCCGGTCCCTTTGAGCTTGCAAAAGGGGTAGGCTTCCTGTAAACTACGTGCTTGGTGCCGCAGTCTCTCGCGGTGCGCTTTGAGGTGCTTTAGCCGCACCGCCCTGGCCCGGACGCGCTCGCCGCGCGGCCGAGTACGAGATCCGGAAAGGAACTGCCGGTTCCACGGGTCGAGGCGACGACACTTCGATCGTATCGAAGACAAGATAAACCCGCTTTGGAGTTCCGTTTTGGCAGCCAAGAAACAAGCGAAGTCGCGCCGCAAACGCGAGTTCAAAAATGTGCAATCGGGCGTCGCGCACGTGCAAGCGTCTTTTAATAACACGATCGTTACGATGTCCGACAATTTGGGGAACGTGATCGCCTGGGCTTCGGCCGGAAATCTTGGATTTAAAGGCTCGAAGAAGTCCACGCCGTTTGCCGCGCAAATGGCTGCCGAAGCCGTTGCTCGCAAAGCGATGGAACACGGTATGAAGTCAACTGAAGTGCTCGTGAAGGGTCCCGGAGGCGGGCGCGAAGCGGCGATCCGTTCGCTGCAAGCTGCCGGCCTGGAAATCACGCTCATTAAAGACGTCACGCCGATCCCCCATAATGGTTGCCGCCCGCCCAAGCGCCGCCGCGTTTAAGCATCGAAAGTCAGAAGAGAGAATATGTCGCGTTACATTGGACCAGTATGCCGTCTCTGCCGTCGCGAAACTGCGACGAATAAGACGGGCGAAAAAATCAAGCTCTTTCTCAAAGGCGACCGTTGCCTGACGAAAAAGTGCGCGGTCGAACGCCGGGGCACGGCGCCCGGGCAGAAAACTCAAGGCAAACCGACCCGCCAAAAAGTCTCGGAGTATGGCCGCCAACTGCGCGAGAAGCAGAAGATGCGTCGCTATTACGGCGTACACGAAACGCAATTTGAAAATTATTTTCGCGAAGCCGCGCGCGTTCCAGGGCAAACGGGGCGTACGTTCCTTCAACTGCTCGAGCGCCGCTTGGACAACGTCGTCTATCGGCTCAATCTCGCGACGAGCCGCGCGCAGGCGCGACAGCTTGTCACGCACCGTCATTTTCGCGTGAATGGCCGCTTGGTGAACATTCCGTCCTTCATCGTGAAGGCCGGCGATTCGATTACGATCGGCGAGCGCAGCAAGAAGTCGCCGGTGTTCGAGGCCAACGTTGAGACGGCGCGCGCGCGGCGGGCGCCGGAATGGCTCGAATTCGACGGGCAAGAGATCTCGGCGAAAATCGTTGCTTTGCCATCGCGGGAGCAAATCGATACGCCGGTCGACGAACAGCTCATCGTCGAATACTACTCTCGTTAAGACTCCGTAACCAACTCCGTCGCTGGGAGTACGATCGCATCGCGCTTGGCGCGCGTGCGGATAACTTGAGCGGCAACAAAGGAATAAGAAAAGGACCATGACCGTTTTAGAAGCGCCGCAGGGGGCCGCCCTGGAAGTCCGCGAGCGTCACGACAACTCTGCAAAGTTCGTGATCGAACCGCTCCAACGCGGATTCGGCATCACGCTCGGCAACGCGTTGCGCCGCATTCTCCTCGGGTCTATTCCCGGTGCCGCCGTGACCTACATGAAGATCGATGGCGTCTTGCACGAGTTTTCCACGATGCCGGGAATCGTCGAAGATTCGATCGCGCTGATGCTGAACCTCAAGGGCCTCCCCGTCAAGTTGAGCACGGACGAACCGAAGGTGCTCTCGCTCTCCGTTAGTGGACCCAAAGAGGTTACGGCGGCGGACATCGCCGCGGATTCAGATGTGGAAATTCTCGACCCGGACTACCAC
>JALYVW010000175.1 GCA_030853005.1 Vulcanimicrobiota bacterium
TCGCCTGGAGGTCTTCGTCGTTACTCTGCGAGGCTTCGTTCGCGCATGCTGCCATTTCGGCAAGAATGATGCGGGCCGTCGCACCCCGATCCCTGAGAATTTTTCGCCCGACGAAATCCAGCGCTTGTATGCCAGTCGTGCCCTCGTAGATCGTGGTAATGCGCACGTCGCGGTATTGTTGAGCGATGCCCGTCTCTTCGACGTAGCCCATACCGCCAAAAACCTGGAGTGCCGTCGACGTAACGTCGATAGCCGTCTCCGTGCACCAGCCTTTGATGATCGGGATCATGAAGTCGACAAATGCGCGGTGCCGTTTGCGTTCTTCCTCTGCGGGCGCGCTCCCGGCGAAATCCATCGAGGCCGCCGTTACGTAGGCGAGCGCTCGCATCGCTTCGATCTGCGATTTGCACCACAAGAGCATACGCCGCACGTCAGGGTGCTCGATGATCCGTACCGCTCCGCCGTTACGCGACGCCGAATCCCGGCTCTGAACGCGCTCTTTGGCATATGCGAGCGCCCGCTGGTAGGCTCGATCTGCAATGCCGATAGCCTGAACGCCGACGGAAAATCTCGCGGCGTTCATCATCACGAACATGTACTCGAGGCCGCGATTGGCGTCACCGACGAGATATCCGATCGCCCCGCCACCATCACCGTATTGCAACGTGCACGTCGGATTCGCATTGATGCCGAGTTTATGCTCGATTCCCGTACAGGTGACGTCGTTGCGATCTCCGAGCGACCCATCACTGTTCACGAGCACTTTCGGGACGATGAATAGCGAAATGCCCTTGGTTCCAGCCGGAGCATCTGGCAATCGTGCGAGCACCAGATGGATGATGTTTTCGGCCATGTCGTGCTCGCCGAATGTAATGAAAATTTTCTGCCCGAAAAGCCTAAAAGACCCGTCCTGGTCGGGTGTCGCTTTCGCAGCGACTTGTGCCAAATCGGAACCGGCCTGCGGCTCGGTGAGGCACATCGTGCCGGTCCATTTTCCGGACACTAAATTCGGGAGATAGCGCTTCTTCTGCTCGTCGTTTCCGCACAACTCGATCGCCTCGATCGCTCCCTGATTGAGCAGCGGTCCGTTGGCGAACCCGACGTTGGCCGCGTTCCACATCTCTAGGGTCGGGCCGAGCAAGAGTTGCGGCAGCGCTTGCCCGCCGTATTCCTCGGGTACCGGCAAGCCGATCCAGCCGGCATCGGCAAAGTGTTTGTATGCTTCCTTAAAACCCGCCGGCATCGTGACGACGCCATCTTTCCAAGTCGCCCCTGCCCGGTCGCCGCTCGCGTTGAGTGGATCGAGCACGCCCGTCGCAAACTTGCCCGCTTCTTCGAGAATCGCATCGAGCGAATCGGCCGCGTCGCCGAAGCCGGGCAGTTTCGAAACGGCCTCGATCCCGGCGAGCTCGCGCAGAACGAACTGCATGTCGCGCAGCGGCGCGCGGTATGGCGTCATTGGAAGAGCCTGAAATGGCGCATGAAGGCAATATGATATTTTTAATAGGCCGATTGTCCTGCCGGCGCCTTGCTCGGATACGAAAGGAGCGCTCCCTAAGGAGGCTCCGCGTGGGTAAGGCTAGGCGGGCATGTCCTTCGTGCGCTCGCTATAAATCAGCGTCGGCGGTTCCTTTTTCTCGATAACTTCTTTGTTGACGATGCACTTCTTCACGCCTTGAAGCGACGGTAGATCGTACATGACGTCAAGCATGGTTTCTTCGAGAATGGAACGCAACCCGCGAGCGCCGGTCTTGCGGCCTTGCGCGCGTGAAGCGATCGCGACGAGCGCTTCTTTGGTAAAGGTCAGTTCGACGCCGTCCATGCTCATGATCTTCTGGAACTGGCGTACGAGCGCGTTGCGCGGTTCGACCAAGATTCTGCGCAGCGCCAATTCGTCGAGGGCATCGAGCGTAACCACGATCGGCAAGCGTCCGATGAATTCGGGGATGAGTCCAAACTTTAAGAGATCTTCCGGCATTAACTGCTGCAGGAGTTTGCCGACGCGTTGTTCTTTTTTCCCCTCGGGCCTCGCGCGGAAGCCCATCGCGTTCGAGGCCACGCGCGATTCGATCAGGCGTTCGAGCCCATCGAAGGCGCCTCCGCAAATAAAGAGCACGTTGGTCGTATCGATCTGGATGAATTCTTGATGCGGATGTTTGCGACCACCTTGCGGCGGAACGTTTGCCGTCGTGCCCTCGAGGATCTTGAGGAGGGC
>JALYVW010000176.1 GCA_030853005.1 Vulcanimicrobiota bacterium
GACATCGTCGACAACGGGCTGACGCTCTCGTACCTGCAATCGATGTTGCGGGATCGGGAACCCGAGTCTTTGCGCTCGTGTGTCCTGCTGGACAAACCGTATCGCCGGCTCGTTCCCGTAGATGTAGAGTATATAGGCTTGACCGCGCCCGACGCCTTCGTCGTAGGGTACGGCCTCGATTACCAAGAAAAATATCGAAATCTGCCGTTTGTAGCGCAATTACGCGCGGGCGTCATTTCAGAGTAAGGCTGTTGTAAACTTCACGTGACCAAACATATTCGGGCGATTTTCCTCGCGGCATTCGTGCTCGTGTTGATCCTCGTCGTCGTCAACAAAGTGCTCCTGCCGTCCTCGGATACGCAGCATTTGAGCTACAGTCAATTCACGCGCGATTTAAACGCAAACCAAATCAAAACGTTCCACGCGGTAGGACACGACGTTGCCGGCGATCTGACCAACAACCAGCATTACGTGACGTCCATCCCCAGCACGGATCAAGTCTTTGTGGACCGCGTGGAAAAACGCGTCAAGGACGCTTCGTGGGAATCGGCTAGCACCTCGTCGGTTTTCAACACGCTGCTCGGGCTCGTGCCGTTCCTACTCATGGGACTGATCATTTTCTTTATTTTCCGTCAGGCGCAAAGTGGCGGAAGCCAGGCCCTCTCGTTTGGGCGATCCCGCGCGAAAACGCTTTCGGAAAACCGGCCCAAGGTGACGTTCGCGGACGTTGCGGGTGTCGACGAAGCGAAAGAAGAGCTGGGCGAAATCGTCGAGTTCTTAAAGTACCCCAAGAAATTCCAAGCCTTGGGGGCGCGCATTCCTAAAGGCGTGCTGCTCCTCGGCCCGCCCGGCTCTGGTAAGACGCTGCTCGCGCGAGCCATCGCCGGAGAAGCCGGCGTACCGTTCTTTTCAATCTCCGGATCGGATTTTGTAGAGATGTTCGTCGGCGTCGGTGCTTCGCGAGTGCGCGACCTGTTCGAGCAGGCCAAGAAGTCGGCTCCGTGCATCATTTTTATCGACGAAATCGACGCGGTCGGACGCCAGCGCGGCGCGGGCTTGGGCGGAGGCCACGACGAGCGGGAGCAAACGCTCAACCAGCTGCTCGTCGAAATGGACGGCTTCGAGCAAAACACCGGAGTCATTCTTATCGCGGCCACGAACCGGCCCGACGTACTCGATCCGGCTTTGCTGCGCCCAGGACGCTTCGACCGCCAGATCATCGTCGATCGCGCCGACATACGCGGCCGTCAGAAGATTTTAGAAGTGCACGCTCGCAACAAGCCGCTCGATAAAGACGTATCGCTCGAGATTCTCGCACGCCGCACGCCGGGTTTTTCAGGCGCGGACTTAGAGAATCTCTTAAACGAAGCGGCGCTGCTTGCAGCCCGGCGCGATAAAACGGCGATTGAAATGAACGATTGCGACGAAGCCATCGACCGGGTTATGGTGGGTCCCGAGCGGCGCTCGATCGTGATGTCGCAAAAAGAAAAAGAAACGACGGCTTACCACGAGTCGGGTCATGCGATCATCGGCGGCCTGACCGAGTACGGCACGCCCGTCCACAAGGTCACGATCATCCCGCGCGGTATGGCCCTTGGGATCACGTGGTCCCTACCGGAAGAAGACCGCCATAGCCGCACCAAGGAAGAGCTGCTTGCCGACATTACGATGGCGCTCGGCGGACGACTGGCCGAAGAGATTAAGTTCAAAGACGTAACGACGGGCGCGAGCAACGACTTCGAAAAGGCGACCGAACTTGCACGCCGGATGGTTACGCAATATGGCATGTCGGATTCGCTCGGTCCCATTCAATACGGCAAGGGGAACCATCAAGTTTTTCTTGGCCGCGATTTTGGCGAAGAGCGCAATTATTCGGAGGAGATCGCTTCGAAAATCGACGCAGAGGTGCGGCGTATCGTCGAAACATGTTACGAGCGCGGCCGGAAGATACTTGGCGAAAATTGGGCAAAAGTTGAGCGCATGGTCGAATCTTTGCTCGAATACGAGACGGTCGACGCCGAGGAAGTCAAATCGATTCTCGGGGACCGGCCGTACAAGCGGGGCGGCCCGCCGACGCCGTCGGCTCCCGGCGCGACCATCGCTCCGGAGGATAACCGGCGACTGGAGATCCCGAAGCGGCTGCCGCCGAATATTTCACCCGAGCCGGCGTGATCGCGCGCCTCGCAACGGCAACGGCGATATGCG
>JALYVW010000177.1 GCA_030853005.1 Vulcanimicrobiota bacterium
CGCCCGCTGTGCGTACTTCCGGCCGCTTCAAACTCCCCGACGACTTGCACCACGCCGCCGACGATCGTCCCGGCCTTTGCCGTCGTGCCGCCCATATCGAACGAGAGCGCTTTTTCCAATCCCAGCGTGCGCGATAAATCCGCCGCACCGATCACGCCCGATGCGGGACCGCTTTCCAAAATGCTCACCGGCGTTTGTGCGGCGTACGCCGCCGCAGCCATACCGCCGTTGCTTTGCATGACGAACAGCGGGGCTCGAACGCCCAGCTCGAGCAATCCCGTCGCGAGACGCTCCAGATATCCCCGCACGATCGGCAAGAGCGCCGCGTTCACCACCGTTGTTGAAAATCGCTCGTATTCGCGATACTCCGGGTTCACCTCCGATGATCGAGTCACCGGTACTCCCGGAAACGCACGCGCGCACGCTTCGGCAACGCGTCGTTCGTGCATATCATTTTTATACGCATGCAAAAAACCAATCGCAATCGCCTGCGGCTGCCGTGAACGCACTTCGAGCATCGCACGCTCGATTTCGGCGTCGTCCAGCTCCCGCAAAACGTTTCCACGATAATCCATGCGCTCGGCCACGGCGATGCGATCTTCACGCGTCACCAACGGCGTGGGTCTGTGCACGAAGAGGTTATACACTTCGCTGCGGTTTTGCCGCCCGATTTCGATGACGTCTCGAAATCCCTCGGTGGTCAAAAACACGACGCGCGGAAGTTCCAAATGCATTTGTCCCAATAACGCATTCGTCGCGATCGTCGTAGAATGTGCGAGGTACGCAATGTCCGGCTTCGCTTCGAGCCGCTCGAAAAGCACGCGCAACGCGGTCAAAACGCCCTCTTCGGGCGCCTTGGGAGTGGAAGAAACCTTGAGCGCGATCGTTTCACCGCTCCTCGTATCGACGGCAACGAGATCCGTAAACGTCCCGCCCACATCGACCCCAACCCGCAATTCCCCCACGGGAGCTCGGTTGTTCAATTCGCTATCTCGAGCCTTGTGCGCCGCTCGCATGACAACAGAGATCGGCGGCCCAAAAAAAGCCGCCCCGGGGTGATTGACAATCGAACATATGTTCGATTAGGATGATCTCCCATGCTTTCGCCAGACGGTCAAAAACGGGCCTTTGAGGCCTTGAAATCGGGGCTCGACATTCGCCGGGGAGGCCAGATTTCAAGCGCGGGGCCACGCTGGGTGCCAAGTGGGATTGCGGAGCTGGACCGGGCGTTGGGTGGCGGGTTTGCGAGTGGGTCAATCGGGACGCTCGAGGGACCGGTGAGTTCGGGTAGGACGGCGCTGGCAGCGCACCCGAGCCGAGCGTTGCTTCCAATCGAGCGAGAGCCACGGCTACGGCTTGCGGATCGAAGGCGCTGCGCGCGAAGAGCCCCGTCTCATTACCGATCTCTTCGAAACGTACGGCGCGCATGCGCAACCCGCTTACCGGCGAGTCGAAGGTGACCGACTCGAGCTTCGCACGGACCACATCGACAATAGGTCGCGGATCTGCGGTCGCTTGCGCGAGCCCTACCGCAAC
The DNA here is from genome assembly GCA_030853005.1 of Vulcanimicrobiota bacterium. GTDB lineage: Bacteria > Vulcanimicrobiota > Vulcanimicrobiia > Vulcanimicrobiales > Vulcanimicrobiaceae > JALYVW01. The sequence continues at coordinate 1,537 of JALYVW010000177.1, forward strand.
TTCGCGCAGGTCGCCGTTCTCGCATTCGAAATGGATTGCCAGCTGCGAAGCGGCCTTCCCCAGGCGGCTCAAGTCCGCGCAGACGCGATCGGCCAGCACCCGCAACGCGAACAGCACCTGTTCGGATTGGGTGGACGAACCTTCGCCGTAGAGCGCTGCATCGATCTGCAGTTCGTGCGCTCGCGGAATAAACGGCGTACGATCTTCGCCATTAGCCTGTTCGTGCCAACGCGCGGCAGATTTGCCGAAGCGCCGCACGAACGGACCGTGGGGAAGTTTCGCGAGCTCCCCCAAACGCCGTACGCCGAGCAATTCTAATCGCTCGAGCGTTTTTGGGTCGAGTTGCAAAACCTCGATCGGAAGACTGGCAACGAGTGCCCGCGCGTTCTCCGCCGTGCAGAGCGTAGCATCGCCAATGTAGGTTGCCGCCCGAGCGCTAAATTTATTGGGTCCAATCGCCACGCACACGGGTAAATCGAACGGCCTGACGATTTCGCGCGCGGCAGCGATCCACGTTTGCGGCGTTCCGGGCACACCGCGCATTTCTACATATGCCGTCCCTTCTTCCGCATCGTCAACCAACGGAGAGAGCCTGTCGAAGGAATCCAAAAGGTCTTGCCACACGTCGTGCGTGCGTCTCGCATCGTGTACCTC
>JALYVW010000078.1 GCA_030853005.1 Vulcanimicrobiota bacterium
GTGTGCGTTCGCCCCGTTGCGATGACGTAGTCGTCCGGACCGCTTTGCTGCAACATTAACCACATTGCACGAACGTAGTCGCCTGCAAAACCCCAATCGCGTTGCGCGTCGAGATTTCCTAAGGGCAGTTCTTTACATAGGCCTAGCGAAATCCGCGCCGCGCCATCCGTAATTTTTCGGGTTACAAACTCCTTCCCGCGACGCCCCGACTCGTGGTTGAACAGTATACCGCTGCAGGCAAACATGTCGTACGACTCGCGGTAGTTCACCGTGATCCAATGCCCATAGACTTTCGCGACGCCATACGGACTGCGCGGATAAAAAGGCGTGTTCTCGTTTTGCGGCACGGCCTGCACCTTGCCGAACATCTCGGAGCTCGAAGCCTGATAAAAACGAATCTTGGGATTGATGGTCCGCACGGCTTCGAGCATCCGTGTAACCCCTAGCGCCGTGAACTCTCCCGTCAGCACCGGCTGTGTCCAAGAGGCTGGCACGAACGATTGCGCTGCTAGATTATACACTTCGTCCGGCTTTACGGCGGCGATGATGGATGTAATCGAGCTTTGATCCAGCAGGTCGCCGGAGACAAATTCTATCTCATCAAAAATGTGCGCGATACGCTCGTGTACGTCGGTACTGGTTCGCCGCGTCATTCCAACGACGCGATAGCCTTCCCCGAGCAACAGCTCCGCTAGGTACGAGCCATCCTGGCCGGTGATTCCTGTGATCAGCGCGGTCTTTTTCATTATGATACCTTAGACGTGGCTCTAGATGGTTCCGGCCGCGAGCGCTGCCAGTGCGGCAACCTGATCTGCGAAATGCCGAAAATGCGATTGATCGACATTCACTACGGCCGCACCGTGAATAAACCCGAATGATCCCGTATAGGTTTGGGTTTGGTGCAGCGTTGCCCAAAAACCGGGCAGCACTTCGCCACGCTGCAAAGTGACGGTTCCGCGCTTGGCATACTGCGGCAGACGGGAGGGTGCGTATGTCATTTCGAACACGTGGCCGCCCGAATCGACAGAAAATTCACCGTTGCCGTGGTTTGCGTCTTGCCTGATGCTTGTGAAACGCACGTTCCCACCATTCGCGACATAGACATATTCGCTAAGATGCCGCCGGTCGAACGGAACGGCGAAACCACCGGAAGCGGATCCCTGCTGGAGTTGGGTCGCCAACTTCGCGTTATCCACATCGCTTGAAATGCTGCCATTCTGGACGTGTCGAATGACGCGGATTTTAAGCAGCGTCGGCCCATCGAATGCCGCGGCAAGCTCGACCTCATCGCGGCGGTGAATGGGGCCACCATCAATCGCGCTGCGTTGAACGATACGGTAGCCCACGATCCCGTTGTGATCACTGGCCGCCGCGTCCGCGGCGCGTGTGACGGCGGGTGGAAGTGCGACGCTCATGAACGCTGACATCGTGCGGCGACCGCCGTAGCAACGAAGGCTGCCACCTCGCTCGGTAGCGTACCGCGCCCAAAACCGGCGTCGTATCCCAGCTCGATCGCAAGCAAACTGGTCATGCGTGGCCCACCGCAGCACAGGACGACTCTATCGCGTAAGCCTTCCGCCTCAAGCAACTCGACTAACGCGGTAAAGTTCTTGATGTCGCTCCCTTTTTGCGTGACAACCTGCGAGGCCAGGAGCGCGTCAACGTCATTTCGTTTGGCATAACCTACGAGGTTTTCAATTGACACCTGGCTTCCCAGGTTTGCGACGTCGAATTCATGATAACGTTCCAGGCCATAGTCCCCTTTATAGCCCTTCATATTTAAAATTGCATCGATGCCGACGGTATGCGCGTCGGTTCCTATGCAGGCGCCGGCAATTCGAATCTTCCGCCCAACGCGCTCACGAATAAACGCATCGACTTCATCCATGGTCATGACATGTCGTTTCGTCGGCGCCGCCATCGCCGAATCATCTACCGCGGACGAGGTTGACGCATAAACGACAAAAAACGAGAACCCCGTTGCCATGTGCCGTCCTTCAACGATCTGAACGTCGGAAAACCCCATATTTGAAACGAGCTGGCGAGCAGCCTCATCGGCGGCCTCGCTCCACGTTATCGGCAAGGTAAACGACATCTGAACCTTACCGTCGTTCATGGTGTCACCATACGGTCGCACGAGCGTCATACGGGACGAGCCGTGGGCTTCAGTGCATCTTCAAAAGGGTTCCAATAGTCGGGAGAGCGCTCGAAGACGCCGTCAAATCCGCGCCCTCCATCGGGAGAACGGGAAACGTCGGCGAAGGTCGCCGCGCCGATTGACTCCATAAGGCCGTTTTCGGCCACCGCTTCGAGCAACCGAACGCAACGTTCGAGCACATGGGCGGCCCGCGCTTGAATTTTGCCGCCGGGTCGTATTTCAATTTCATCGCCAAAATTGCGCGCTGTGTTCATGATATAACGCGCGTTTTCCACCGAAAGCGCCCGGTCGCCAAGAAACGGAGTGTGAATTGCTTCCGTAAGCATGCCGCATAAATGGATCGTCTGATGCGTCATAACCGATGTCAAATTGAACATAGCGTCGACCAGATGTCCCTTGAAAATGTCACCCGTCATATATTTGGTGGGCGGCATATATTTGAGCGGAGCCTCAGGGAAAATTTGCCTAGTAAGTTGTGCCTGCGCTACCTGAAACAGGAAGCCGTCCTCTAAATCCGGGTCGATCTCGTACGCATCGCCAAGACCTATTAGGAAGTCCGGCATGCCGGCGTCGTGCGCGAACGCCTCGTTGATAAATTGGGAGGCCAAAACCGCAGGCGCCTGCTCCACTGCATCGGCGGTCGTCAAGTAGTTGTCCTCACCTGTGTTTATGATAATACCTGAATAGGCGTTAAGCATCCGGCTGAAATGCTGATCAATAAAGGTGCGTTTCATATTGATGTCGCGGAATAGAATTCCGTACATTGAGTCATTGAGCAGCATGTCCAGACGCTCGAGCGCTGCCATCGCCGCGATCTCCGGCATGCATAAGCCGCTCGCGTAGTTGGTCAGCATGACGTATCGGCCTAGACGCTCGGAGACTTCATCAAGCGCTTCGCGTACGATGCGAAAGTTTTCTTGGGTAGCATAGGTCCCGCCGAACCCCTCGGTCGTTGGTCCATAGGGAACGAAATCGAGCAAAGACTGGCCGGTGGACCGGATGACCGCAATGATCTGCGCCCCCGCTTCAGCCGCCGCTACTGCTGCCGTTCGATCCTCGTAAATGTTCCCGCTGGCGACAATGACGTACAGTAGCGGCGGGGGCTTCTGTGGGGCGCTCGCGAGGAAATGGTCGCGCTGCGAACGCAGTTCGCGAATCCGAGCCAACGCCCGATCGACGTGCGCGCCCAGCGCCGCCCGCGCGGCCTCCACCGGAATTTCGTCGAAATCCTCAAGGCGCACCGACCCGCTCGCAAGCGAGCTCCCCAGGCCAGACGGGTCGAGGCCGGTTTCGGCCAGCGCACGACCGAAGGGCAAGGCGACACCCCGTCCTCGCTTCGCGGTCGGCAGTGCATCCACAATCGCATTCGGAACGGGGACCTCATCCTTGGCAACCCCGTCAACGCCGAGTAGCCGTAGCAGTGATCGCTCAACGGAAATTGTCGAATGGGCGCTGATAAAACGCCCGACGGGATGAGTGATTTGGCTCGCCAAGAGGCGGCAGCGAGCCACCGACGCTCGATTGACGCTAAGTTGCATGGATACTAGTTTACGCCGCCTGCGGGTTTTTCCTTAATTGCCCGCGGCAGCCGAGCTATGGCCGCGGCGCTCGCGCTCGGCAAAAATAACTATGGTCATGCCCAGCGTCGCGCAGGCATTGCATACGGTAAGAATTGTGACAACTGTTAAAAGCGACGGATGGTAGAGAATTATTGCGAGCAATTCCGCCACAACTACGGCACTCAGTGGAATCGTAAAAGCGAAACGATGGACGGCAATTCCGTAGGACGAGAGCACTGACATGGCCGCCAGAAGAGTCATCGCCACGCCGTACAGGAGCAGCAAATGGGAAGCCCCGGTAAAAGCCGGTCCAACCAGGAGCCGCAGCACCTGCGACCCCGCAACCGCGAACACGGCTAATCCCCCTGTCGAGAAAACAATCAACATGCCGAAAGCGGCAATCAGCACCGAGCGAGACGATTCCCCGCGCGCACGCCTATCCGCCGCTTTCGGAAGCAAAACGAGCGGGACAAATCCCACGACAAAAAGCAACATCTTTCCGCCAAGCGAAGCGGCGGCATATACGCCCGCTTCTTTCTGACTGAAGAAATGTTTAACGAGGACGACATCGGCCGACACAAGCAGCGTAATGGCTAGAGAGGCGACCGCTGAGCCGAAAATAGTCATTAAAAGCCGGCGCGTGTCAATGCCGATGGGGACCCTCGCAACCGAGGCAACGCGCGAATAAAGCCGCCCCCCGATGACACCACTCGCAAGAATCTGAGCACCGAGCCATGCGAGCAGGCCGCCCAAAAGGCCAAAGGGTTTTAGGAAAAACAAATATGCTAAAGTGGCCTTTGTAACGGCTTCAACGGCGATTGAAAGGGAGTAGCCGTTAAAATCTTGAGCGCCTTGCGAAACCGCCCGAAGCGTCGGCAAAATCAAAGAAATCGCCGCCATGACGGCAGCGATTAAAACGGCCCAGTACGGTACGTGTAAAAAGCTCCCGAGACTCGGCGCCGCCAGCGCTCCGGCAATCACATAAACAATTGCTAGCACACCGAACGCCTTCATGACGTACCCGATAAGCGCGCGCAAGTGGCCGTCGTCGCCAGTCACCCGAAACTCCGCAGCAAAACGAGCGATCGCAGGGCTTACAATTGCGGCTGGCAGCCCAACTATTGAGATGCCAGAGATCAGTGCGTAGAGTGAGCCGTAATTGGCGACGCCAAGCGATCGACCCATCATCGCGTGATAAACGAATCCGCAGATATTGAGAAATGTCGACGCCGCGAAGACGATGGCCCCATGTCGAACGATGTCGCTCTTCCGAAAGCGTAAAAGCAACGAGCGCGCGAGGCTTTCCCGGGTCGCCATCTTTTCAAGCGCGTTCACGCCCATCATATAGTCGTTCGCGCGCTACGCATCCTCTGGTCAGGCTGTCCATGCGAAGAAACCAGAGACTTTCGGGGAATAAGCAACCCAATGGAAAATGTCTCGCGCACGGCAAAATTCGCCGCGCGCACCTCGCGCATGCGAGCCTCCACGATCCGGGAAATGCTCAAAGTAACTCAGCAGCCCGATGTAATTTCTTTTGGAGGCGGGCTGCCGGCGCCCGAGTTGTTTCCCACCCAGGCGATTGCCGACTGCACCCGCCAAGTGATGGACGAATACGGGGCATTGGCCCTTCAGTACAGTGTCACAGACGGAATTCCCGAGCTGCGCTCCTGGGTCGCAAAGCGCCTTGCGAACCGTCTAAACGCGGCTTTCCAGGCGGACAACGTCCTCATTGTCAACGGCTCGCAGCAGGGCCTGGACCTGGTGGGTAAGATCTTCCTTGATCCGGGCGATCACGTGGCTCTCGAAAACCCGTCATACGTGGGAGCAATTCAAGCGTTCGACGCCTATCAGGCGCGCTACGCGACCGTCGCGACTGACGAGGACGGCATGGTGCGCGAATCGCTGGAAATGATTCTCGCGAGGACCGAGCCGGCGCCAAAATTCGTCTATCTAGTTCCCAACTTTCAGAACCCGACCGGGCGCACACTTGCGACGCACCGCCGCGAAACGATCGTACGGCTTTGCGAGCACTACGGCGTCCCAATCGTGGAAGACGACCCCTACGGCGACTTACGCTTCGAAGGCGAAGACCTGCCGAGTCTGGTTTCCATTCCGACGTCAGGTACCATAATTTACAGTGGGACCGGCAGCAAAATCATGGCGCCCGGGATGCGCGTTGCGTGGCTTGTCATGCACGATGAAGACGTGCGCGAGAAGTTGATCCTCGCTAAACAAGGCGCCGACTTACAATCGGGCACGTTTACGCAGTACGTCTTCGAGCGTTTCGTTTCCGACGATGACGTTTTCAGGAAACACATCGCTCGGATTGTCGATGTCTACCGTTCGCGGCGCGATGTCATGCATGCCGCGCTAACCGAGTTTATGCCTCGGTCGGTTGAATTCAACCGGCCCGACGGCGGGATGTTTCTATGGGCCCGCGCCCCGGGTTTAGATACGAGCGACCTGCTTCAGATCGCCGCCCGAGACCGGGTCGTCTTCGTGCCAGGTGTCAGTTTTTATCCGCACGGCGACGTTACCGACGGAATGCGCTTGAATTTCTCCAACGCAGGGGAAGACAATATCCGGCGCGGAATCGAGCGACTTGGCACCGCGGTCCGATCCTTCAATCGCTTACTTTAAGAACGCTAGGAGATTTTGGTGGCCGAGCAACTCATAACGGGAATCGCGCAATCCTCGCAACCGGACGCGCTAGAGGGGCAGCTATGCGACAAGCCGCAAATCGATTGCGATAAGCTTTCGGTCATAACGAAAGACTCGCCAACCTCCGAGCACGAGGGATCGGTCCTCAATTTTCTTCACATCGGCGAATCGCATTCCACCACCGACACGGATTCTTCGGTCATAGTCGGCAACACCGGTATCATTACCGACGCCGGGGGAGTGAACGTTCCGAACATCAGCTCCGATAGCCGCTATGTGGGCTTCTTCGCCCACCCGCAGATCATCGACCATTTGGCAGATTGGGACATTCCAGCCGATCAAGTAGACAATTATAATGATGCGATTGAAGAAGGTCGCAGCGTCGTGACTTACAAGGCCGACTCGGGCGAAAGTACGGCCGTAGCCCAAGCGTTCAGGGAAGCCGGGCTAAAGAACGTTCAGACGTTCAACTCGGAGGAATAACTTCTACGCGATAGGCGCTTCACGATTCTCAGGCGCACTCGGGAGGTTGCGCTCGAATTTTGCGATGAGCAATTGCCAAGCCATTACGAGCTCTTCCACTCCTACGATGCGGGCCGCCGCAACAAAAGCCAGTCCCGCAATGGCGAGTTGGCCAAACAAGAACCAGACCTTATCTAAGAGCGTTTGCGGTGGCGAAATCCCCAGGGCGCCAATCCAATGCAGAGCACCGAACATAATCGCCGCGGAGGCCGAAATCTTTGCCGTGGAAATTACAAGCGTGCGCCACTCGATGCCGTCGACGATGCGCGAGACAAGGGCCAGCAACATGATTGCTTGGATAGTCTGACTGACCGAGTTGGCTAACAGCAACCCGCGCGCGCCGAGCGTCGGTAGCCATATCAATGAGAGCAACACATTTACGCACACGGAGAAAACGGAGATGGCGACCGTCCAGCTGACTTCCTTGCACGCGAAACAACAACGCGTCAGAACAACATTCGCAGCGACCGCCAGCAAGCCGACAGCGGAGAAGGGCAAAAGGCCAACACAGAGCGCGACCGAGGTCGAGCCAAACGAACCGCGCTCAAACAACGTCGAAACGATCGGATAAGCAAGTGCGACGAGAGCGCACATCGCCGGAATCGTAATGAAATTGACCAGTCGCAGGCCGGTCACGACGCTGGCGGCTACACCCTTGCGATTCGCATGCGCGAATTGCGACGCTAGAAGTGGAAAGATTACGGTGGCGATGGCTGCCGCAAAAATTTGCTGAGGGAATCCGACGAGCTTGGTGGCGTAATTCATGCCGGCCATATATCCCGGACTCAGGGTCGAGGCGAAATAGCGGTCGAAAAACAGCGCGATTTGGCCCGCCGCGGAGCCAACCACAATTGGCCCGAGTATCGCGCCGATACGTTTCAAACCGGGGTGATGCAAATCCAGAGTTAATCGATATTTGCCGATCAGGAGAAACGCGGGAAGCTGGACCAGCATCTGCGCGACGAGGCCTAATGCGGTGCCTAGTACGAGCGCATAGATCCCGAGCGATTTGTCCAGGGCAACCACGCACGATAT
>JALYVW010000027.1 GCA_030853005.1 Vulcanimicrobiota bacterium
GCGCAGCGTATCCACGCGGATGAACCAAAATGAGATCGTGGCCACAGCCAGTGATATACCCAAATCGATGAGCGCCCCACCGACCACGACGAGTGGCACGAAAACCAGAAATGCTGTATCGACACGAACGTGCGCGTATGCCGTTGCCACGCAAAAATAGACGATCGAGACCAGTAATTCGTCCGGAGAAATCTGTTGTGGCACCGTAATGACCTGGAAGAGCGTGTCTTGCGGACGCACGAGGAAGCGATCGAAACGACCCTCTCTAACAAAGTCCGGAACATTGACCAGCGAAAAGAAAAACGTGTTGTGGATGGCCTGTCCGAGCATCCAAAGCGCGTACAGAAACGCCATCTGCCGAAAATCCCACCCGTTCATCGATGGGAATTGCCGGAGGGTCACGTAGAGCGCCGAAAGAGCCGTTCCGTGGTAGACCAGCGTGAACCCAAACCACAAGAAGAAGTTGACGCGATACTCGAGCATCGTGAGAAGATTGATTCGCCAATATTGGATGTAGGTCGCGAGCACGCCCGTGACGTTTAATTTTGAATGCGAAGTTCCCGTCACCCCACCATTCCGGCTGGATCTTACGACAGACGCGCTGCGCCGCTTAGCCGCCAACGTCGTCGACGTTGTTGCCGAAGATGGAACGTATTCGCGGGCCTTTGCAAACGGGTCGGAATCAACCGTGGTCCTCGTCCGTCAAGTGGACGAGCGCAGGTTGCACGTCGCGGTCTGCGGGGCTGATCCCGAGATCGCCGTGGCACGCATCGAGCGCATGCTCGGCATTGCATCCGATCTGCGAGAGTGGCGGCGCCGCGCCGCGCAAATTCCGTGGCTCGCTCATCTAGCTGACGAACTTGGGGGCCTGCGACCGCCGCGCTATCCCGATCTCTGGGAAGCGCTCGCGCACTCGATCGTTTTTCAGCAGATCAGCATTCACGCCGCGGCGTCGATCATGCGGCGCTTGGTGCTGGATCTGTCGGCGGAAATTCACGTGTCGGGGCGCGATTCGCTGCGCCCGTTTCCGACGCCGGCGTTGCTGCTCGCAGCACCGCACGAACGGCTGAGATCCGCCGGATTGTCGGCGAACAAGGTCGCGCACCTCCGCAGCGCGGCGCAGGCGGTAGAATCCCAAGCGATCACCGAGGCGATGTTGGCGCCGATGGCGAGCGAGGACGCGTCGGCGCACCTGTGCGGAATTCGCGGGATCGGGCCATGGAGCGCAGCGGTCGTTCTCTTGCGCGGGCTCGGAAGGCTGGATGTTTTTCCGATGCGCGATTCGGGCGTCGCTCGTTCGCTGCGCCTGCTTTCGGGTTCGCCGGATACCACCGTCGAGTCGGTCCTCGATGTGCTGGGGCCGGTGCGGGGCATGCTGTACTTTCATCTGTTGCTGGGTCGCTTGCGCAACCTTGTCCCCGGCTAGACCGATTTCAAGGAATATGAATCCCACCGTTTCCGCCGAGCCCGTATTTAGCATTCAGCGTTCCGCCAATCGTTTCGATGCCGACCATGGATGGTTGCACGCCAAGCATTCGTTCAGTTTTGCCGACTACTACGATCCGGCGAACGAGAGTTGGGGCGCGTTACGCGTGCTCAACGAGGACCGCATCGCCGCGGGCCAGGGATTTCCCCCGCATCCCCATCGCGACATGGAAATCATTACCTACGTCTTTTCGGGACATCTCGAGCATCGCGATTCGATGGGAAACCACGGTATCGTCGGCCCGGGCGGCGTGCAGTTCATCAGCGCCGGCACCGGCGTCCGCCATGCCGAGTTCAACGCTTCGCAAACCGAGGAGCTGCATCTCGCGCAGATGTGGCTGGTTCCCGGCCGTGTGGGTGCCGCACCCTCGTACGGTCAAGTGGACTTTACGCTTGCGGACCGCTCGAATGGATGGCTCGTTGTCGCCAGCGGTGAGAAAGACGTTGTTGCGCCCATCGCCCTGACGCAAAACGCGACGATGCGCGTCGCCAAACTCGAGCAGGCGGCGCTGGCGCATGCCTTCAATCCGGAGCGCTACGGCTTTCTCTTCGTCGCCCATGGCGATGTCGTGGTCAACGGCGAATCACTCCACGCGGGCGACGCCGTCCGCACGTTTGCAATCGACAATCTCGCTATCGAAGGCACGGGCGAACTCATCCTCTGGGATACGTCGGCTCTCTAACCGGCCACGTTCCGTCACTCAGCCGCCTTGCACGACGATCCGTCTCGAGGCGGCTTGCCACATGATGTAGGAGAGGCCGCCGAACAGTGCGGCCCAGAGTATCTGGATGCCGAAGTACTGCACGTATTGCGAGGGAGAAATAATCCCGACATAAATGAGCAGCGGCGTCGAGTAGATCGCCGCAAACGGCAGCGCGAAGACGAGGCGCCCGAGCAAACCCGGGAAGAAAATCAGCGGAATGATTTGACCGCTGAGCAGATCGCTCACCCAGCGCACGATGAGTTGGATGCCGAACGTTTCGAGCGTCCAGAATGCGACGCAGTTCATCAAGAAATTCAGGAAAAAATTGACGATATATCCGAGAGCGAATGAGAAAGCGAACGCAAGGAAAACGCCGGCGTTCGGCACGTCGATGTGTACCAAGAGCAACGCGAAAACTAGCGATGGGATGATGGTAAAGGCGTAGAGCCCGGTTCGGCCAAGACCATCGGCAAAAAAATAGAACGGTACCACGATCGGCTTCATCAAATCGGTCGCAATGGTGCCCTCGCGCAACTTCTCACGAATCTGGCGCGTACCATCCACTTCGAGAACCAGCGACATCAGCAGGGCGATCGTCGCATAGGTGATCATCCCGTGCAAAGGCAGGTGCGCCGGGGCGGCGTTTTGTCGGTAGAGCGCGGTCCATAGCGAGCGAACGAGATAGACGCGCAGGACGAGCGAGCCGATCTCCGTGTACACTTCCGCGCGGTACGTCGCGGCCTGCGCGAACGATTTTTTTGCGAACTCGATATAGGGCGCGAGCCTCACGAGTGGCGTTTTTTCCCCTGTTCGCGGCGCTGTTGCGCGTCTTGCAATTCCAAGAACATGACGTCGACAACTTTTTCGACCTCGGCGGCCTGCGTCGGGGGCGGCTCATCGCGGGTGCGCCCCAAAGCCGCGCCTTTTGGCGCCGTTTTTTTCACAGGCTCGAGCACCGCGGCATCTTGTGCGTGGGTTTTACGCAGGAATTTCGCGTACGTTTCGGCCGCTTTGGCGCGCACGTCGTCCGTATTCGGCAGATTGAAGACGTCTTGGAAAAACTGCATGCGCGCGTGCACCTCCGGTGCGCGATCCGGCGAATAGACTTCTGCCGGATCTCCGTGCGCGAGGTGGCCCATGGGCACGTGCGTACCGGCAGCGACGCGCGTTCCGATGTGAACGATGCCGCCGATCGCCACGCTGACCCCGCTCTCGACAGTCGCGCCGTTCAACACCTTCACGGACGCGGCAACGAACGCTCCGGGTTCGATGGTGCAGCCGACCAGGTACGCGGCGGGGCCGACGATGCAACTCTCTCCCACGCTGAGCGGGAAGGAAAGCGCGGAGCCCCCACTCGACTTGAGGACGGCGTTCTCCATGATAACGGTATTCGCGCCGATCTCGATTGGAGCGCCTTCGGCCGTCAGGACCGCTCCGTGCAGAATCGCGCAGCCTTCTTCGACGGTCACGTCGCCGGAGAGCACCGCGCTGGATGCGACGTACGCGCTGGCGTGTATCTTCGGTTTTTTCATTCCACTGGAAACGATCATCGTGCTGCTCGTGTCCCTTCAACGTCGTAGCCTTCGACGTAGATGCGGCGGATGATGGATTCGAGATCGGGCTCCTCGAGCGAGAGATCGCGCACTCCGTACCGTTCGGTGGCAAGCCGGATCAGCGCATCGGCGCGAACCGTTTCGCGGTCGAACCGAAAACGCGCCGTCATGTGTTCGTTCGATTCGAGCTCGGCCCCGTCGAGCTGTGGGTCCCGCTGCGGCTGCTCGAATGTCAGCACCAGCGTTCGGTAAGTGCCGTAGTGCTCTTTGATGCGTTCTACCGGCCCGTCGTAAATGAGCTTTCCGCCATCGATGAGGACGACGCGCCGGCACAAGCGCTCCACGTCAGCCAGGTCGTGGGTTGTGAGAATGACCGTCGTCCCACGCTCTGCGTTCACGAACCGTATGAACTCGCGGATCGACTCTTTGGCGACCACGTCGAGTCCGATCGTCGGTTCATCCAGATAGACGATCTTCGGATCGTGCAACATGGCGGCGGCAAAGTCCCCGCGCATGCGCTGACCGAGCGAAAGTTGCCGGACCGGCGTGCGCAAAAATGGACCGAGATCTAAAATGTCGGTAAAATGGGCGACATTGCGCGCGTACGTATCGGGCGGAATCGCGTAGATGGCGCGCAGCAACTCGAACGATTCCACGAGCGGCAAATCCCAATAGAGCTGGCTGCGTTGTCCAAAGACCACGCCGATGTTCCGGGCGTTGTCCTGCCGCTTGGCGGAAGGGACCAGCCCCGCTACGCTGATCGAGCCGGAGCTCGGCACCAAGATGCCCGTCAACATTTTAATGGTGGTGGATTTGCCGGCGCCGTTTGGACCGATATACCCGATGAGCTCCCCGGCCTCGAGCGCCATGGTCACCCCGGCGACCGCGACTTTTTCTTCGTACTCGCGCGAAAAGAGCGTGCGAAGCGCGCCCATTGCGCCCGGGCGACGCTTGACGGAGCGGAAAACCTTGCGCAGATCTTGCGTTTGAATCAGTGGCATGCGAGCGGCTAGCTTCGCGGGGAGCTGCGGGGCCTCATTGTGAACGTGATGGGGATGATCGTTACCCTTTCCAACCAGTACGGGAGCGGCGCCCTCGACATCGGCAAGCGCGTCGCCGCCCGGCTCGGGTATCAGTTTGTCGACGAGCAACTGCCCGTGGTCGTTGCAAAGCGGTTGCAAACGTCGCCCGATGCTGTGGATGCCGAAGACGCCGTTCCCGGCATGGGCGAGCGCGTGTTGCGCGGTCTCGAAATGGGGACGCCCGAAATGCGCGCGGCCGGCGGCGAAACGTTCGAGCAAGCATGCCTGCGCGAAGTGCAAGAGGCCGTACGGGACTATGCCGCGCACGGCAACGTCGTTTTTCTCGGACGTGGCGCCGGCAGTATTCTGGGACCGCGTCGCGACGTGCTGCGCGTGTTTATGCACGCCCCCCGTGACTGGCGCATCGAGCGTGTCGTCGAGCTTTCAGGAGCGGACCGCCGCACGGCAGCCGAGGAGGTCGATCGGATCGACCGTTCGCGAAAGCAGTACATGCGCGACCATTACGACTTGGATTGGACCAACGCGTCCGGATACGACTTTTGCGTCGACACCGCGTCCTTCGAGCCGGGTGCTGCCGCGGAGCTCATCGAGGCCGCTATGCGGTCTCGCTCGTGATCGGCACCGGACGCGGGGAGTTGGAGAAACCGCGCTCCGCAAAGCGCGCCGGGATGTGGGCGTCGTTGCAATTTCACGACTTCCGGCTCCTGTGGACCGGGCTGCTGGTTTCCAATTTGGGCTCGTGGATGCAACTTACCGCCACCGGCTACTACATCGCCAAAGCCGCGCATTCCACCGAGCAAGCCGCGCTCTATCTCGGCTTCCAGGGCCTCGCGCGCGCGGTGCCCGTCATTTTGGTTTCGCCCATCGCCGGCGTGCTGGCGGACACGTTTCCGCGCAGGCGGCTCCTGTTCATCACGAATGGAGCGACCGTGATTTTGGCGCTGACCCTCGCCGTGTTGACGTCGCTTGGATGGATGACGGTCGCGCTGCTTATCGGCATCTCGGCGCTGCAGGCCGTGGCGCTTTCGTTCGATTCGCCGGCTCGACAGAGTTGGGTCCCACTTTTGGTCGGGCGCGAATACGTGGGCAACGCCATCGGCCTGAATTCGATTGCGTTCAACGCCCCAGCCGTGGTGGGCCCGGCGATCGCCGGCGTCTTGATCGCGGCGATCGGCATCGAAGGCTCCTTTTACGCAAATGCCGTCGCGACGACCGCAGTGCTCGTCGCTCTAGCGTTTATGAAATCCGCGCCGCCCAGCACGAGCACGCGGGGCGAGCCCATTTTGCGGTCCATTCTCGACGGGCTGCGCTTCTTGACGGATCATCGAATCTTGCGGTGGATCATCGCGCTCTTCGTCGTGACGGCCTTGCTCGCGCGACCGTACAGCATGCTGCTCCCGGCGTACGTCGTCAACGGATTACATGCCAACGCGAAGGGACTCGGTATCGCGATTTCGGCGACCGGCATCGGCGGATTTGCGGGAGCGCTGCTTACCGCGTATCTGGGATCGCGCGAACGCCGAGGCGTCCTGTGGCTAGCGTCCGCGGCCGTTATGTGCGTAGGCGTCCTCTCGCTCGGGTTCATTTCAAAACTGTGGATTTCTTTGCCCGTGCTCTTCGCGATCGGTGCCGCCACCCTGACGTTCTTGGGTGCCTCGAACACGCTCATCCAAACGCTCTCGCCGGACGTCGTGCGAGGACGTGCCATTTCCGTGTATACGATGGTAGCGATCGGCGTGGTACCGGCGGGTGCCTTCGTCCTCGGCGCGCTCGCCAACTTTATCGGTCTCCATCACGCATTTTTGGTTTCGGGCGGTCTGTGCGCGTTGCTCGTCCTGTGGTTATGGCTATCGCAGCCCATCGTGCGGACAGTCTAGGGAAAAGAAAAAGCGAGTCGCAAGACCGGCGACTCGCTGTAGCGTTTTAACGAAAAACGCCGGAGAGTTTAGGCTGCGGCTGCAGCTTTCTTCCGGCGGGTTGTCTTTCTGCGGGTGGTTTTACGCGCTGTTTTGCGCGCTCCCGTGGCTTTCTTACGTCGCGTCGTCTTGCGAGCGGCTTTCTTGCGTCCGGTGGCTTTCTTGCGTCCGGCGGTTTTCTTGCGGCCTCCGGCCTTTTTGCGCGCGCCGGCTTTTTTACGTCCGCCCGCTTTTTTGCGACTGGATTTTTTGCGGGTGGATTTGCGAGCAGTGCTCTTACGCCCCGCCGATTTCTTACGCGTAGATTTGCGAGCGGTGCTCTTTCGCGCCGTCGACTTACGTGCGGTGCTCTTGCGCGCCGCTTTCTTACGTTTGACTGCCATAAGTTGGAAGTCATCCTTTCTCTAGCTGCGATGCAGCCAGGGTTGTTGCCTATGTTATACAGTAATACGGGCGTTGTGGCAAGTTTTGATGCTGTAACGGAAGTTTGGAACGCATGCACGTGATGGTCGACGGCGCGAAAATCGATGCAGCGATCGATGGGCGCGGCGATCCAGTGGTACTGCTCGCGGGATTTCCAATGACGCGCGAGATCTGGGACGAAACGGTTCGCGATCTCTCCGCGGAGTCGCGCGTCATCCGTATCGACTTGCGCGGAACGGGCCGTTCGGACGTGACGGGCGGGCCATATTTAATGGAAGCGCTCGCGAGCGATGTGGCCGTTGTGCTCGATGCTCTGGGCATTGAGCGGGCGGCGATCGTCGGTCATTCGCTCGGCGGATATGTGGCTATGGCGTTCGCGCGCATGTACGTCGAACGCGTCACGCGCCTTGGCCTGGTGTGCAGTCGGCTCGATGCGGACGGCTCGGATACGACACGAGCTCGTGAAACGCTCGCGAACCAAATCGAGCGAGAAAATTCAATGAACGCGGTCGCGGAAACCTATATCCCGCGGCTCTTTTCAGCCAACTCGGCCAGCCGAGTACCGCCGGCCGTCGAGCGCGTCCGCTCGATGATTGCGACGATGCAAGTGCGCGGAGCGGCCGCTCTGCTACGGGGAATGGCGATGCGCGTCACCTCGCGAGACTTTGCCGCCGATCTCGACGTGCCGGTGTATATTGCGGGCGGGAGCGATGACGAAATCGTGCCTCCCCCGGAAATCCGCGACATCGCCGCAGCGTTCCCCAATGCGCGCTACGACCTGTTCGCGCAAAGCGCGCACGTCCCGATGCTCGAAGAGCCCGGGCCTTTCGCGTCGGCACTGCGCGACTTCCTTAGATAACATTCGTTTCAGGACGCGCGGGCCGTTCCGCGCGTTGCAGGGGAGCTCAAGCGGAAGCCACGGGTTTTTTTGCGAACAGGTGTTCGCTACGATGGATCCGGTTTTCGAACAGCTGCACCCCGATGTCGCCGCCTGGTGTGCGAAGCATCTGCCTTCGCCCACCGCGCCGCAGCGGGCTGCGGTTCCCCACGGTCTAGCGGGACGCAACGTGCTTATCTGCTCGCCGACTGGCACGGGCAAAACCCTCGCCGCATTTCTTCCGGTACTTTCCGCGCTTGCGGCAAGGAGAGACGCAGACGAGCTCTATCCCCGCACGTACGCGCTCTATATTTCGCCGCTTCGCGCGCTGGGGTACGATATCGAACACAACGTGCGCCGGCCGCTGCGCGAGATGGGCCTGCTCGAGCGGCCCAACAGCGAACGGGCGAAGAAACGGCGGGGCCGCATTCGCGAGCAATTCGTGCGCACCGGCGTTCGGACGAGCGACACGCCCGTCGAGGAGCGCCGTCTGATGCTGTCGCGCCCGCCGCATATTCTGGTGACCACGCCCGAATCGTTGGCCGTCATGCTCGCCATGAAATCGTACCGGAAGACGCTTCGGAACGTCGAGACGGTGATCGTCGACGAAGTGCACGCGCTCGCGGGGAACAAGCGCGGTTCGCAGCTCTCGCTGCTGCTCGAATCGCTTGAAGAACTTGTCGAAAAGCCGTTTCGCCGGATCGGCCTCTCGGCAACCATCGCGCCGCTGGATCGCATTGCGCGGTTTTTAGCCGGTTCCGAGCGCGCTTGCGAAGTGGTCGACGCGCGCGGCCTGCGAACCATTGCCGTCGACGTGATCGCGCCCTTCGCCGGTGCCATCGCAACGCTTCCGCAAGTGGCGAAGACGGTTGCGAAGATGGCTGAAGGCGAGCGCACGTCCCTCGTTTTTACCAACGTGCGGAGCCAGGCCGAACGCGTCGCACACGAAATGGCTCTCGTCGCGCAAGACGAGCACGTCGAAGTCGTCGACGAGCAGAAGGTGCCCAAACGGTACGATTCGCGCATCGGCGTGCACCACAGCTCGCTCGAACGGAGCGTGCGCCATCGCGTGGAAGCCGCGCTGCGAGCGGGAACCCTGCAAACCGTCGTGTGCAGTTCGAGTTTAGAACTTGGCGTCGATATCGGATGTATCGACCGGGTCTTCGTCATCGGAGGCGCGCGCGGCATGACGCCCACGCTCCAGCGCATCGGGCGGGCCGGACACCGGCCCGACGCCGTTGCGCGCGGAACGGTCGTCGCCCAAGATCGGGACGACATCGTCGAAGCGGCGGCGACGAAACGGTGCATCGCCGACGGGGTACTCGAAGAGACGGCCGTTCCGCAAGCGCCGCTCGACGTACTCGCGCAATGGCTCGTCGGGAGCGTCTGCTACGACCGGCGCCTCGCCCTGGAGGATGCGCTACGAATCGCGCGGCGCGCCTTTCCATTTGCGGACCTCGCGCTCGACGATGTGCGCGCGTGCGCGCGTTACCTTTCGGGCGGCGGCGTGGGAACGCATGAAGCCCACGTACGGCGGCTCGGATTCGATGGCGACGCCATTTACGGCTTGGGAAGAGAAGTGTGCTCGGCTTTCTTCGAAAACGTCGGCACCATTCCGGATGAAGCGCACGTCATGGTGCGCGTCAAGGGCGGCCAAGACGTCGGACGCGTTGAGGAGAGTTTTGTCAACGATCTCAAACAGGGTGACGTGTTCGTGCTCAATGGCCGGACGTTGCGCGTCGCGGAAATCGGGTCCGCGGGCGTATCGGTCGAGCCGTTTGCGGGCCGGCCGACGGTGCCGACGTGGAGCTCGCATATGAAAGGCATTCCCGCGCCGCTCGCGCGCGAGATCGACCATCTGCGCGTCGGTGTCGCCGCGCGTTTGCGCGAAGGGGGCCCGCAGGGCGCGCTGGCGTGGCTGCGCGAGCGCTATGCGTTGGAGAACGCCGAAGCCGCGCACGTCGTTCGGTATGTGGCGCAGCAAATGGCGGTGTCCGCCATACCGGCCCAAAGCCGGCCCATCGTCGAGATCTATCGCATGGACCGACGGCAAACCGCGGTGTTTCACACGTGCGCGGGAAGAAGAATCAATGAAACCTTAGCACGCGTGGTCGGGGCGCGCGTCTTCCGACACGCTCGCGCGAACACCCAGGTGACCACCGATGACGGAGGCTTTCTCGTCTCGCTGCCTTCAGGGAAAACGCTCCCGGATGCAGTCTGGGCGGGGTTCCTACAGCCGGACCGATTCGAAAACGACTTACTGGAGGGGTTGCGAACCTCGCACCTTCTGCGAAATTATTTCCGCTACGTCGCTAACACGGGCCTCCTGGTTCTCCGAAGAGCAGGGGGCCGCAGTTTGCGCCGCTCGTCACTTTCCTGGAACAGCGCGAAGATTTTCGAGCGGCTCTGGCGGGAAGACCGGCACTTTCCCCTGCTGCGTGAAACGTTGCGCGTGGTAACGCGCGATTTGCTGGACGCGCCCGGCGCGATCGAGTATCTGCGGGCGCTCGATGGCGAACCTCGCGTCTTGCACCCGGAGGCGGCGTCGCCTTTTACCTTCGGCATACTCACCTCGAGCTTCGGCGATAGCATGGTTCTCGATGACCGGACCAGTATGGTTGAATCGCTTCACGAACGCGTGCTCGCACTTTTGGGCGAACGCGCCGCCGAAGGCAGCGATCTCCTTGACCCGCCGCCGCTAACCTTGCAACACCAATGATTCCTCCGCAAAAATCGGCCACGATCCACGAAATATTGCCGGGTATGGGCGCGGTGGCGCCGGGGCTGCTGTGGCTCGCCGCGTCGCGCGTGCTGATCGCCGCCGACGTGCATTTGGCGTACGAGGATGTTATCGGCGGCGCCCTGCCGACGTGGTCAACCGCGGAAACGACGGCCACGCTCGTTCTCGCCGCACGCGCCTTGGGCGCGCACGAGATCGTCTTGCTCGGCGACATCATCCACGGCAGTCTTATGAGCGAAGGGGCGGCTCGCGACGTCGCGCAAGCGCTGCAGGCGTTGCGCGCCGAGTGCGCGCTCACGCTAGTTGTCGGTAATCATGAAGGCCGCACGCGCGGTGCCGCCGTGTTGGGAGAAACCGTGGAAAACGTCACGCGTGAAGGTTGGCTCTTGCTTCACGGCGATAAACCCGCCGCGTCCGGAGTTCGCGCCATCATCGGCCATCTTCATCCCAGCCTGCATATGACCGGGGCGGGCGCGACGCCGGCATTTGTGGCCGGACCGCGCGTGGTGGTCGTTCCCGCACTGACGCCATATTCGACGGGGCTGGATATTTGCTCCGATGCCTTCGTGCACGCGCTGCGCTCGTTCGACGTGACGCGAGCCGACTTGCATGTCGTCGCCGTAGCGGGCGATCGCGTCTTTCCATTCGGCACGCTTTCCACATTGAAAAAAACGATCGCGCGACCCGGAAGATCCGGACCGCGCGATCGTTTTCGCCGAAGGTTCTTGCGCCCGGACTAGGCGCGCCGCGCCTATGCCTAAACGTTGATTGGGCCAATCATGGTCGGTGCTCCTGGGTCCTTCGGTGCAGGGCGTCGAGGACGAAGTAGATGGACGCCACGTGCGGCATACTATCGATCCGCCCCGAGCGGACCAAGTCGAGCAGTCCGTTCCGGGGCACGAGGCTTACCGCGATCTCTTCTGTTGCGTCCAGTTGTTGATCGCCGACGCGACGCGCGTCGCGCGCGAAAAAGAGATGGGCGACGGCGTCGGAGTGGGTGGGCTCCGTGACGAAGCTGCCCATCGGCTCCAGATCGCCGGAGTAGCCGGTTTCTTCGAGCAGTTCGCGCTGCGCCGTTTGCAACGGTGATTCGTGCGGATCGATCGCGCCGGCGGGGAGTTCCAATAAGGACCGACCCGCGCCGTGTTTGTATTGCTCGACGAGCACGATCTCGTCGTCGACCGTCAGCGCAAAAATAATGCAGAACCCGCGGCTTTCCCGCACGTAGTAATCGTCGACATGAGCGCCGTTGGGCAAATCGAGCGAGTCCTTGCGCAGCCGGAGGTACGGGTCGTCGACTACAAACGATGAGGCAACGATGCGCCAAGCGGAATCCTTCACCCAGCGCCATTCGCCGCCGGGCTTTCGCCGTCCGCGCGCGAAGGGGGCAACGTGAATCCGATCCTGGTCTTGGGAGCCGGCACGATGGGTGCCGGCATTGCGTGTGTCGCTGCGGCCGCCGGATACCCGGTAACGCTCGTCGATCCCGATCCGGCGACGCGCGAGCGGGCGGGTGCGTTGATCTCCCGCGACGCCGAACGGCTTGGGAAGGGCGAGGCCGCGTCGCACGTTTCGATAACGTCCACGTTGCCGACGTCGAGCGACGCGTGGCTCGCGATCGAAGCCATTCCCGAAAATCTCGACGCGAAGCGCGGCGCGTTCGCGTCGCTCTCCTCGATCCTCGGCGACCGTGCCATCTTGGCCACGAACACCTCCGCGCTCTGCGTTGCCGAGATTGCGGCGTACGTTCCGGCGCCGCAGCGGGTAGCCGGGTTGCATTTTTTTAATCCCGCAACGCGCATGCAGCTCGTCGAGGTGGTGCGTACCGCCCAGACCGATGATGAGACCGTTGAGACGCTGCTCGCGTTCGTAGCGGCTCTCGGCAAAACGCCGGTACTCGCCGCCGATACCCCGGGATTTATCGTTAATCGCGTTGCGCGGCCGTTCTATCTGCAGTCCATGCACGCCCTCGAACGCGGCGTCGCCAGCCCGGAAGAGTTGGATTCGCTCGCCCGCGGATTGGGATTTCGCATGGGGCCTTTCGAACTGATGGACCTAATCGGACTCGACGTGAACCTGGCGACGTCGCAGTCGATGTTCGATCGCACCAAAGCGGCTCGACTCGAGCCCGTGCAAATGCAGCGAGACTTGGTCGATCGCGGGCGGTTGGGCCGCAAAACCGACGCGGGCTTCTACGAGTACGCCGCTGGGAATCCCGCGCATGACGACACCGAGCCCGAATCTACGCCGCGCAACGAGGACGAAGTCGTTGCGATCCTCGGCTTCGGAACTGCGGCGCTCGAGTTCGCAGAGTCATTGCAAGGCGCGTACGCGAATGTAACGGCCGTTCCAAATGACGAATTGCTCGAAGAATTACCCGCCGACGTTACCATCGTCATCGATACCGGCGACGGCTCGTCGGATCGCACCGAGACCATTCGGAGGCTCGACGCGACGCTGCCCGGCGAATGTGTCATTTTTGTCGACGCCTATGCCACGGATCTCACCGTACTCGCGCGCCGGCTGACGCATCCGGAACGGATCGTCGGCTACGGGCTGCTGGCATCCCTCGAACGCCAGCGCTGCATCGAGGTCGTGGACGCGGAAACGACGGGCGACGACGCGTTGGCGCTCGCTGAAGAATTTTTCGAATCGATCGGCAAGCGTTCGATCCTTGTGGAAAATGCGCCGGGACTGTTCCTTGGACGAACCGTCGGCTCCATCGTTAACGAAGCTGTCTATGCCGTCGACGAAGGCGTGGCGACCGCCGAAGACGTGGACCTGGCCATGCAGCTCGGAACAAACTATCCCATGGGACCGATCGCCTGGGGCCGAGAAATTGGCGGCGCTCGTATCGCGCGCATTCTGCGCCGTTTAGCCGAGGCGGAAGATCCCGCTTTCGCACCGCACCGGGCGATGTGGATTCTCGATGCGCAGGAGGAGCCCGTTGACGCGTAACGTGGTGGTGATCGATGCGCTGCGTTCGCCGATCGGGCGGTATGGTGGAGCCTTGGCGCACGTCCGGCCCGATGACTTGGCTGCGGCGGTGATCGCAGCGCTCGTCGAGCGCACCGGGATCGATCGCGACCGGGTGGACGACGTGTTCTTTGGTGCGGCCAATCAAAGTGGCGAAGACAACCGCAACGTCGCGCGCATGGCAGCGTTGCTTGCCGGGCTTCCGGTTGAAGTGCCGGGCGTTACCGTCAACCGCTTGTGCGGCTCCAGTCTGCAAGCCATCAATTTCGCCGCGCACGCCATCGCCTTCGGTGAAGCTGACGCGATCGTTGCGGGTGGCGTCGAATCCATGACGCGCGCGCCCTTCGTGCAGCTCAAAAGCGCAAAGCCGTTCGCGCGCGCGCCGGAGCTCTTCGATACGACCATCGGCTGGCGCATGATCAATCCCGCGATGCCTTCTGCGTGGACGGTGTCGCTCGGGCAGACGGCGGAAAACGTGGCGAAGCGTTACGGCATTTCGCGCGACGATCAGGACCGGTTCGCCCTGCAGTCTCAAACGCGAACGGCCCAAGCAGTGGCGCGAGGAGCGTTCGACGGCGAAATCGTTCCAGTTGCGGGCGTCGATGCCGACGAACATCCGCGTCTCGATGTAACGTTCGAGGCGCTAGCGGCACTCAAGCCCGCTTTTGTGGCCGGCGGAACGGTAACCGCTGGAAACTCCTCGGGCATTAACGACGGTGCGGCCGCGCTGTTACTTTGCGAGGAAGACTTTGCGCGGCGAGCGGGGCTGCAGCCTTTAGCGCGCATCGTTTCTACGGGCGTTGCAGGCGTGTCGCCGGACGTCATGGGCCTCGGGCCTGTTCCCGCTACCCGGAAGGCACTCGTGCGCGCGGGCCTGACCATCAGCGACATCGATTTGGTCGAAATCAACGAAGCCTTTGCGGCGCAGTCGATCGCCTGTTTGCGCGATTTGGCCATCGATCCGGAAAAAGCAAACCCCAACGGCGGGGCGATCGCTCTTGGGCACCCGCTGGGAGCGAGCGGTGCGCGCATCGCCGCGACGCTCCTGCACGAGTTGCGCCATCGCGGCGGCCGCTACGGGCTCGCCACCATGTGCATCGGCGTGGGCCAGGGCATCGCAACGCTCTTCGAAAGGATGTAGTCCCAGACGTTATGACCGCAACCGCAGAGTCTCGAACCAAAACGCAACTACTCATCGGCAAGGGCTGGAGCGACGCCAGCGATGGAGCCACGTACGCGGATTCGAATCCCGCGACCGGCGACGTGCTCGCCGACGTTGCGAGCGCAACCGTCGCTGACGTCGACCGCGCGGTGCGCGCGGCGCGCGATGCATTTGAGCGCGGCAAATGGGCTTCCATGCCGGCGTCGCGTCGCGCGAAGATCGTGCAGAAGATGGCGCAGCTCATCGGCGAGCGAGCGGCGGACCTCATTCAACTGGAAGTTCGCGACAATGGCAAAGCCATCGGAACCGCAAAGGGCGAGCTGGGAGCGATCGTCGACACGTTCGAATTCTACGCCGGGGCCGCGACCAAACTGTACGGGCAAACGCTGCCCGGTCCGATGCCAAACTATCTCGCGCACACGGTGCGCGAACCCATCGGCGTCGTCGGCGCGATCGTGCCGTGGAATTTCCCCCTCTTACTGGCTGCGTGGAAAGTTGCTCCGGCGCTCGCCGCCGGTTGTACGATCGTCCTGAAACCGGCGCCCTCGACGCCGCTCACCGCAATTGAGCTCGGCAAGATCGCTTTGGAGGTGGGACTGCCCGAAGGCGTCCTCAACGTTCTGACCGGCCCCGGTACGGAGCTCGGCGCGGCGATGGTGGAGCATCCCGGCATCGACAAGATCGCGTTCACCGGCAGCACCGCGACCGGCAAACGCGTCGCTGCGAGTGCGGCGCAAACGATCAAGCGTGTGACGCTGGAACTGGGCGGCAAGTCGCCCACGATCGTCTTCGACGATGCGGATATCGACCAGGCCGTCAGCGGCGCTTTGTACGGCATCTTCTCAAATGCCGGGCAAACCTGCGAAGCGCGTTCGCGCGTTCTTCTGCATGAATCGATCTACGATGCCTTCGTAGCGGCGTTTGCAGAAAAAGCGCAAAAATTGCGCGTGGGCGATCCGCAAGATCCGCAGACGAGCATCGGTGCCATCACGATGCGCGAACAGTGGGAAAAAATTCAATCCTACAGCGCGATCGCGCAAAGCGAAGGCGCGAAAACGTTGTTCGGCGGAGATGCGCCGAATCTGGCCGCCGGTTTCGAACGCGGGATGTTTTGGAATCCAACGGCGTTCGAAGTGGAGCCGCATCATCGCGTGGCGCGCGAAGAAATTTTCGGTCCGGTCGTCGTCTTTTTGCGCTTTCGGGACGAAGCCGAGGCCATCGCGTTAGCGAACGATAGCGACTACGGCCTTTCGGCGAGTGTGTGGACGCAGAACATCGGACGAGCGGGACGGGTTACGCGGGCCTTACGCAGCGGCACGGTAGCGATCAACACGCCGTATGCCGTCTTCCCCGGTGTCCCATTTGGAGGGTACAAGCACTCCGGGTACGGCCGCGAGCTTGGCTTTGAAACGTTGGCGCACTACAGCGAGAGCAAGAGCGTGATCACCTACATCGGAGAGAAGCCGATCAATCCATTTGGGGTATAAGGCGGCCATCGAACAGCTCAAAATCGGAACCACCTACGACGCGACCTGCGGAACGCTTTGGAAGGATGGAACGTACTTCCCGCGCGGCACGAAGGTGCTGATCGTCGGGCTGCATTTGGACGAAGGCTTCTGCGTGCGCTTTCCCGCGGAAGTGGACGGCGAGCCGCTCGAGACGTGGGAAGACTGGTCCGAATCCGATTTCCTTGCCGACGACGGCACCGTCGACGAAGCGGAGCCACTTTCCCAAGCCGTGCTTTCGGAAGCGCGTGACGTGCTGCGCGACGCCGAAGACGGATGCCATTTGCATCTGCACGAAGGCGACGAAGACTAACTCGCGCGCAGGGCGTGCACGAAAAAGCGTTCGGCCTTAGGAGACAGACGCGCGTAGTAGTCACGAAAAAGGCGGCCGGCCTCGGTCCCTGGCCAATGCGCGGGAAGCAATGTTCCCGGCAGACCTGGATCCACGTACGTAAATTTGCGAAAATCGTGAACCAGCCACACGCGTTCGACGAACGCGGCCGCATCCGCGAGCGCGCGAACGCCTTCGGCCGTGGAACGCGATGCGTACGTATCGATAAAGTCGCGATAGCGGCCCGCAATGGTGTCGAGATCCCAGCACTTTTCAATGAGCGCCCGGTCGCCGAGCGGCCCGGCATAGGTTCCGACGAAGAAGTCCACGCCTCCGTCGAACACGCCGTTCGCTGCGGCAATTGCCCGAACGTCGGCGAGAACGTCGGATGGGCTGATCCAGGTGGAAGCGGAGAGCGGAGCGAGCCCCAGCACCGTCAAGTCCTTACGCAACTTGTCGCGGCGGCCGCGGTCGTTCTCGGTGACCGAGTAGGTGACCATCCGCCAGCGCGCGTCCCATTCGGCCGCCGGCCCATAAATGCGCGGACTCAGCGTTTCGATGCGTTCGCGTCCTCGCGGGGTGAGCGCGTAGAACGCGCGTGCGCCGCGTCGCGAAGCGGCGAGCCACCCCTGCCGGGACATCCGCGATACGGCTTGGCGAACGGCTTGTTCGGAGATGCCGAACTCGGCCATGAGCCGGATCAAGCTCGCGGCCGGGAGCTCGTCGCCGAGCTCCCGTTCGGGCGACCGATGGACGAAGTCGCCGTAGAGTGTATAGATGAGGGAATTGGGCCGCGCGCTGCGGACGGGGCGGTTCGTCGTTCTTGACACCTTCGGCTCCAGAAGCGTAGTATGACAGTATTCTCACGCTCCCCGAAAATTCCGTCATAAGATAGGACATGCCTGTGGCCCGTATTTCGACCTTCGACGACTGGATGGAACTGCTCAAGATGTGGCAATCGGACATCGGGCTGGATCGAGGCCTGATTGACCGGTACATGCCCGGCTATCAGTTCGAAGCGAAATACGATCCGCTCAAGTCCAACGAGGTCTATTTCGGTGAGTTCAAGGGCGACCGGCGCTGGGAACGGGTCCTCGAGATTCCCGACCAGCGGATGCGCGACGCGTTGCTGAATATGATCATCTATCAGGGAGACACGGAGTTCGCCTCGAACGAGCAGCAGCGCTTTCTCGTCAACAACGCGCCATCGGAATACGACCTTGCGAGTCTGGTTCGCATCATGGTCGAAGAGACGCGCCACGGATACCAGATGTGCCACCTCCTGATCGAGCATTTCGGAAACGACGGCAAGATCGAAGCGCAGAAGATGCTGGAGCGGCGGGCCTTCGGAAAAAAGAACCGCCTGCTCAATGCGTTTAACGAAGACGTAACGCACTGGCTGGATTTCTTTGCCTATACCAACTTCATGGACCGCGATGGGAAGTTCCAACTCTCCATGCTTTCGCATTCGGGATTTGCGCCGCTGGCCGCCTCGACACTGGCCATGCTTCGCGAAGAGTCCTACCACATGGGAACCGGAATTTCGGGCTTGCGGCGCATCGCCCAAGCCGGCGTTATTCCCGTTCCGATCCAGCAGAAGTACTACAACAAGTGGATTTCCGGTTCGTTGGATCTTTTCGGAACCGATCATTCGAGCTCGGCGCAGTGGGCCTACGCGTGGGGCATCAAAGGGCGGGTCGACGAGGATCGGGTCGTGGACGAACCGGCCGACCGCGAAGCGCTCAACGAGCGCGCGCGCGGGCAGTTCTGGGAAGAGTGCGAGAAAACGATCGAACGCGTGAACGCCGTCAATACCTCCGAAACGAAGCTGGCGATGCCCGACATCCGATTTAACCGCCACATCGGCGAATTTAGCGGCAAGCGCTTTTCGACGGCCGGTCAACCCCTTACCGAAGAAGAATGGCCGGCTTACGCGGCGAGAGTGCTGCCGACCAAGGATGACGACGCGCTGCTGCAATCCTATTTTCAGGATCCATCTTGGATCGCACCCAAAGGCAAGAGTGAGGCTGCATAAATGTCCACAACCGTAAACGGCACGAGCACGCAAACGACGCCCTTTGGGCGCGAGCAGCGCGCCTTCGAAGGTAAGCGCGTCATCAACTACACGAAGGATGGCCACGTCGCCGTTCTGGAAATGGACGACCCGCCGGCCAACACCTATACGCACGAAATGCTGCGGCAAATGGACGAGGCCATCCTGGACGCGCGCTTCGATCGCGACATCGAAGTCATTCTCGTCACCGGCAAGGGCGATAAATTTTTCTCGGCAGGTGCCAATATCGCCATGCTCAATTCCGTGACCCCCGATTTCAAATACATGTTCTGCTTGCATGCCAACGAGACGCTTTCGCGTTTCGAACAAACCCCGAAGTTGGTTATCGCCGCCCTGAACGGCCACTGCGTCGGCGGCGGATTAGAAATTGCTATGGCCTGCGACATTCGGATCGCGCGGCAAGATGGCGGAAAAATCGGTTTGCCGGAAGTTGCGCTCGGCGTGCTCCCCGGTACCGGCGGAACGCAACGTCTCGCACGGCTGGTTGGAAAGTCGCGCGCGATCGAGCTGATGGCCACCGGACGCACGTTCAGTTTCGAGCAAGCGCTGGAGTGGGGCATGATTAACGATATCTACGAAGGCGACGGCGCAAGCTTTCGCGAGCAAGCGTTGACCTATGCGAAGCAATTCTGCTCGCCGAACAAGGCCCCGATGGCCGTCGGCCACATCAAACGCGCGGTGCAAACGGGTATCGAGCTTCCCTTGCAAGACGCGCTCGCGCTGGAACGCGAGTTGCAATCGCTGCTCTTCAAAAGCGACGATGCGAAAGAAGGCATCGCCGCTTACAACGAAAAGCGGATGGCGCGCTTCAAAAACTCTTAACTGCTGGCTAAGGGTCGAGGCCCTCGCGCTGTAGCATGGATTTGTAGAGTTCTTCCACGCGTTCGATGCTGTCGATTTCGGTCGCGGGTTTGTCATCGCGGATGAGTACGATTCGTGGAAAGCGTAGCGCGAACCCCGACTGGTGCAACGCGCTTTTTTGAATGACGTCAAAGGCCACGTCGAGCACGATGGACGGCTCGACGCGCATCGCGCGCGAGTTCCCGGCGAGAACGCCGCCGGTTTTGTGTGCGAGGAACCAGACGGTAAGGTCGGCAATCTCGCGGTCCGTCAGACCCGAGTACGCTTTACCGATTGTCGAAAGGTCTCCGTTGCGCCCGCGCACCGCGAAGGTGTAGTCCGAGA
>JALYVW010000178.1 GCA_030853005.1 Vulcanimicrobiota bacterium
GTGCTATAGTTCGTCAAACGCGAGGTCGGTTGCGTCCCCCGCCGAGCAATAGCCGTCTTCCGCCCCGGCGGCATGGGCCTAGAGCAGCCCCAATGAATGCCCATCCATGCCCGGCACCTACATCACCGACATGCGACATTTCGTCCCCGAGAACCCCGAAACGCCCCTACCGGCTCCGGCGGCACGAATGCGCGATTTTCATGGTGGCGTCGTTCGGGCGGCCACCGCATCGCGTCTGAAAGAGTTCGTGAGCGGCATACCGTGCCGACGGCGTCCAGGGAACCGGCGATGCGCAGGTTCGATCACCGTGCAAAAAACCGATCTGCCCGAGCCATTCATATTTTGGGAATGCGCCGTATGCGGAGATAATGGTCGCATCTCGGGCTTTCAAGGCTGTGCTTACGATCTGAGCGCGCTCTCCGTGCGAAACCTGGAGGGAGGCGAGCAAAAGCGCGATGGAGCTCAATCCCGCCGAGTGGGCACGATTGCTCTCCAGCTTCCCGTGTAAGGACATATTAGGGCCGCTGGCGATAATTTCTCAATGCTCCGAAGACCCGAGCAAGCGCGATTGGCTGGCCGACCAGGAACTCCGTGAGAACCTTGGATACTCCTTAGCCGTTATGACCGTGCGGTTGTGGGAAGCGTACCGAGAACAACCATTTAAGGAAGTGGAGTTAAACCACGCTCCCGAACTCCGGCAAGCGCCGAAAGTTTCTAGGAACGAGCCTTGCCCGTGCGGCAGCGGCAAGAAGTACAAACGCTGTTGCGGCTCGAGCCTTCGTGCCGTCTAATCAACGACCGAAACACAGCGGCGATTTGACTCCCTATTGACTCCCTATGGCGCGAATCCAGGCGAATTCTCGCGAACTCTGGCGAACGAAAAACTACCGTTTTCTCCTTATTCTGCCGCACTTTCTCCACACTTCCGCGATCCGATCCGGCGGCATCAGCCTCCTTCGCCCAGCAATGCGATTTCTGCGGCGATTTCGAACGCAATAACAAAATTTCCAGTTCGATCCAAAAAGCATGCCCGTGACTGAGCCCCGACCGCAGCTTCCGCGCCTGCTGCATATGCGGAATTCATCCAAGACGCCACCGCGCAGCCCGGCCTCATCCCCCAGCGCGGTCGTCGCGCGATTGGCTATGCTTCATCCTAAATGCGCGAAATAAAGCCCTGTAGTGCGTCTCTAAATTTGGAACCTTTTCTTTTTCTCACTACGTCGCGCCATCGCGCCTCGACAAAACGGCGGCTACTCAAGGACGGCATGCTGTCGCCGCATTGTTCCCGATGCGGCGCTGAGAGATCCAGCGCGACGCCTGGACCGAGAGTAGGTCCGTGTTCCTAGCAAGTACGGAGGCGCCCAAGCCTCAATTGGTGTATCGCTCCAAGAGTTGCCGTCTCTAGTTCGTTAAGGAGTACTAAGAAAATGAAAGTTTCGGCGCGAGCGTTCAGCGCTCGAACACCGAACTTACTTCATATTTGATCGGCGACGCATCCGCCAGTTCGGTGCACTTTGCCATGTGCTCCTGGGCATGTGTGTCCTTCAGCATTGCTTTGAATTCCTCAATGCTGTTCCATTGCGCATAGTTGGCGACGTACTTGCCGTCCGCACTCGCGTGAATGTTTGCGGAGATGAAACCGGGTAACTTGCTCATCACCTCGGAGGTCGCTGCATCAAGGATTTTGATAAGATCCTCTTGCCGTCCGCTTTTGAGCGTGAACGTGTTAATTAGAGTCATAATTTTTGCATTTGTGCTGATCGTGCTCAAAGTAAAATGTCCTCGTCGAAGTGTGATGATGCAGTCATACCCGATTCGCGCCGATACCGGACAGCACCCGGCTCCGGATCAAATACCGCGAGCCATGAGGGACGCGCACAACGGGATGAATACAAAGGCCCCGGCCTGCGCCCACATGAAGCGCGTGTTCAGCTAAATTCAACATCCGAAACCTTTCAGAATGTTCTATTCTTTTGTGAAATCTGCTGGGAAGGAAAATAGATTTTTGTCGGCAGGGCCGATTGCGTGCACGTTTCCGCGCTCGATCAACATCGAGAAACCGCCGTGCATCTCGCCCTGTGCGCTAGGCGCTCCGCCGGCAATTGAAACCAGCATCCATAACACTAAGCGGTCGGCGGGTGGACGCGCACCGCGGGAATTATGC
>JALYVW010000179.1 GCA_030853005.1 Vulcanimicrobiota bacterium
CTGCGGGCCGTTCGCGCATCCTTCCGATGCGGGCAGCCCCGCAAACTCGTCGCGCTCGACGTGCTCCGCTTGAGCGACGATGCGGGATACCGCGTCTTCGAGCCGACCGGGATCAAAATCGGACGTCGCGAGCGTGGCCATGCGGCCCTCGACAAAAACGCGCAAACGCAGTCCCCGTCCGGTAGAGCGTTCGAGCTTCGTGATCGTGCGATCGCGAGCTTCCGCCGAAAACCGGTCGCCGATGGAAAACGTTGCTTCCGCTTGGGTCGCGCCCGCCTTCAGCGCAAGTGCCACGGCGCGATCCGCAACGTCGATCGCATCGGCGATTCCGTGAAGGTTATCCAACGTTGGATCCTCCGACGGTAATCGAGGAAATCTTAACGGTCGGCATGCCGACGCCGACCGGCACGTATTGGCCGCCCTTGCCGCATGTGTAGTGCCGGTTTGCTAAGCGGCTGTCGTTTCCGACGGCCACGACCTTCGTCATGACGTCGGGTCCGTTTCCGACGATCGTCGCATTTTTAAGCGGCGCCGTAATGCGTCCATTTTCGATTAAGTACGCTTCAGCGAGCATGAAGACAAAATCGCCGCGACTGATTTCAACTTGTCCGCCCGCAAACGTCTTTGCATAAATGCCGCGCTTTACGGAACCGATGATATCGTCGACCGGCGTGTCCCCGTCGGGCATGTATGTATTGCACATGCGCGGCTGAGGCATCGACCTATACGACTGGCGCCGCCCGCTGCCGGTCGACGCCACGCCCATCATGCGGCCGTTGTGATAATCTTGCATGTAGCCTTGCAAGATGCCGCGGTCGACAAGCACCTTGTGCGCTCCGGCGAACCCTTCGTCGTCAACTGCAACCGTTCCGCGCTCTTCCGCCAGATTGCCGTCGTCGTAAATCGTTACCAGGTCGCTCGCAACCCGCTCGCCGATCCGTCCGCTATACAGCGAAACGCCCTTGCGGTTAAAGTCGCTTTCTAAACCATGCCCGACCGCTTCGTGCAAGAGAACGCCGCCGCCGCCCGAGCCGACCACCATTTCCATTTCGCCGGCAGGAGCCTCGATCGCGCCGAGGTTCGTCGTCGCAATGCGCGCGGCGTCGCAGGCGATGGATTCGGGCGAGCGAGCGTCATAAAATGCAATGGACGTGCGGCCGCCATCGCCGACATACCCCTGAGCGCGATCCCCGTTTTTGCCCGCGACCACTTGCACGCCAAGCGAGATCAGCGGCCGCCGGTCGTGGACGAATCGCCCGTCGCTCGTGGCAATCCACACGTTTTGTATTTCATCGGCTATCGTGGCATTGATCGCCGCTACGTTCGGATGAAAATCTCGCGCAGCAGCCTGCGCGCGTTCGAGCAACGCGACATAACGCGACGAGTCGGCGTGGTCGTCTCGCGCGGAATCATAGAGGTCGCGAGCGACGAACCCGTCTTGCAGACTTTGACTTCGCTGCGGCCTACCGCTGCGCGCGATGTACGATGCCGTTTTTGCGGCACCTAGGAGGGCCTGCTCGGTTAGGTCGTCCGAATGCGCGTAACCGGCGCTCTCGCCGCACAGCACGCGGATGCCGACACCTTGGGTAACCGTGAACCCGGCTTCGTGCACGGTGCCGCTTTGCAGCCGAAAAGAAACCAGGGAGCGGCGCTCGCAGAAGATGTCGGCGTAATCGCCGCCGCGCGCAAGCGCCGCATCGAGGAGCCTTCCCAATAATCCGGGTTCGAGCATCTCCGTTCGTTTCAGAAGCGCACTCCAACTACCTCGTCAGTACGCCGAAAGTGCGTCGATTGCCGCGACGATCGGCGCGTCCGTATCGTAGCGGGACGCGTCGATAATCATGGCAAAAATGACGCGCCCGTGATGGCGCGTAGCGACGTACCCGGCAAGGGCACCGACGTCGTCTAAGTGCCCACTTTTGGCTCTGACCCTGCCGGCAGCAGCATCGAAGTGATAACTTTTCAACGTCCCATCCTTTCCGCCGCGCGGTAGGAGTGGGTAGAGCGACGCCGGACCGCTCTTCCAACGGTAGAGAATCCCGGCCAACGTTTCGGCACTGACCCGATTGGAATGCGCGAGCCCGCTACCGTCTACCACGTGCAATCCCGCAGTCGGAATGCCGTTTTCGCGCAGAAAGCTCCGCTCGGCACG
>JALYVW010000079.1 GCA_030853005.1 Vulcanimicrobiota bacterium
AACTCGTCAAACTCGACCACGCCGAATATGGCCCGGCCGAGCTGCACGTCGCTGATTCGCGCAGCCCGCTCTTTGAAAACGTGGAACCGACTTCCCGCGTGTGGATGTCGCACGGCGATTCGGTAACGCGTCTCCCGGATGGCTTTGGCACGCTTGCCTCCACCGCTCGCTGCAAGGTGGCCAGCATCGGTGACGACCGGCGAAAAATGTATGGCGTGCAGTTTCATCCGGAGGTCGTGCACACGGCGTTCGGTAAGCAAATTCTCGACAATTTTTTGCATCGCGTTGCGGCGATCGATTCGGCCTGGGAGATGGATTCGTTTGTCGACCGTTCCATTGAGGAAATCCGTACGAAGGTCGGGCGCGACAAAGTGATTTGTGCGCTTTCGGGCGGTGTCGATTCGGCGGTTGCAGCCACGCTGGTCGCTCGGGCCATCGGCGAGCAGCTGACCTGCGTCTTTGTCGACCACGGGCTGCTGCGTAAGGACGAAGCGTCGAGCGTCGTCGTGGCGTTTCGCGACGTCGTTCACCTGAACGTCATCGCCGTCGACGCCCGCGAACGGTTCTTGAGCAAACTCGCCGGGGTGGACGATCCCGAGGCCAAACGCATCGCCATCGGTCACGAGTTCATTCGCGTCTTTGAAGAAGAAGCGGCGAAGCTTCCGGGCGTAAAGTACTTGGTCCAAGGCACACTCTATCCCGACGTTATCGAATCGAAAACGCCGGACAGCAAAGCGGGCCACAAAATCAAATCGCACCATAATGTGGGCGGTTTACCCGACCGCATGAATTTTGCGCTACTCGAACCGTTGCGCACGTTATTTAAAGACGAAGTGCGCGCGGCGGGCCGGGTGCTGGGCTTGCCGGAGCATATCGTCGCACGTCAACCGTTCCCCGGTCCGGGACTTGCGGTCCGAATCATCGGCGACGTGACACCGGAGCGGTTAAGCCTGCTCCGGGAGGCCGATAAGATCGTCACTGACGAAATCGAGGCGGCCGATCTGGAACCCAAGCCGTGGCAATATTTTGTCGTGCTCACGCCCGTAAAAAGCGTGGGCGTGATGGGCGACGGGCGCACGTATGCGAATCTGGTTGCCGTGCGCGCGATCACAAGCGAAGACGGCATGACGGCCGATTGGGCTCGGCTTCCGCACGAGCTCCTGGAACGTATTAGTACGCGTATCGTCAATGAAGTCCGCGGCGTCAATCGCGTTGCTTACGACATTACCTCGAAGCCACCGTCCACGGTCGAGTGGGAATAGCGTGAGAATCCTCGTCGTCGGGAACGGCGGGCGCGAAGATGCGCTTTCGTGGCGCCTCGCGCAGTCCGCATCGTGCGAAGCTATTTTTGCGACCCCGGGAAACGCCGGCACGGCATCGCGCGGAGAAAATTGGCCGATTGCTGCGACGGACGGCAGATCGATCGTCGATCGCGCGCGTGCCGAGCGCATCGACTTGGTGGTTCTCGGCCCTGAATCTGCTATCGCAGCGGGGGTCGGCGACCGGCTGCGCGACGCCGGCATCGCGACGTTTGGCCCCAATCGTTCAGGCGGACGCCTGGAATCGAGCAAAGTCTATTCAAAGCGGTTCATGGAACGCCACGGCGTACCCACCGCCCGCGCGACGATCGTGCATTCGGCCGAAACGGCGCGCAAGGCCTTAGAAACGTGGTCCGGCCCGTGTGTGGTCAAAGCCGACGGCCTCGCCGCCGGAAAGGGTGTCGTGGTCGCGGCCGATGCGGCTGAAGCGCGCGTCGTGCTCGACGATTGGTACGGCGCCGGAAAAATTCCGGGCGGCGGCAGCGATGTGCTTTTGGAAGAAAAGCTGGAGGGCCGTGAAGTCAGCGTCTTCGCGCTCGCGGATGGCCGCGCCATGATTCCAATCGCCGCGGCGTGCGATTACAAACGCGCAGGTGACGGCGACACCGGCCCCAACACTGGCGGTATGGGTGCGTATGCTCCGCCCCTGGGATTTCCCGACGATATGCAGCAGACCGTGCGCGAACGCATCCTTGCGCCGGTGCTGCGCGGACTTCTTGCGGAAGGCGAAATATACATCGGCGTGCTCTACTGCGGATTGATGTGGACCGTGTCGGGGCCCGTCGTTATCGAATTTAATACGCGCTTCGGTGATCCGGAAACGCAAGTGCTGATGCCGCTCGTGCGGGGCGATTTCGCTCAGTTGCTTAAATCGGCGGCCGATGGAGCGCTCGATCCCGCGGCGGCTAGCTTTTCCGGCGGCGCGTGCGTGGGCGTCGTGCTGGCCGGGGACGATTATCCTCGAAAGAGTTCTGCAGTGACCCTAACCGCCGACGTTGCTCTGGATGGAGCCCAGGTCTTCTGGGGAGGCTCCGCGCTTCGTGATGGACGGGTCGATTCGAATGGTGGCCGCGTGCTTACGGTAACGGCCGTGGGCGAGACGCTCGCTCAAGCGCGAGAAAAGGCGTACGGCGCAGTGCGGGCGTTAGCCCAGCGCTTTGGCGGAGCGCGACTGTCCTTTCGCACCGACATTGCCACCGATGCAGCCAAAATCGAAACCGGACTCCCAGCCGGTGCGGTCATATAGTCTGTGGCGTACGGATATCGAACCTCACCGGCCGTTCAGGCGCGCGTATCAAGTCGTACGTTGCTGGGCACGGTTCTGACAATCGTTGGGATCGGGTTGGCCGTAACCGCGACGACGGCATACTTTACCCAAACGCTTCCTGGCGGGCTCGCACTTCTCGCCTTTATTGCGGGCTTCGTCGTCCTGATCGCCATCAATGCAACGCGTGCGAACGAAGCGCTTTCGCTCACGCTCTTTTATCTATTCTCGGGTCTCGAAGGCATCGGATTCGGTCCGACGATCGGCTACTACGTGCGCGCGTTTGGACCGGGCATCGTGTACGAGGCCGCCTTGACGACCGCGCTCGGCATGTTTGGACTCGCAGCGCTCGTGTACCTGACCGGCTTAGATTTGCGCCGCTTTTCTGGCTGGGTGTATGGCGCGTTGATCGTGCTCGTGCTCGCTGGGATCGTCTCCGTTTTTACGCATTGGTTTCACCCGGCGATCTACGCGTGGGCGACTCTGGTCATTTTTTCGTTTCTCGTGCTGATCGATTTCGCGCGCATTCGCGCGAATGAAACGTGGGCGACGCCCGTTCAGCTTGCCGTGCAGATCTACCTCGATGCCATAAACATTTTCTTGGCCGTGTTGCAGCTCTTCGGGATGCGGCGCCGGGATTGACTCGCGAACGTAGAACTACGGACTTATGTGCGGAGTAACCGGCGTGTATTCGCCGGGCCAGGACGCGGCGCGGCTGGCTTTTTTTGCTTTATATGCCCTGCAGCATCGCGGCCAAGAGTCGGCCGGGATCGCGGCGGGCGACGGTGGCACGATTCGTTCGCACAAAGACATGGGATTGCTTGGAGCGATTTTTGACGAATCCATTTTGAGCCAACTCGGCGGCTACATCGCCGTCGGCCACACTCGGTATTCTACCACCGGATCCTCAATCGTCGTGAATGCGCAGCCGCTTTTGGAGCGCAGCGACGTTGGCGATTTCGCGTTCGCGCACAACGGCAACCTTACGAATACAGACGAGCTTCGCGAAACGCTTTCTCCTAGTGTTATCCTCCAAGCGTCATCGGATTCCGAGGTGATGGCCAAGTTGCTCGTCGAGGGCGATGGCGACATGGTCGAGCGGATTCGTAACGTCCTGCACAAAGCCAAGGGCGCGTATTCGATCGTTCTCGCGACCAAAGACGAGCTCTTCGCCTTCCGCGATCCCTGGGGCGTGCGCCCGTTGTGTTTGGGACAACTTCCAGGAAACAGCGGGTACGTCGTGGCTTCAGAATCTTGCGCGTTAGCGACGGTTGGTGCGACCTACCTACGCGAAATCGAAGCGGGTGAAATCATCCGCATCAATGCGGACGGGTTGCATTCTTTCCGCGAGCAGATCGAAGCCAAGCCCGCGCTTTGCATGTTCGAGTATATCTATTTCGCGCGCCCGGATTCGCGCTTGAACGACCATTCGATTTACGTGGCCCGGTATCAGATGGGGCGCATCTTGGCCCGGGAACATCCGGTCGAAGCCGACGTCGTAATGGCGGTCCCCGATTCGGCCGTTCCCGGAGGCATTGGATATAGCGATGAGTCCGGCTTGCCGTATGTGGAAGGGCTCATTAAGAACCGGTACATCGGCCGCACGTTCATTAGCCCGGATCAAAGTACGCGCAGCCGCAGCGTCCGACTGAAATTTAATCCAGTTTTTGAAAACCTGCGCGGCCAACGGGTCGTGGTGGTCGACGATTCCATCGTGCGCGGAACGACGACTCCGCACATCGTCTCGCTGCTGCGCGACTCCGGAGCGCGTGAAGTGCACGTGCGCATCACGTCGCCGCCGATCCAACATCCATGTTACTTGGGCGTCGATATGGCAACCTACGACGAACTCATCGCCGCAAACTATACGGTGGCCCAAATTTGCGAAAAAATTGGCGCGGACTCACTCGGCTATCTCAGCTTGGAAGGCCTCGTAGAGTCGACGGGCCGTCGGCGCGAAGAAATGTGCCTGGGCTGTTTAACCGGTGAGTATCCAAACGTTCCCGCCGCCCACCGTGCGCGCGTAGCCGTCTCCTAGGAACTAAAGCGGGAAGCGGCCTTCGCGGACCTCGACTGCGAAGTCGTGCAGCGCTCGTACTGAAGAAGCGCCGATGTCGGCGTAGCGCTTCGCAAAGCTGGGCGATTCACCGTAGAGGCCCAAGGCGTCGTGCAGGACGAGCACTTGCGCGTCGCAGCTCGGGCCTGCGCCAATGCCGATCGTCGGGATATGCAATTCCGTTGTGATCTCCGCGGCGACGAGCGGATCGACGGCCTCGAGGACGATCGCATACGCGCCCGCAGCTTCTACCGCATGCGCGTCGTTCAGCAAGCGCGCGCGATCCGACCGGACTTTGTAGCCGGGACCGAGGCTGGCGGTCTGAGGCATGACGCCGATATGTCCCACAACCGGGATGCCCGCATCGACGATAGCTGCTATGCGTTGTGCTGCGGTCTCACCGCCCTCGAGCTTGACCGACGATGCGCCTCCATCTTTCACTAACCGCACGGCGTTACCCACGGCATCTTCATTCGAAGCCTGATAGGATCCGAACGGTAAATCGACGATGATATGCGCGCGCGTCGTTCCGCGAACGACGGCTTTTGCGTGATGAATCATGTCGTTCATGGTAACCGGGGTCGTCTGCGAATATCCGAGCACGACGTTGCCAAGACTGTCGCCGACGAGCAGGACGTCGATGCCCGCATCTTGCGCGAATTTCGCAAACGGCGCATCGTACGCGGTGATCACGGGGAAGCGAACTTTGCCCTTGCGGCGTCCGATGACGCTTGCAGTCAGGCGGCGGACCGGCGCGCCTTCGGTGGCCGGGTCGGCAGCGGGTATCACCGCGCGGCCTTCTGCGTGGCTACCTCCAAGCCCCTCGCTCCCATGCGAGCATGAGGCGTTTTCGTCCGGGATGCCAGCGATATCCGCCGGGCGCGCCGCTTCCGGTGAGGACTCGGTGGCATGGGATGGCGTAGGCTACCGGATTTGCAGCGAGTGCATTTCCGACCGCTCTTGCCGAATCCGGAGCGCCGATCACCTTTGCCAAGCCGGAATACGACACGGTTTGTCCTGCGGGAATCTGCAGTAACGCCTGCCACACCCGAACCTGAAAGTTCGTCCCTCGCACGCGTACGCGCACGTCTTGCCCAGCGCCGGCATCCCGCGCAAAAACGCGATCGGCGACGACGCGTGCACCTTCGTCGTCGCGAGAAAACCGGGCTTCCGGCCACTGCGTCCGCGCTCGCTCCAGGGGATCTGCGCGTTCGGCATCGGTAAAGACCAGCGAGAGAATACCGCGGTCGGTTGAGGCGGTCCATACTTCTCCGAATGGCGATTCCGCACGCCCGTAGTCAATAGCCAATCCGGCACCGCGCTGTTTGTACTCGCCCGGCGTAACGGCGTCGATGCTGACAAAATGATCGTGCAGGCGCGAGGGCGACGATAGGCCGACCTCGAGCGCCGCGTCCAGGATGCTTGCGTCCGACGCGAGCAGCGTCTTCGCGCGATCGACCGTGAGAACCGCGAGAAATTGTTTCGGGGTTACGCCCGCCCAGCGTTTGAAAAGTCGCTGGAAATGGAACGGGCTGACGTGAACGGCCTCCGCGACCTCGTTCAAGCGGGGTTGCTCCCCCGCATGATCCCTCAGATATTCGATTGCCGCAGCGACGCGGTCGTAGTCCGTAACCATGTTCGCAGTATAATGCGATTCGGATGGGAAGCCCACCCGAATCTTGCGCTTAGGCGTTTGCCTTGGCCGTCGTCCCGTTAGCGTGTACGGCCGTCGTGCCGGAGAGTTGCTCGACGAGCGAGACAAACGCGCGTACGGGCGTGCCGGTGGGGCCCTTCGCTTGCCACGCCGACTCGGATTCCAAGTACGCTGTGCCCGCGATGTCGAGGTGTACCCAGGGTGTATCTTCAACGAAAGCGTTCAGAAAAGCGGCCGCCGTGAGGGTGCCCGCCGCGCGGCCGCCGGTGTTTTTCAAATCGGCGATATCGCTTTTCATAGCAGTGCTGTAATCCTCGAACAACGGCATTTGCCAATAGCGTTCGCCTGTCGGTTTTGCAGCGTTCAAGAACGTTTTTGCGAACGCGTCGTTGTTGCTGACGGCGGCGCTCGCCGCGTGACCAAGCGCCACGACGCACGCGCCTGTGAGCGTTGCGACATCGACGATCTTCGTGGCTTTGAGTTTGCGCGCGTAACAAAGTGCGTCTGCAAGGATCAGCCGGCCTTCGGCGTCCGTGTTAATGACTTCGATCGTCTTGCCGTTCATGGCCGTGTGAACGTCCCCCGGCTTAGTCGCTTTTCCGCCCGGCATGTTTTCCGTAGCGGGAACGATGCCGATGACGTTGAGCTTGGGTTTCATCTCGCCGATGGCGCGCATCGCTGCAATGACCCCGGCGCCGCCGGACATGTCGTATTTCATCTCTTCCATGCGTTCGGCCGGCTTAATGGAGATGCCGCCGCTGTCGAAGGTGATGCCTTTGCCCACAAGCGCTAACGTTTCACTACCTCCAGGATCGCCCTTATACGTCATAACGATGAATTTAGGCGGTTGCGTACTGCCCTGAGCGACGCCGAGAAACGATCCCATGTTTTCCGCTTTGCAGCGCGCTTCGTCGAGGACGTCGATGTCGATGCCAACCGCTTTGGCCGCTTTGGTGGCTTCGTCGGCGAGGTGCGTCGGGGTCATGTCGTTGGCGGGCGTGATCGCGAGGCGACGTGCAAAATTGACGGCCTCGCCCAAAATGTTGCCGCGACGGGCCCCGGCCTCGAGTGCGGGTTTGTCCAATCCCTCGGCAACGATCGTGATGGTTTCGGCCATGCTTCGGCGTTCCGGTTCCTTTTGATACGTCGTGGTATCGAAGCCGCCGGAAATCGCACCTTCGATCAAAAAGGAAGCGCTTTCCGCTTCGTTGCCGGCTGCCAGTGCCGGCATCAAGAAGGCAATGTCGCGCACGTTTTTTCGTCCCAGCGCGCGTACGGCGGCCCCGGCGTACCGCGCGAGCATGTATGGCTCGAACGCTTTCTTGTCGCCTAGGCCGATGGCAAGGACGCGCTGGTAGGATTTTCCTCGAGCGAAGAAGGGCGTCGTTTCGTACGACTTCCCTTTGAGTTCACCCGAAGCAAGCATCTCGCAGATCGGGCCTCCAAGTTCCTCGTCTATGGCCTTGGCGCCACCCTCCGGCGACCCACCACTGAAAAAGGGAATGACGAGAGCCCCGGCGCGCACGGCGG
>JALYVW010000180.1 GCA_030853005.1 Vulcanimicrobiota bacterium
CTTGTGTTTTGTTTCGAACGCATCGACAAACGCGGCGACGGTTTCGAATGACTCGAGCGTGCGTTGCGCATCTTTGAACGACATCGGATGCGCGTACCGGAAATACGCGTCGCCGCTATGCGATGCGAAGGCCGCGAACACGCCAGGATACTCCATCGCGAGATGCATTGCCCCGAACCCGCCCGACGATTTCCCAAAGACCGCCCTTCCGCTCTCCCGGGAGAGCGTCCGGTACGCCGAGTCGACGTACGCGATGACATCGCGAACGACATACGTGGCATAGTCGCCGTTGTGTTGCGAGTTCACGTATTGCGATCCGCCCAAGCGAGTAAACCCATCCACGACCGCGAGAATCGTGGGCTGCATGCGACCCTGCGCGATCAGACGGTCGATCCATTGCACGACGTTAACTTCCCAGGGGCGCGCGGAAACGAGAGCGGCAACGTCGCCGGTGTATCCATGCAAGCAGTACAGAACCGGATACCGGCGCGACCCTTGCTCGTCGTACCCCTTCGGGAGATAGATCGCGAGCGGCCGGGTTGCCGGATCACCCAACGCGTTGTTCGCAAGGGCATCACTTTCGATAAAATCGATGCGCAGGTCGCCCTGCAAGCGCAGCAGCCGGGCGAGGTCGGAGTGCTCGTTCATGCGCACGCCGTTCGCCGCGAGGGTCGTTCCTCACTACGCCGAACTGCGACGCGATGAACGGCTTGATTCGCGGGGTCGGTCTTCGCGACGCCGTCGCGGTCAACGTTATAACGATGATCGGCATAGGCCCGCTGATCACCATTCCGCTCGTGCTCGGCTACATGAACGGACCGCTGGCCCTGGTTGGATGGATCGCCGGGGCGATCGTCGCGCTCTGCGACGGCCTCGTGTGGGCGGAGCTGGCCTCTCGCTTTCCAGGTTCCGGCGGTACCTACGTCTACTTGCGCGAAACCTTTGGTCCGCAAACGTGGGGGCGCGCGCTCGCCTTTCTTTTCAACTGGCAATTTTTGCTGTACGCTCCGCTAATTCTCGCTAGCGGATATATCGGTTTTGCCAACTATGCGGGATATTTCTTTCCCGCGCTTGCAGCGTCGGCACATCTCAAGCAATTGCTCGAAATCGGGTTGGGACTGGTAACCATCGCGTTGCTTTACCGGCGCATTACCACGATCGCGGCCGAAAGCTTTTATCTTGGCCTGGCCGCCATCGTGACGCTGCTTTTGATCATAGCGGCCGCTTTACCGCACGCGGACTTGCGCCGCGCGCTTGCCATGGACCACCCTTTTTCGTTTAGCCTGGGGTTTCTCGCCGGGCTCGGAGGGTCGCTCTTCATCACCCTCTACGATTACGTTGGTTACGCGCAAGCCGCGTTGCTTGGCGATGAGGTGCGCGAGGCCAACCGAACGATTCCGCGCGCGATCGTCATTTCGATCGTGGTGGTCGCAATTCTGTATATTACGCTGCAGGTCGGCGTGCTCGGCGTCGTGCCCTGGCAAGAATTGGTCGGGAAAAATGGCGGCCCCGCGCCAGACTCGGCGCAATACGTCGCGGCGACGGTGGTCGAACGAACGTGGGGGCCCCTTGCGGCTCGCATCGTAACCGTGTTCATTTTGGTCACGGCGTTTGCGTCGCTTTTTGGAAATTTGCTAGGCTTCTCACGCATACCCTATGCGGCCGCTCGCGATCGGGCGTTCTTGCCGATGTTCGCAAAGCTGCATCCGAGCGGCCATTTCCCGTACGTGTCGCTTCTAGTAATCGGTGGCCTGTCTTTAGCCGCGACATTCTTTACCCTCGATCAAGTCATCGCTATGCTTACGGCGGGTATCGTGCTGATCCAGAGCATCGCCCAAATCGCAGCGCTCATCGTCTTGCGCGTTCGCCGCTCGCCAGCGCCGTTTCGCATGTGGCTCTTTCCGGTGCCGGCCATCATCGCGGCCGCTGGATGGCTGCTGGCGTTTACCTATAGCGGGCCCCGCGCCATACTCTATGGTGCGGGGTGGCTCGCGTTGGGGATTGTCGCGTATCTCGCCGTCG
Organism: Vulcanimicrobiota bacterium; assembly: GCA_030853005.1. Taxonomy (GTDB): domain Bacteria; phylum Vulcanimicrobiota; class Vulcanimicrobiia; order Vulcanimicrobiales; family Vulcanimicrobiaceae; genus JALYVW01. Next base: position 2,023 of record JALYVW010000180.1, read on the forward strand.
CGCACCGGCAACGAACCTGGCCGTTTCTACGCATGGTGGTGGCCGCTCTAGCCGCACTTTGGGCAGCGTCCCTGCCGGCGCAAGCCGCGCCGTCCGGATGGATGT
>JALYVW010000181.1 GCA_030853005.1 Vulcanimicrobiota bacterium
TCGCTACGCAGCCGACCCATCTTGCGTGCCTCTTCGTGGCAGGCCTGGCCGAGCTCGAGCATGTCGGCGTTGCGCACCGCCACGATGCATGCCTCTTTGCCCGCGAGCACGCCTCCCCGCCAGGCTTCGACGCTTTTCGCAATGCTCTCCTCGCGGCTTTTGGAGATGTGGATTGCGCTGTGTTCGTCGTACGATTGAATCGCTGTTGCAAAGTCGCCACGCCGCATGGCATGGGTCGCCTCGCGTTGCCACGCCTTGTGCTGCCGCTGCGTTTGCGCAAGATCGACCGTGCGCGACCCAAGAACCGCACGCGCAATGTCCAGCGTCGAACCGCGCGTGGGCGATTGGTGCTGGCGATCATCGCCGATGAATTGCACTGCTGCGCCCCGCTTTTCAATTTCTTGCAAAAACGCGCGTCCCGTGGCCGTTCCGACCATGCTGGCTTCGTCGACGAGATAAAGCGTTTTCGCGCTCGGTAGTTCGCGCGCGGCTTTGGCGCGCTGCGCGTCCAAGCGCGCGTTGTACGCATGCTGTTTTGGCGTACGAGGATCCGCGATACTCGGCCGAATCGCCTTGAGCCCGCGAAACTCTTTGCGAATCTCATCGGGCATCTCTTGGAGCGCTTCTTCACGCCCGATCTCGCCCAAGCGCGCTCGTGCGATCTTCCATTTGAATAGCTCGTGCGCCATGCTGTCCGCGTCGTCAATACCCGACTCGCGCATCTCGCGCGCTGCGCTATGTGCGAGCGCAACGCCGCGAACGTCGTAGCCGGCCGCCTCGTACGATTTAACGATCTGCTTCTCGAGAAAGGTCTTACCCGACCCCGGAACGCCAGTGATCACACCAATGCGCGATCCGTCGCAGGCGTAGGCGATGGCGTCCTTCGTCTGTGTATGGATGGCGGCTATCTCTTCTGTCGAGAATCCGCGCTCGCGCAGCTCGGACATGCGGTCCGCGCTCATTGGATCGACGTGAGCCGACACCGGGCGCCCGCTTTGGCTGGCCAAGCGCTCGCAAATCGTTTGGAGGTCTCGCTCTTCTTCTATAACGGCCTGTGTCGTGTATTGCCGCCCCGCCGGCGTCTCCAGGTGCACGGCTTCGCCCACGACCTTAACCGCAATGAGCTCGCGCTGGCGCGGGTCGTAGATCCGCATATCCGCCAGTGCCGTGTCGACGTCGAACTCGTTAAAGACGCTCTGCCGAGCCGTGCACCGGTAGAGGATGGGGCTGCAATCCTTCAACAGTTTTTCGCCTCGAAGCAGCGACTCCGCACGCTGTTCCGCCTCGCGAGCCTCTGCCCGTTCGAGCGCCGTATGCGAGTGCTCAAATTTACCAATGCGTTGTTCTAGCGCTTTACGCGCCAGGCTGCGATCGATCTTGCTGGCGGCGATCGTCTCGGCCGAATCGATGTCGCGGAGCTGCAGCCCGCCGCCGCGCTTATGGAGATCGAGTTCGAGTCCGTGAACGCGCGCGAGGTCGTGTACGCGATGCCAATCCGGCGCATCTTTCGCCGCCATCGCCCACGCGTCACAGCGCTGCTCAAACGCGCCGACGCGCCGCCGGCGCTCCTGGTCGCGCACGCGATCGAGCGTGAAAGCACCGAGCCGTTCGAGAAGCTGCGCATGGTTGATTCCGGCCCGGCTGGCCCGTATAGAGGCGTCTATGCCGATGAGAGCGGCGCCGCGTTTATGGCCGTGGAGCGTCTCTCTGTACTCTATTCCTGCCTCCCGGCACAACGTGTGCACGTCGTCCCAGCCTGCCAGCGGGCGGCGGGAGGTCTCATCAATCTTGAGCGCGAGATCGCTCTTCACGCGCCGCTCCAAGGAACGCACTCCGAGATAGCGCTCCGCCGCGCGCGCCCGCTCGCTCAGGCCGTCTGCTTTGCTGCCGGCAAGGTATTGCCAGCCTTGCTCGAGCTCGATTCTGCGACAGACATCGCGCATCGTCTGATAGTCGCCCTGTGGGGCGTGCGCGCGGTGCGTGCGCGGATGCACTCGGTTTATGATGGCGTGTAAATGGACGCAATGGGATGCGCCGTCATCCTGGAGACTCGCGACGTATTGGTGGCCATAAAAACCCAGCGCCTTCATCTGCAG
>JALYVW010000182.1 GCA_030853005.1 Vulcanimicrobiota bacterium
ACGAAGCCTAGCTAAGGGCGTTCCTCAGCACAATTAGCGGCCGACGTCTTTCTTCCCGGCGTTGCTCGAATGCTATCATGTGTTCGGATGCAAGCGGATCATCTAGGGCAGGCAGTAGCCCTCGGGTATAAGCGGCGACGATCGCCGCAATCGTGTTCTGCGTAAATCCATTGCGCGCGAGTCCCACTTCATTCACTCCAGTAAGCCGGGCGGGCGTTCCCACAACCTTGACGAAGGGCGGTACGTCTTTCGTGATCACGGTACCCATTCCGATCATGGCAAATGCACCGACGGTGCTGTACTGATGAATAACGGACGATAGTCCGAGGGTAGCGTACGCCTGTATCTCGCTGAATCCGCCAATTTGGGTATTGTTCGCCATCGCCACTCCGCGGCGAAGGACGGTGTCGTGGGACACATGGCAGTATGCCATTAAATAGCAGTCGTCTTCCATAACAGTCGAAAATTTCGACGGCTGGTGCACTGTCGAGTATTCGCGAATAACACATCGATTGCCGATTGTAATTCCACTGTGCGCCTCGCCACTGAGTTCGAACTTTGAAGTTGTGTATTGCGCTGGCGTACCTATGGTAACGTGCGGCCCCACCCAATTATTGTCGCCAATGGTGACATTGCCGGTCATAAAGGTAAAGGGGCCAATGATGTTTCCGCGGCCCATGCGGACGGTCGGCGCGATTACGGCCGTGGCATGAATAGTATTGGCTGCCATAGCGCGCCAGTTCTATCGCTAAAAGGAACGTCCTTGTAGCAGGGCGCTGACGTTCTTAAGTGACCCTAAATCGGTTGTTAGGCCGAATGGTACTGGAATTTCCGGCTTCTAGGATGCATATTTTGCGGCACTCTTTGCGAACTCCGCCGGCGTTAAATTCCGGAGAGATCCATGCGTCCGATCGCGGTTGTATTCGTCGCGCCAACGCGTCGTTCTCACCAGCGATTCATCCAAGGTTTGGAACCAACTGGCATTGAGCAGCTCTTGGCGTACGCGGCCGTTGAATGAGTCGCAGAATGCATTATTAGGCTTCCCGGGGCGCGAGAAGTCCAACGAGACCTTGTTCCAATACGCCCATTGATCCATTGCCCAGGAGATGAACTCCGGGCCATTATTACAGCGGATGAATTTCGGCGTTCCTCGCAGGCGCACAACGCGACTGAGTACGGCCGCAACGTCTGTGCCTTTGAAGCTCCGCGCCCCCTCGAGCGCGACACACTCACGACTATAGTTATCGACTCTTTCGCCCGTCAAGCAGATTATCGGCCATGAAATCCATTCGCCAGGTGTGGTTGACACTCGTCGCGGCGAGCCGCTCGCGTACAACCACAGATTTTCTACGATGCGGCGGCTTTTGACGCATTGAAAGGCCTTCTTCGCGATAGATACGGTGGACGCGCTTGCGGTTCACCTTCCATCCTTTGCGACACAGGAGCACCTGAAAACGCGTGGGTAGCCATAGCGCAAGCGTGCAGTGGCGATCTCCTTGATCCGTGCGCGCAGAGCTGGGTCATCGACTTTCACCGATCGGTAAAGAATCGTCGCCCGACAGATATTGAGCACCGCGGCATGCGCGTCGCACATTAACCTTTGTAGGCTTTCTTGACATATGGCAACGCAAAGCGCCGGCGCATCGGCGCTACCGTTTTTCGTGATGACGTCTTGGAGCATCGCCTTGTCTAATGTGAGATCGGCGACGACGCGTTTGCGGCGGCCATTGTCCTCCCGCAACTCGCGGATTTCAGCCGTTCCCATGCTGCCGAACTTTTTCTTCCACGCGTAAAACGTGGCTTCAGACACGCCAATCTTGCGAAAAATGCCCGCAACCGCCATTCCGACTTCGGCCTGGCGTAGCGCGTGCGATCTGCTCATAGGAGAACCGGGATTTCTTCAAGGCGAACCGTCCTTTCAGGAGGGGTTAGTTCGCCGAAAATTCTAGTTTTGCTTGGCCCGAGTGGGATAGGTCCCATCATGCGACCAGTGATTTCTGCGGTAGGTGGCTGTTTTCGTAGAGGCCGAGGAACTCCTCGGGCGTTTTACCACCGAGGCTGCTATGCGGATGGAGCG
>JALYVW010000183.1 GCA_030853005.1 Vulcanimicrobiota bacterium
GCTAGTACGTGGGAACCATAAGAAGACATATATTGTACCGTATGAGGAAATTAATGATCCCCGGTTCAATTGGGCCGAGGATTATGAGATTTAGCATGGGCGGAGAGGGAGAGATTCGAACTCTCGAGACGCTCATCACGTCTGCCCGCTTTCGAGGCGGGTGCCTTCAACCGCTCGACCACCTCTCCGCGCTGCGCCCGTCCGGCGCAAACTCTCGCTGGTTCGCGCCGCCGGAACAAACTCTCCTCTAGGTCCGGCGCACTCGAAAAAACGCTTGAAGCTGCGCGGTTGCTTGCGGTTCCAGCACACCGCCCGTTACTTCGACCCGATGGTTGAGCGCCGGATGGGCCAAAATGTCCAGCACGCTACCCGCGGCGCCCCCTTTGGGATCCCGGCACCCAAACACCACGCGCTTTATGCGGGCCGCCACGATGGCGCCGGCGCACATGACGCAAGGTTCCTTCGTCACATACAACGTCGCGTCCGATAAACGCCACGCGCCAAGATGTCGCGCGGCCTGCTGCAGCAGCAGCATTTCGGCATGTGCGGTTGCATCCTGACGCACTTCTTTTTCGTTGTGCGCCTCGAGCACGAGATCGCCGCTCACCAACACCGCGCCGATGGGGACGTCGCCCGCCGCCGCCGCGAGATCGGCAAGTTCCAGGGCCCGGCGCACATGGCGCTCGTCGTCCTGCAAGAAACTACTGGTGCGCTCGGAGGGATTCGAACCCACGACTTCTTCCTTCGGAGGGAAGCACTCTATCCAGCTGAGCTACGAGCGCACGTTCCTAACTCCGGCCTTCGGTCGAATTGCCGGCGCTGGGGATATGCTTGAACAAGTCGAGCTTATGGTCAACGAGTCCTCGATAAAATTTTCGGACGCAGTCGGGATGCCCGAAAAAATACGTGCGGGCATAGGCCAGATCGTCGCCGGAAGAATCGGGAACGTAGTGCGAAATCTCGATTTCTTCCATCTGCTCGCGGTCGACCGGATGGGGGCAGAAGTCGCACGGGATCGTTGACATCTTGATGGGTACCTCGGATAAGGAAGACGGCCGCCGATGGGCGGCCCTCTCCGTAATTGGTGACTCGGGGGTGATTTGAACACCCGACCAAGGGCTTATGAGTCCCCTGCTCTACCGCTGAGCTACCGAGCCTCGTGCCGAGCAAAGCGATTCGACGCTTTACAATACCAGACCCGGCACCGAGGTTTCAAGCGCAGGTGTCGAAGGAAGCGTGCGGAGGGTTTTTTTATGAGGGTTCTTCTTCACGTCGCGCTTTCAGGCGCCGTCCTTTTTCTCATTCCGGCCGCGGTCCGCGCGGACGATGCTACATCGTTGCTCGCGAAACATCGGGCCTTCGCCGGTTGGTCTGCCGCTAGCGGTGTGGCGTGGCACGCATCGGGTACCCGATCCGACGGACCGACCACCGACGCTTTTTCGGAATCACGCCGCGGCCTGATCTTTCGGGACACCCTGACCTCCGCCGACGGCCACCTCTCCATACAGAACGGCTTCACCGGACGGGCCGTTTGGAAAACGAACGAAAACGCGAATTTCGTCGCCGTTCTGGGCCATTCCGGACGCGTCGCCATCGACCGCGACGCGATCTTGGGCGAAGCAACCACGGACATGAGCGGAGCATCGGGCGAGGGATCCGCAACCGTGCGGGGCGCCGCCACGACGATCGTGCGGTTGTCACCCGCAGCCGGGCTCCCGATGGATTTGTACGTGGATCCGCAGACCGGTGCGTATCTGCGCGCCGTCATCGACCCGCAAGGCGAACCGCAAACCATCGACATCACGCGTTACGGATCGCTCGGCTCGGATAAGAAATTCGCCGCCGCGTACGACTACGATGGAAAGCACTACGATCTCGCGCAAGTGGACGCGTCGAAGCCCGTCGCCGACGCCGATCTCCTTCCGCCGACTGCGACGTCTTCGTGGACGTTCGCCGCGGGAGCGGTGCCCCTGGACATGTTCAGCCTCGGTGGAAGCGCATTTGAACCCCGCGTTCACGCATCCGTGAACGGACATCCCGGCACATTTCTGTTG
>JALYVW010000184.1 GCA_030853005.1 Vulcanimicrobiota bacterium
CGCCGCGCCACTTTCGCGGTCGCCCCACCCGGCATCCAAATAGGCATTCACGCGTTTGATTTCATTCTGAATACCTAAAATAGACATACCCATCGGTCCGAAATATTCGTCCGCGGGCGCGAGGGTGCTGAGCATCGCTTCGTGCGATTGCGAGCGCACGCTGCCGATGACGCGCAAGGGGTTCACGCGAGCCAAACGCACCAACACGCCGGCAGCGTCGACTTTTTCGTTCTGCGTGTAGCCGTCCACACCGTGCGCGGCGTTCTGCAGCGCGCTGACGAACGCGGGTCCCCAGGTCGTGGGAAGGCTGGCGATGGGGAAATTCATGGCGGCCGCTTGCGAGATTGCGAGAGCGCGCCACGAAGGATCGCGCGTCAGGATCCAAGCGCGCCACGCCGCTTCGGTCTGCTGCGCTAAAACGTCGGCGTTCCGTGGATATTGCCGAGCGTTCGCGGCTGCGTCCTCGTTGGCCAGTCGAGCCAACTGCACCGGGTTCTCCAACGCATCGGCTCGCGTCACGAGGTCGCGAGCCTTTGCCTGTTCGCCGCGGTCCGGATTATTTTTGAGCACCCAGGCGGCGGCCTCGCGAACGTACCATTCTACCGCATCGTGATTGGTGAGCGGATTCCAATGGAGCCCCGCCGCCACGTCCACGGCCGTTTGCGCGAGTTCGCCGTATGCCGGGCTGTCGGGCATTTGCAACGAGTAGGCGCGGCCAGCGTTGAAGATCGTCGAAAGGTAGTATTCCTGGTCGAAATACGACCAGCCGTGCGCGGCTCCCAGGTCGTAGGCGGACTTCATGGCGCTATAAAGTTTCTGAGGATCCACCTCGATCGCAGCCGAGGCGGCGCTTGGAAGCAGCATGCAGGCGGCGCCGGCCAGCGCCATGGCAAACCTAGAGAACGCTCGTATCATCGAGTACTAAACGCAGATTATTGCTCAAAAGTGCGTTCTTGAGCTCCCGTGCGATCCGGCGCCCCGTCGACATTGGTTCGGAATAGTTGAGGTATGAATACGGGGATCCGTCGATGAAGAGGTTGGTGCCCGCCACGATACGCGCCGAAATCTCCATGACGTAGAACTGGATGTCCGGCGTAATAATCGTTTCGATGCAGAACGCCCCGAAAAGTCCCTTCTCGCCGCAGATTTCTTTGCTGACACGCACCACGTTTTCGCCCATACGATAGGCTTCGGCCAGCATTGACTCGCGCAGCGATACCGGCGAATTGCCCACCACGACGTACGAAGGATGCAGTTCCATGCCTTCTTGCGCCGCTGCGGGAATGCGGCCCAGCGAATCCACGTTCGTTTCGTATCGGCGATCCATCGACATGATCTCCAGCCGATCGTCCAATGGCGAGTAGAAATAGTGGATGTAGAGCGGAACGCCGATGATATATTCCTGAATCATGTAGTCTTCTTTGAGGTGGCTGGCGCGTTCCTCAAAGTCGGCCGCATCCCGGATAAACAGGTAGCCTTTGCCGCCCTTCGCCCCGTACAGTTTTACGATGACCGGCCGGTCGATTTCGTGCCCGTCGCGAAAGTGCCGCGGCAACTTCAATCCGGCGCGCAGGAGCCAATCGCGCTGCAATTCGCGGCTGGCTTCCCAATCCAGCACCGCTTTGTTCCCGAAGTACGGAATGGTCATGCGCTTGTGCTCTTCGAGCGATAAATAGGCTACGAACGAGCCGTGCGGAACGATGATCAGCTTGCGTCGCTGCAACTCTGGCATCAGCGCCGGAAAATCTTCGTAACGGTCGATAGCGATGACTTCGTCGACGAACTTGAACGAGCGGTACAATCCTTCGGTGTCGCGATTGGCTATAGCCAGCGTTGCGAACCCCTCATCGTGGGCGCCTTTGAGAATCTGGAGCGCCGAGTGTGAACCGAGCGTCGCAATGGTGTATTGCCCGTCGGGTGAAGTCATCCGATCTGTGCCCTTTCGATGGCGGGATTGCATAAAAGCTTATCAACTGCGTCGCGCACGATCTCGCGTTCAACCGGCTGTTGGTCCTGCAAGAGAAGGCGCCACGCGACGATCCGGTGCGCGGAGC
>JALYVW010000080.1 GCA_030853005.1 Vulcanimicrobiota bacterium
CTTCAAAAGGGCGAAGGTACCCGAATCGTTGAGCACGATCGTGCAGAGCGAGTCCTTGCTCAATGACGCGATGGCCGTCGTTCTTTATCGGACGATTATCGTAATGACGCTTCTGCACTCGGGCCAGAGCGCTGCGATCCTTGCCCTGGTCGCAACGCTGGCCGGTATCGTTGGCGCGCTTGCGCTCGGAATTGCGGCGGCATACCTTCTCGCATTGTTTGTCGTGCGGCGCAATTCGAGCATTGTCCAGTTGATAGCGACCATTGTGGGGGCGTATTTTGTCTATTTCACCGCAGACATCGCAGGCGGTTCCGCGATCTTCGCGGTGATTGCCTTCGGCGTAGCATTGCGCGAATTTGAGCGCCGGTCGATGGTTGTAGATGTTGCCGTAAAAGTGGAACGCACCTGGGATCGCATGGCGCTTGTTTCAAATGCGATCATCTTCTTCCTAACGGGGGCGGCGCTCGAAATCGGGCGTCTTACCGATGCCCCGTTCGTGGCGGTGTCAGCCCTCATTGGAATCGGTGTTGCGCGAGCAATCCTCGCCTACGCGTTGACGCCCTGGGCGTTGGGTCGCATCGCTCCGCCGGGATGGCTCAATGTGATTCGTACGGCGGGAGCACGCGGCGCGCTGGCCCTCGCGCTCGTAATCGCGCTCCCCTACAGTACCGAAAATCGTGGGACGATTATCGACGTGACCCTGACCTTGGTGCTGGCGACGCTCGTGGTATCGGCTTTCAGCGTGCCGCGCGCGGTTCGCTCGCTTCGACCAACGTCCTAAGGACGCCGGCCCGTGTGCCTGGACTTGCTAAGAGATTCCCTAGTCGAATTCTGCCGTAAAGAGATACGAACCGGAAACCGAACGACAGTTGCTCTGTGCCGCCGCGTATGTGGTCTCGCGCGCCGCAATCAGCGCCGCATCGTCGAGTAGCGTCGACCCGCTCGACCGGTAAACGCTCGTGTGCTCGACACTCCCGTCTGATGCGAGACTGACCTCGACTTGCGTCGTTCCCACAAGCCCCTGTTCGCGCGCGATCTGGGGTTCTTGCAATTGAACGGCGCGCATCACGTGCGCTTCTTCATCGGGAGCCGCGCATGATGGCGTCGCTCTGATGATGCGCGGCGGTCCATCCTTCGGTCCACTTCCAGTAGGCGGCTCCGCCGTACCGGTATCCTGGCCCGTATTCGCCGGCGGGAATGGCGGTGCGATGACACCGGGACCGGCGGCGATGATCGTCACGCCATGTCGATTCTTCATCGCGGTGTGCCTAAGCGCTGGGGGCTTGGGCGCATGCGGTTTGATAACCGTCTTCTTCTCCGGCGGTTTCGGCGGAGGGGTTGGATGCGGTGTAGGCGTCGGCTTGGGTACTCGTAAGTGAATAATATCGATGTGCCGTGGAATCGGTTCGGATGCGGCTACGACCATGTGTGGACGCAAGACCGATGCAATCAACATGTGTGCTAGAAGCGAGACGCCGATCGCGGCGATCAGCAGTCGATTGTTTTTCGAACGCATCATATCGCAAGAGCGTTGTCCGCGTGGGCGGCGTGACTTGACCGACGTTTGTCACAATCCCCATCGTTATTCGTTGAGGGCTCAGACCCGCAGTTAGAATCTGACGCTATAGTTAATTTTCCGCGACGATCGACTGCTGGCAAGAAAAAATGCATTTCTCCAGTACGTGGCCGATTGATGTTGGGCGAAGTGTTTGTCTGGATCGTTTGCCTGGGGACGGTGCTGGCGATTTTGGTGCGGCCAGGGCGCATTCCGGAGTATGTGTGGGCGCTTGGCGGTGCGTCGTTGCTGATCGTATTTGGTTCGGTGCCGGTGAATGCGGCCGCGTCCGCCATCGGGCGCGGGTTCCAGGTGTACCTATTTTTGGTCGGGCTGTTGGCTCTGGCGGAACTTGCGCGACTCGAGGGGGTCTTCACCTGGCTTTCGGGGCGCGCGCTTTGGGCTGCGGGCCATTCCAAGGCTCGTCTTTTTACCTTGATCTATGGCATCGGCGTCGTCGTGACGGCGCTGCTTTCCAACGATGCTACGGCCGTCGTTCTCACGCCGGCAGTGTTTGCCGTCCTCGCTCGCACGGATGTGCGGCCCCTGCCCTACCTCTACGGTTGTGCGTTCGTTTCAAATGCGGCGAGCTTTTTGCTGCCTATCGGTAATCCGGCCAATCTTCTCGTCTTCGCCAAAACACTACCGCCGCTCATTGACTGGCTCGGCGCCTTTCTGATTCCGTCCCTCCTCGCGATCGTTGCGACGTATGCGGTGCTCTGGCTCGTCTTCCGCACGGATTTTTCCGGAAGGCTTAGCGTGAAGCCGCCTGCCCATGAGCCCCAAGCGGGACGCGGGCCCGCGTTTGCAACCGTTTCCATTTCGTGCGCGCTGCTCGTGGTGGTCGCGGCCCTCGGCAGGCCGATCGGCACGTTCACGTTTCTCTTTGCAGCGATTTCGGTAGCCGTTGTCACGTTTGCCGATCGCGGCGTCGGCATCCGTGTTGTGCGCAACATGTCGTGGGGCATCGTGCCGCTGGTAGCGGGTTTGTTCGTTATCGTTCAAGCCTTGAACAGCACTGGCGCTTTAGCCCTCGCGACGCGATTTGTTGCCCATGCGGCCACACTCCCCGAGCACGGCGGCAATGTTATGGTGGGGCTCGCGGTGACAATCGCAGACGCTATCTTCAATAATTTGCCCGTCGGTGTGATCGCGGCCTTTTCGTTACAGCATGCGCCGGCACATATCGTCCACGCGGCGCTTATCGGCGTCGACCTCGGTCCGAATCTCTCCGTAACAGGTTCGCTCGCAACGCTACTTTGGATGGCTTCTCTACGCCGCAACGGGGTCTCCGTTTCGCCTTGGCACTTTCTCGGCGTCGGCGCCGTTGTCGTGACGCCGGCTCTTCTTCTCGCATTGATGACCGTGCGTTAAGCGAGGCGTGCTGATGTCTTTCCGCGCCGTTCCGCTGAGATGCGCGTGAATTCCGCACCGAAAAAGAAAATCTGCGCCGTATAATAGAGCCACAGTAACACCACAACCAGCGATCCGGCGGCTCCATAGACCGACGCCGTGGCCGCCCGCCCTAAATACCAAGCCAACAGATATTGACCGATGACGAACAGAATGGCCGTGAGAATCGCACCGTGCCAAGTGTCGCCCCATTTGACCGTCGTGTCCGGCAAATACTTGTAAATGGCCGCGAAAAGTACGGTCCCGACCGCTCCGGTAATCACCGCGTTGAGTAACGCCACGACAATGGGATGCGCGAGCAATGTGACATGCGACGCGAGCGTCACGATAAGCGATGACGCCAACACCATAGCGAAGAGCAGGATGGCAATTACGAGAACCATTAAGAACGACGTTGCGCGATCGCGCAGCATGCGCTTCAGATTAAATCCAGTTACCTCGGGCGCACGCCAAATCGTGTTCAGGGCGTCTTGCAACGTGCCGAATGCACCCAGTGCGCCGAGTAGCAAGAGGGCCCAGCTGATGACCGAGGCGATCACGCCTTGGCCGTGATGCTGTTCCTGCGCTTTTACGATGCCGTCCAAGGCTTTCGATACGCCCGGCCCTGCGATCTGCGCGATTTGCGAATGCAGCGCGCGGTGCGCCGCATCTTGGCCGCCTAAGCCGACGGCCAGCAACTGCACCGCAACGACGAGCAGCGGCGCCAGCGAAAACATGGCATAATACGCCATCGCCGCAGCGAGACGGGAGGCTTTATCGTGAGACCACTCGCTATAGGTTTGTTTGAAAAGCGCGACAAGATCGGACATGATGCATTGCCTCTTCCCGAAAAAGTCGTTAGCTAACGTAGGTGACGTTCACCGAGACACCGGCGGCTTCAGCCCGCTGCAGGATGCCGAGCACCTTGTCTAGCTCTTCTTCTATCGCTACGATCTCGCGCGCGCTTACGCCCACGGGCGCGGCGTGCTGCCAGAGCACGCGACGCGCGGTTTGCAAAGCGGCGCGCAGGCGTTGCGGAGTCGATTCGAGGACCGGCCAATCGTCCATTGTCGCGGCCGGAACGATGCGCCAGCCCTTGCCCGACTGGACGTCGTCGTCAAAAAATGCATGCGGGATCGCCGCGAGCATATCGAGCGCCTCGCGGTCGTCCGTGCACAGCGGCAGCGAGACCTCCGCAAGCCGCACGATATAATGAAAGAATGACGCGCTGCCGACCGTGTACGCTCCGGCGGCCGACGCAACGCTGACGTGCACCGGCGGCCAATATGATTCCCCGCGAAAGTGTTTCATGGGTCCTGGCGCGCCAGATCGAAGGGCAGGCCAAGCTCGCTCGCGAGCGCTTCCAAACCGTTCCACACTTTTACGTGAACGGGAACCCCATCGCGGCGGTGTGCGAGCGTCTTTTTGTACTCGATTTCGCCGGCGACGTAAATCCGCTCGCAACCCGGAGCCTTCCGACTGTTTTTGAACCCGCGCAGCTGCGCGTCCATGTCCGCTTTAAAGGCATCCACGTCGCGAAATCCGTCCACACGGAACGCGCCGAACCAATGCGAAATCGCGCCTTCCATCGTGTCGTTCACGAGGGGCAACCCCAGGCCGAATGACCCACCGGAAAGCACGCCGCACAAAATGTCGACCAGCAACCCGAGGCCATATCCCTTGTGTCCGCCGTGTTCGGTTCCGAATCCGCCGAGCGGCAACAACGCACCACGCATCGCGGCATCCGGATCGGTTGTGGGTTTCCCGTGCTCGTCGATCGCCCAGCCATCGGCCAAGGGCAGCTCTTTGCGCTTGTAGACTTCCAGTTTGCCTTTGGGAACCGTCGTGGTCGCGAAATCAAGGACGAAGGCGGGCTCTTTGCCGGTCGGTACGGCGTACGCGAACGGATTCGTACCGAGCATGACGTCCTTGCCGAACGTCGGCGCACCGTACCGTACGGAGTTTGTCGACGCGATGCCAATCATGTCGTGCTCTAACGCCATCATTGCATAGTATCCGGCGATGCCAAAATGATTCGAATTGCGCACCGCACCGAAGGCGGCGCCGTTTTTTCGCGCCTTCTCAAGGACCTTCTCCATCGTCAGCTTGCCCGCTGGATGGCCCAGTCCGTTGTCGGCGTCCAACAATACCGACGTTTCCGTTTCGCGAACGATGTCGTAGTGCGGCGCGGGATTGAGCTTGCCGTTGCGGATCCGGCTGACGTAGTACGATTCTAACCGTGCGATGCCGTGCGACTCGATGCCGCGCAGATCGGCGGCCGAAAGCACATCGCCCACCACGCGGGCGTGGTCGGTCGGCACGCCGACTTTTTCAAGCACGGCGCTTATGAACCGCTTAAGGCGCTCCTCGGTTGAAAGCTGATATTGGCTCGTGGTGACGTCGGGCAAAGACATTCTCTCCTTACGAGATATTGTCGTTCTACGGCATGCTGGCGGATTCCGGGCATCGAAGGCTCGCTTCCATGATCGACACGCCTCGCCGCTTTCGCGGTAGCGACGTCCCTCCGGCTTCGATTTACGACCAATGCGTGCGATGTGGGCTGTGCTTGCCGACCTGTCCGACCTATCTGGAGACTATGACAGAAACGTCCGGGCCTCGCGGTCGGATTAGTCTTATCAAGGCAGTGGGCGAGGGAGAGCTCGATCTGGCGGCGCCCGGCTTCGTACATCAAATGAGCGAGTGTCTCGATTGCCGCGCGTGCGAGGCCGTGTGTCCGTCGGGAGTGCGCTACGGCCGTTTGGTCGAAAACGCTCGCGCCCAGATTCAGCGCGATCGGGCACCCACCGATTCGCCATCTACCCGAGCGGTACGTTGGTTCGCCTTACGGGTGCTTTTTTCGGACCTGCGATGGATGCGTTTCGCCGCTTCGCTGCTGCGCGCGTATCAACGCAGTGGGCTGCGCGCAATCGCTCGAAAGAGCGGATTGCTGCGCCTTCTGCGCCTCGATCATACCGAGGCGATGGCGCCGGAGGTTTCCGCGACCTTCTTCTCCGCTCGCGGTCAGCGCTTCGCGGCGGAAACGTCCAAAAACGTAACCATTTTCTTTCACGCAGGCTGCGTGATGCAGGTCGCGTTCGCCGCCGTGCACGAGGCAAGCGTTCGCGTTCTCACACGTGCCGGGTGCGACGTTATCGTACCAGAAGCGCAAGGTTGCTGCGGAGCGATCGCCTTACACGCGGGCGAGCCCGATCTCAGCCGAACGCTAGCAAGGCGCAACATCGCCGCTTTCGAACGATCGGATGCGCGGTACTACATCGTCAACGCAGCGGGCTGTGGGTCCGCGCTCAAGGAGTATCCCGAACTTTTCGAAGGCGACAACGACTGGCACGGCCGCGCCGTCGCTTTCTCAGATTGCGTAAAAGACATCACGGAGTTTCTCGATGCGATCGGCATCGACGAACGCCTCGGGCGAATCGATGCGACGGTAACGTACCAGGAACCCTGCCATCTCGTTCACGCGCAGCGCATCTCCGCCGCTCCGCGGCGCCTTTTGCGAAAAATTCCCGGGCTACACCTGCGAGAAATGGCAGAGAGTTCGGTCTGCTGCGGAAGCGCGGGGGTATACAATCTCACGCAGCCTGCCATGTCGTCGCGCCTTCAGGAACGAAAAATTCGCAACGCTCTAGACGCATGCGCCGACATCGTGGTAACGGCGAACCCCGGGTGCGCGATGCAGGTGACGTCGGGCTTGCGAGCCGCCGGCAGCACGCTGCCGGTGAAGCACATCGTGGAATTGCTCGACGATTCGTACCGAGCTTACGCCGGCGAGGGTTAGAGGGAAACGAGGCGGTCGCGATCCGCAAGGGCGGCTTGAAGCGTCGAGTAGACAGCGAAGCTCTTCATCAATCCGGTAATGTTGAGTAAACGTTGAATTGGGCCGTCCGTACAAACAAGACGAACCCGCCCATTTTTTTCGAGCGCGCGACGGTGCGCGCCGATCAGCGCTCCGAGCCCCGTGGAATCCAGAAATTCAACCTGGGAGAGATCGACGATAATCTCGTGTTTGCCATTTTCGGCGGCCTCGATCAACGCCGCGCGGACCGAAGGTGACGTCGTGACATCGAGCGTGCCTCGTAAAGAAAAAACCAGCGCGTCCCCATTATGGTCGCTCTTGATGTCGATAGAAATCGTTTCTTCATGCGACATTGCGCGTCTCCTTACCCAGTGTATTCCCGCCAGAGGTCGATGAGCCCATCGCGCATCCATACTGCGGCACACCCCGCGCGTTCGCTCCACGCATCATCCGCGCCTTTGGTGCGAAATCGATAAAACACGGCGGCGCGATCGCCCCGTTCGATGACCTCGTCGATGTGGAAATCCCACGTGCCGGCGGCGCTAAAAAATGCCGCAAAATGACGGCAAAGCGCATCCGTACCGGCGATCGGCTCGCCGGCCCGCTCGCGATAGACTCCCTTTGGCGCGAAGCATGCCGCAGCCGAAGCAGCATCTCTCGCAATCCATGCTGCAACCACGCGCTCCACCGTAGAAAAAAGGAGCGACGCGGGCGCTAGTTCGGCTTCCGTTTTGCCGGACGTTTTTCTGTTTCGGATGTCGCCTGTGCAGGTTCTTCTGCCGGTTCAATCGCAGCGAGGCTCGCGT
>JALYVW010000185.1 GCA_030853005.1 Vulcanimicrobiota bacterium
CTGCGATGCCAGCCATGGGCCCGGATTGCCGACGCCATAAAATAACGTATTGCTTTGATCGTCGTAACTGCCCGTCATCCACGGGTCTCCGCCCCCATGCAGGTACGTCTTTCCGGGCCACGTCTTGCCACCGGGATCCTTCGGCGAGGGGATCGTGTAAAAGCGCCATTTTTCGGCACCGGTTGAAGCGTCGAGACCGACGATAAAGCCGCGCGATCCGAACTCTCCGCCGCCGTCGCCCTGTATGACGATTCCGTGGATAACCAGCGGCGCTCCCGTCATGTCGTAGCCGATGCCGGGCGGACTAAAGGCTTTGTTCCAGTTCACCTTGCCCGTACGCGCATCGAGGGCCAGAACGTGGTTATCGAGCGTAGACATAAAGATCTGGTCGCCATAAACCGCCACGCCGCGGTTCACGACATCGCAGCATACCGTGCGAATTTCCTTGGTGGCCAGCGGATAGTCATACGCCCACAGCTGTTTCCCCGTTGTGGCATCGAGAGCATAAATATGATCCATAGGCGTCGTGACGATCATCGTACGACCGTTGACGATGGGCGGCGCCTCGAAACCCTCCGTCAGGTTCACCCGGTGCGTGAATACCTCGTGCAAGGCTGCCACGTTCTTGGTATTAATCTCCGTAAATGGAACGTGGCCTTGCATGCGGTACGTTCGCAAATACATCAACCATCCGTCGTCCGATGCGGCGTGCAACAGCCGGTTTTGAGAAACGGGCTGCCACGTGGCACCGCCGTTTTGCAGCGAATTTGCGCAAGCCGCTAAAAGCAAGGGCGCAACGGCGGCGATGGACCATTTCCATGCCGATGCTCTCATGGGCCGGGCTCGATGAGGGCTTGAGAAGTGCTGGCTACGTTTGCCGTTAAGGGTTTGCTGCCCGGGCGGTTTCCGTGCGACTGCAAAAGATAAGCCGTGATGTCCAAATACACTTTCTGCGACAATCCGCCGGCGTTGCCGGCCGGCATCTGCGACGTTTCGTACCCATACACGTATTGAAGCGTTTCCCATTGCAAATTCCCATCCGGTCCTACCAGGGCGGGTCCGTATTTGCCCTGCGACTGCGCGCCGTGGCATTCCGCACAGTTTTCATAAAATTCCAGCCGCCCGCGATTCGCCTGGTCGGCCGTGAACGACGGCAATCGCGGGGGTTTCGACGAGGCCAGCCCGGCGTGTGGTAACAAAGCGGCGAACGTTGCGGCCGCAAGTGCAAACACAACCAAGTACAGAGCGCTCTTCATTCGGTTACGAGTCCAAGCCTTTCGTCAGAATCGCGGGCCGCCCACGTGGCGGCAGTCAGCATAAACGCCGTAAAAAATAGCATGCCGCCGCCGATCCACATGAGCGCGCCCGCATTGTGCTGGTCGACGAGAACCTGCGCCACGCTGTATCCGGCGGCATAGTGAGCGTATAAGACGCTTCGGGTCTGGTAGAGCGCGAGACCGAGAAACGCGCCCTGCGGAATTGCGAGAAACACATAGAGCATTCGCGCGGGAAAGGCAACCTGGTGCACGACGATTCCCGTTTGCACGACGACGCTCCAGAATAGCAGCCCGGTTCCGAAGTACAACGCGTGCTCTCCAACATGCACGCCTCCGTTGTTGAGCGCCGCGTTATACAGCGGCGAAAAATGCGAAACCCACAGTGTAGCGACGAAAAGCAACCATGCGGGCACCGGAGCGAAAAGGGTGCGCAGTGGCTCGGAATGCAAGGCGCGAGATATCGCGCGGGCGTGGCGTGCGGGCAACGCTCCCAAAACGTAGAGCAGCGGCGCGCCGAGTAACAGCAGTGGGGGCGCGATGAAGGCAATCGCCATGTGTTGCACCATGTGCCATGCGAACGAAGCATCGGCAAGTCCATCGATCTGCGGCCCGAAAGCAATCGCGAGAACCAGCGACCCTGCCGCGAAGTAGCATGGACGGGATCGAGTCGCCGGCTTTTCGGGAAAGCGGAGCCCGTAGCGGCGATAAGCCCACACGTAGAGCGCGAAAACCGCAACGGCTTGCGAGTCGTGCGCGAGGACGGCCAGCCCGTT
>JALYVW010000186.1 GCA_030853005.1 Vulcanimicrobiota bacterium
GTAGATGGGCGACTCCGGCAAAGCCTAGCTTTGCCCACCGGGTGCGGTTCTGCCGCGTCCCTTTCCGTGGAGGAATGAATGAACAAAACACGCGGAAGTGGAGGCCTCTCGTTCGCGAAACGCGCGATCGTCGCCTTACTGCTTCCCTTATTTGTACTCGTCAATGCATCGCCGGCTTTTGCCAGCACGACGGGTACCGTCTCGGGCACCATCACCGATGCCCAAACCCACGCTCCCATCGCCAACGTTCGCGTGACCGCTGCAGCCTCGACGGGCTCGTACAGCGCCACGACCAACGCCAGCGGTTTCTATTCCATGACCGGTGTCTTTTCGGACACGTACGTCGTTTCGTTTACGCTCGGCGGATACGAACCGGTGTCGGTGCCCGGCGTCACGGTCGCAGCCGACCAAACGCAAACGGTCAATCAGACCATGACCAAGCGTTTGAAAGAAATCACGCGCGTGACCGCGCGGAGTTCGGGCGGCGCTTTCCAGCCGAGCCAAACGACCGACACGTATACGGTCACGGCCAAACAAGCCGAACAAGTTCTCGGCAATAACATCAACCTCAGCGAATCGCAGCTGATCGCCTCGCTTCCCGGCGCCATGCTCGACTCGAGCGGCTATCCGGTTATTCGCGGCGGCCGCGAAAATGAAGAGAGCTTCCAGTTCGAAGGTATCCCCTACACCGACGCGTTCACGAACCAATTTGTGAATACGCTCTCGCTACCGGGTCTAGGCCTTCAAAACGCGCAGCTGACCCCCGGCATCGGCGATGCATCGCAAGACAACCAGGGTACGGGAACGCTGAACCTTGTTGTAAAGCGCGGTTCATTTCCCGGTTTCGCAAACGTAGAAGGCGCAGTCGGTACGCCAAGTTTCCGTCATTCACTTAATGTCGAATACGGTTTTGCGAGTCCAAACGGCCGCATTTCAGATTACGTGTCGTTTGCTGGAAGAAATTTCTCGCCAGTCTATGTTAACTCCGATCTTTCAGTCAATCGCTTTGTGAAGCTAAACCTTGAATCGGATCGCGAATTTATTAATAACCTCGTGTTCCGTTTTGGCAACGAGAATCGGCAATCGCTGCAGTTTTTTGCAGACCTCGCCGACCACCATTTCCTCTACGGCGCGGCTAACCCGAACATTTTCTTTGCGAATAACGATCCTTACTATCAACGACTCGCATATATCTATTCTGGCGGCCTCCTATCACGCGGCCAGAACGGAACCATTGCAGGGTTGACTCCTCTCGATCCGTACCAGACTGGCCAAAACGAGACACTCGGCCAGGCGAACAGGGAAGCTGAAGCTTATTATCAACCCAACGCGTCCTTTAAGCTTCAGTACACGAATAATTTAAATTCCTCGACTTTCCTGTCCCTTATGGCGTATAAAACGAACGCCGTCGTAGATTTCTCATTCCCGGAGCCCGGATATGGTTTCGCCAATTCGTTCTTCTCACAGCAAGGAGGCCAAACAAGCGGTACCAAGTTAGACATCACCAAGCAGCTCGGTGACAAAAACTTGTTGAAAATTGGCGCTGCACTGGCTTACCTCCATCCCGTCTACGACCAGCCCTCGACAAAGACTGGCGTCCTCAATACCATCTTCTCTCCCAACGCCGAGTTTTTGGATTTCCTGCCAGCGGACAATAATTGCCCGACTGGGACAAATTCAGATTGTGGCTATCTCGCTGCTAACGGAGTCGCACCCGGAACTCGCATTCCCGTCGGCTACGAAAACGCTGTCTCAAATCGGACCGACTCGGCCGTCTATTTCAATGATACGTTCACGCCGAACGATAAATTGAAAATTGATGCGGGCTTGCGCCTAAACAAGACGGTGGTCCATGCAGATCTGCCGTTAGGTATCGACCCCGCAACCTGTGAATACTATCTTCCGGCGGTCACTTACACGCCACCGGTGGATGCAAATGGCCAACCGACAACGGCGGTTCCAGGGAACTGCGGAACGGCGACGTTCCATAACGGAAGCGACTACTTCCAACCATCGGTCCTGCAACCCACAATTGCGGCAAGTTATAA
>JALYVW010000187.1 GCA_030853005.1 Vulcanimicrobiota bacterium
TTCGAATCGTACGACGCGCTCGCCGTCGACTTCCGGAAGCGTTTCAAGTTTATGGGCGAGATGAACGTCTGGTATTTTTTATTCCGAGTTCGCGAGCCGGTTCCGACCTTCGAGCGATGGGTGCAAACGATACGCGGGGACCACCCCCGCATGGCAGAAATGGTCGAGCGAGCACGCGCACTAGGCACGTCTACGGAGTCGGACTCCCGCTAGGAGCCGGCGAGGGACTCGCCCCAGATCCCCCGTTCTGATCTCGGTTGCGCCCCTGTCCGGGCGTCCGCCCAACGATATAAAGTCCCAATGCCGGCGTGTAGTTGACCGACGGTATGGGCGCTCCATCCCAACCAACTGCCGCCAATTCTTCTTTCGTAGCCGACGCCACGCGACCACACGCAATCAGCGCCGGGATTGCGTTGATGTCGTCGGGATCTATCTGGTAGTAGGTGCCGGATTTTGCCACGATCGGAAGAATCGTTATTCCCGGCGTGGCAGCGTTACGCGTGAAATGTGCTTGCAGCTCGGTGAGCACTTGGGAAGCTTGGGTCTTCGCCTCGGTGGTGCACGTGTCGGCCGTTCGAATGGCGAATGGCGTAGTCGGCTTCGTTGTCGGAAGTTTGTAGACTCGGAAACTCTCGGCTCCAGTGCGCGGCTGACCGCGTACGATGTACAATCCCACGGCTGGCATAAAGTCGATTGCCGGCAACCGGAAGAACGTGTTATTCGCCGGCTCGAGGTACAGGTGCCGCGCTTGGGCGTCGGCGCTTTGCGCGAAATGCAATTGCACGCACGGAAACAGCGCGCGCAGGCTTGTCGCCTTTCGCAGCACGATGCTGAGCGCGTAGGTTTGCCCCAGTCCGTGGTACGTTACCCCGATGCCGGGAATCGACGGCGCAGCGAACGTTGCCGGATAGCCGCCCGATGCGCTCTTCGCCGCTTCGATCGAGGCGACGTACGCTTTTAGGCCGTCTAGGATTGGCGCCGCCTCTTTTTGTGCGCTCGCATCGCAGGCGGCATTGGCAGAAAGGCTCAGAGGATTAATGGGTGCAGTGGAAGGCAAAGGCGCGGGTGCGAAGCGTCCTCCAGGACCACCGGCTCCGCCATCGGGCCCCCTGGCAAACCGGCCACCATTGCGAGGAGTTCCCGCGGTACGAACGTTGCTTTGCACCACGCCCTGGCCGAATCGGAGGTTGTACGTCACGGCAATTTGCCGCGGCGAATTCGGGCGGGCGATGGTCGCGACCCGTGTGCCGTTCTTCGTCTGGTAAGGCACCGCGTTTGCGTTAGATGAAAAAATGCCGTCGAACGCGTCGGTGACGTTATTCACCGCGAGCGTTAATGTGCCGCGCTTGAGGTTGGCGCTCACGCCCGCATCGACGAGCGTGTACGCTGGAAGGTTTTGGCCATTGTTGGCTCCGGTATAACTTGCTGAAAGCAAATATTCAAAAGCCGACCGAGGCGCCTTGTAGTCCATGGTTAATCCGGCACGATGCAACGGGGTGTTCGGCAACTGCTGACCGGGAACGGTAATCGAGTACGGATTGTTGATGCGGGGATCGGCGCTTAACGCTTTGGCAACCTGAACATTGTAATAGGGTTGAATCACGAGATTGCCAAACGAGAGGAATCCGCTCACCGACGCACCTTCATATACGCGTTGAACGCCACCGATCGGCGTGGAGAAATAAAGATTTTGCGGTCCGAAAGGTGTGCCGGGCGCGGCGCCGCAACCGGCGGGCGAATTGTAGAGCCCTTGGACCGCGGAAAAATAGTCCGGCGGAAAGATCCCGCTTCCCAGTAGTGCGGTTCCGTTTACTTCCGTCGGCAAGATGATGTCGCGCTGCGTCTGGCGGTAAAGCGAGGTGCTAAATGACGCGTGCGCGCCCGTGTGCGAGTAACTCAGCCTCGCCGAGTTCGACGAACTCGCTCCCGGCTGGTCGCCGGGCGCGCTGCCGTACGCGATGTTTCCGCTACAATCGAAACGGAGCTGGCCGGGCTCGGTCAAAATTCCGAATCGTCCGGCGTG
>JALYVW010000188.1 GCA_030853005.1 Vulcanimicrobiota bacterium
CGAGCTTGCCCCGAAAGAAGAGCGCGAGATGGCTGTGGATGTGCAGTTCGACGCCTTCGGACGTTTCGCACCGAATGCCGTCGACCGGCGCGCCGTTGCCTCCATTGGCGGTGTCGGCCAATCCGGACGCGTTGGCATGAAATAGCGGTGCTCCGCTGGAGCCCTTATCCATGAGCTGGATCGGTTTGCTTGTTGCATCGGGTCCGGGCGAGGGCGTGGCGTTTGCGACCATCCTCTCGCTATCAATCTGGTGCTGCGTCGCGGCCTTAAAAATCCAGAATCCTACGAGAATAACGACGATGGCGATGGCGAATCCGGCGTAGATACGACCCATGGGATCGGGACGTGTCGTCTGCGGCGCGTCTTTGCGATCGTTGCGGCGGCGCTGCGCGCGTGTGGGCTCGCTCATTGAACAATCTCCTCAAACATCTCTGTGCGGATCCAGGCCTCGATTGGGGACGAGATAGTTTCGGACGTAATCGTCGACGGCCTCGGACAATGGGGTGAGCGGTCGATCGAAGCCGCTGCGGCGCAACTTGCCGATGTCCGCGCAGGTGAAATACTGGTATTTTTCGCGCAGCTCCGGAGGCATATCAATGAACTCAATGCGTTCGGGAATCTCGAGCGCGTGAAAGATTGGCCGCACCAGATCCAGCCAGGTGCTCGCCACTCCGGACCCCGCGTTGTAGATGCCGCGGGCGTCCCGCTCGGCTAGGTGCAGCGTCATTTCGACGGCGTCTTTCACGTAGAGAAAGTCCCGCCGCTGCTCGCCGTCGCGAAATTCCGGGCGTTCGCTGCGAAACAATTTCACCGCACCCCCAGAACGAATCTGAGCGAACGCCTTGTCGACCAAACTTCGCATGTTCCCCTTATGCCGCTCGTTGGGTCCAAAAATATTGAAGTATTTAATGCCGGTGATCTGCTCTAAGAGGCCGTGTTCGCTTGCGTAGAGATCGAAGCGCTGTTTCGAGTAGGCGTACGCATTCAACGGCCGCAGGCTTTGTAGGTCGGCCCCATCCGAGAGCGTGTCTTCGAGGGGACCGTATGTCGCGGCCGATGAAGCGTAGACGAAACGAACGCCGCGCTTGACGGCCCAACGTGCCAACGATTTTGTGTACTCGTAGTTGTTTCGCATGAGGAACGCCGCGTCGGTTTCGGTCGTGGACGAGCACGCACCCAGATGGAACAGTGCGGACACGCCCGAAAAACGCTTCGGAAACGTCTCGACGTCGGCCAAGAAATCGTCGGCGTCCATGTAGTCTGCATAGCGCAGCGGAACGAGATTCTTCCATTTCTCGGTCGAGTCGAGGCGGTCCACGATCAAGATGTCGTTGAGGCCGCGGCGATTGAGAGCCCAGACCAGCGCGCTGCCGATAAACCCGGCGCCGCCGGTGACGATAATTTTCTTTTTCAAGTGGTCGGGCACGAGGCGCAAGCATTCAACGGCGCGGGTACGGTTCCCGGCGCCTCTCCCGTCGCTACCGGGCAGTCAGAACGAACGGTGCCACATAATCCGATTGCCCGCGCGAAACTGGAAGAAAAACTGCACGGTCGGCGCCGATGAAGCCCGACCCCGACTTGCCGTCGCGCTTGACCGTCAGCGTTATTGAGGGAACTGCGTGGTGTCGACACGCCGCCGGCTGTGCCCCCCAAGGGCGGAACCCCGGACCTGGTCGGGCGGGTTGGAGCGGGTGAAGGGGGCAAAAGGGGTCCCCGTCCCCGGGCGTCTAAAGGACGGCCCCACCCTAAAATCCCATCGAAGGGCCGTTGCCCAGAGGACCTCGCCTACCACCATGAATGCCCGGATGCCCGCCGAGAATGCCGATACCGTCAGCCTAATTTGTGCATTACTCGTGCGCTTTCCAGAGATTGCCTCGATGCGTTCGACGCCCGGCCAGGGCACGGCACGCTTTTCATTTGCAATTGGGAAGCGATTGGATCGCAACGCGCAGCGCATGGCGGCCGCCGAGATCGAGGAGTACGTGGTGGCATTTCTGTCG
>JALYVW010000081.1 GCA_030853005.1 Vulcanimicrobiota bacterium
TTCTCACCGATTCGAAAAGTAAATTTCATCGTTGACGATACGCGCGTCGGCCAAAACGTGGATTTCGATCGTCTCACGATCGAAATCGAAACCAACGGATCGGTCTCTCCCGACGAGGCGCTTTCGACGGCTGCTGCGATCATGCAGGATCAGTTGGATCTCTTCGTCGGCTTTACCAACCAAGAAAAGCCGATCACGCAAGCGCCGCAGAGCGAATGGGACGTACCGGTGGAAACGCTTAACCTCTCGGTGCGGTCCTTCAACTGTCTCAAGCGGGCCGGGATTTCGAAAGTCTCCGAACTCCTCGACATGAGCGAAGACGAAATCATCAAAATGCGGAACTTCGGCAAGAAATCGCTCGATGAGATCAAGCAAGTTTTGGAAGAGAGGGGCCTTTCGCTACGTCTTTCGTAGCGAAGAAGCATTATGCCGCACCAAATGGCGTACAAACGCCTATCCCGAACCGACGGGCATCGCAAAGCGCTTCTGCGTAACTTGGCGACGTCGTTCTTCAAATACGAAAAGATGGAGACGACCAGCTCGAAAGCCAAAGAGATCAGTCGCATCGTGGAGCGCTTGATTACGCAGGCAGCTCGCGGTGATTTGCATTCGCGCAGACTCGTGGCCGAGTATATCACGGAACCGGCAGTGGTTAAGAAACTGATCGAACGGATTGCGCCGGCGTTCAAGGACCGTACGGGCGGCTATACACGCATCACCAAGACGCGGGTTCGCCCCGGCGACGCTGCCGAGCTCTCCGTCATCGAACTTGTCAAATAACGATTTTCGGAACATGCTGAAGAAGCGTCCTGGCCGCAGGGCGCTTTTCGCGTTTTAGGCTATGGATTTTCCGCCACTTCTTCGCCGCATACTTGGTGGCGCAAGCCTTTCGGAGCGTGAAGCCTACGCGCTCGTGGGAGACATTATGGACGGCGCGCTATCGCCCGTTCAATCGGCCGGTTTGCTCGCCGGCCTCGCTGCTAAAGGCGAGGTTATGGAAGAAGTTGCCGGTGCGGCTCGCGCGATGCGCGAGCGCAGCCTGCACGTCGAGCACGGCCTGCCGATGGTGATGGACGTTGTCGGAACGGGCGGCGACGGGGCAGACACCATCAATATCTCCACGATTGCGGCATTCGTCGTCGCCGCCGCCGGCGTCCCGGTAGCCAAACATGGAAACCGAGCGGCGTCGAGCGCGTGCGGAAGCGCCGACGTGCTGGAGGCGGTTGGCCTCCGTATCGATGCGAAACCGACCGATGCTGCGCGCCTGCTGACCGAATATGGATTTGCATTTCTTTTCGCGCCGCACTATCATCCGGCGATGAAGAACGTCGCGCCCGTTCGCCGGGAGCTCGGCGTGCGCACCGTGTTTAACGTTTTGGGGCCGCTGACCAATCCGGCACGGGCTACGCATCAGGTTGTCGGCGTCGCGCGCGAGAGCCAAGTGGACCTCGTCGCCGACGTCCTACAACGCCTGGGAGTCGCAGCGGGGGCGGTGGTGCACGGCGGTAGCGGCATCGACGAAATAGCCGGCGAGGGCCCCACGCTCGTACGCTCGTTTCGGGACGATACGACGCATCGTTGGACGCTGGATCCATCCGATTTCAATATTCATGCGCCGACCGGAGCGATACGCGGGGGCTCGGTCGACCGCTGCGCCGAGGCTTTCAGACGAATTTTAGAAGGGGAGCGATCGCCGCGGGCCGATGTGGTCGCACTGAACGCGGGGCTCGCCTTGCTCGTCGCCGGCGTGGTCGAGAACATGGCCGAGGGGCTCGACTTCGCCCGGGTGCTTCTGCATGGGGGGCAAGCGCGCGACGTGTTCGAACGTGTAAAATCACACCCGTATGAGTGACATCTTAACGCGCATCTTCGAACGCAAAGCACAAGCCATGGCGCGCGAACAGGCCGCCGAGTCGTTTGAAGTGATTCGCGAGCGCGCGGCGGCGAGATCGCACGATCGGCGCGGGTTTGCCGAGGCGCTTCACGCAGCGACGGGCCCCGCCATCATCGGCGAAATCAAGCGCGCCTCTCCATCGGCCGGACTCATCGCTCGCAATTTCGACCCGGCGCAGACCGCTGCCGTCTATGACGCCGCCGGGGTGGACTGCATCAGCGTCATCACCGAATCGGATCACTTTCTTGGGGAGCTGGGATTTTTAGAGGTGGCGCGGGCCCGCACGCGCACGCCGATCCTACGCAAGGACTTTCTTTCGACGCCCTATCAGATCGCGCAATCGGCCGCTTACGGCGCCGACGCTGTCCTCTTGATTGCGGCGGCGCTTCGAGACGATCAGATTCGGGCGTGCATGCAAGAAGCGCGTCGTTTCGGTCTCGCTGTGTTGCTCGAAGTGCACGACGAAACCGAGCTCGAGCGAGCGTTAGCGCTGGAGGCGACGCTCGTGGGGATCAACAACCGGAATTTGCGGACGTTTGAGACCGATCTCGCGGTGAGCGAATTTCTCTTACCATATGTTCCATCGGGTGTGACCGTCGTAAGTGAAAGCGGCATGCGTGAACCCGACGATATTCTGCGACTCCACCGCGCGGGAGCACGCGGCTTCCTCATCGGCGAATCGCTCATGCGCTCGGACGATCCGGCGCGCTTGATTCAAACCCTTAAGAACGCGCTCGGAGTGTTTCATTGAGGACGCGAATAAAGTTCTGCGGTTGCACCACCCTGCAAGATGTGATGCTGGCGGTTGAGACGGGCGCCGACGCGGTGGGATTCGTTTTTGCGCCATCCCCGCGGCGTATTGCCCAAAGCGAAGCGCGCTACATCGCCGGAAAGATCCCGCCATTTATCACGCTGGTCGGCGTTTTCGTGCACCCGACGCATGACGACATCGCTCGAGCCCGCGATATTTTTCCAGATCTCGTTGTTCAGCTCTCTGGAGACGAGTCGCCGTCATTCGTATCGTCCATCGATGCGAAGACCATCAAGGCAATTCACATCGATGCCGAAACGGCCAGCGCTGACGCGCCGGCTATCGAGCGAGCCTGTAACGAGCATCCTCGGGCGATCATTCTTTTCGACACCAAAGACCCCGCGCGCTCGGGTGGAACCGGGAAGACGTTTCCATGGCGAGCGATCGAGCCCATCGCTCGTTCGCGCCAAGTGATCGTAGCGGGCGGTTTGACCGCCGGCAATGTCGCGGTTTGCGTGCGCGGAGTACGCCCCTTCGGCGTGGACGTCCGGTCTGGAATCGAAACCGACAGCCGCAAAGATCCCGCCAAGATGCGGGCCTTTGTCAGGGCGGTAAAAGACGCCGATGCGGCCTGATGTAAACGGCTACTTTGGTGCGTTCGGCGGACGCTTCGTTCCCGAAGTGCTCGTTGCCGCCCTCGAAGATCTCGAGCGAGAAATGACGGTTGCTTTCGCCGACCCGTCTTTCTGGAGCGAGTTCGACACGATACTCAAAGAGTTCGTGGGCCGCCCTTCGCCCTTGTATCCGGCGCAACGCTTTACGGCCTCCGTTTCGACCGTCCCGTTAGCGCTCAAACGCGAGGATCTCAATCACACGGGCGCGCACAAAATTAACAACGCGGTGGGACAAGCACTGCTCGCCCGGCGCATGGGCAAGAAGCGCATTATTGCGGAAACCGGCGCGGGGCAGCACGGCGTCGCGACCGCCACCGTCGGCGCGCGGTTCGGAATTCCGGTGGACGTGTATATGGGCGCGCGCGATGTCGAACGCCAGGCACTGAACGTGTACATCATGCAGATGCTGGGCGCCACGGTACACGCGGTTCGCGGCGGAACTCAAACGCTTAAAGATGCGACGAACGAAGCATTCCGCCAATGGGCCGCACGCGCTGACGATACGTTTTACAGTATTGGGAGCGTCGTTGGCGCGCATCCGTATCCCTATATGGTTCGGGAATTTCAGAAAGTCATCGGCATCGAATCGCGGCATCAATGTTTGGACCGCTTCGGACGCTTGCCGAGCGACGTGATCGCCTGCGTCGGAGGCGGAAGCAACGCCATGGGTATGTTCGCGGGTTTTATCGACGATGCATCCGTGCGCTTGTGGGGTGTGGAGGCTGCGGGCGAGGGCGCGCGAACGGGCAAGACGGCCGCGTCGCTTTCGGCGGGAACCGTTGGGGTTTTGCACGGGTCACGGTCGTATCTTTTGCAAACGGCGGAGGGTCAGGTTGACGAGACCCATTCGATCAGTGCGGGTTTGGACTATCCGGGGGTGGGTCCCGAGCACGCGTTCCTCAAGGAGAGTGGACGCGCTCAATACGTTAGCGTTACCGACACGCAAGCGCTAGAAGCTTTTTTTGCTTTCGCGAAGGATGAAGGGATCATTCCGGCGTTGGAAACGGCGCACGCCCTCGCCTTTGCGCGGCAGCTCGCTGCCGACCGCGCCTCGGGCGATCTGATTCTTGTCAACGTAAGCGGACGGGGCGAAAAAGATCTCGCGCAAGTCCGCGCGATGCAATCCGCCCCCTAGTGCTCGAAGAAATCTTTGCCCGCGCGCGGGCGCAGGGCCGCAGCGCATTCATCCCCTATATCATGGCGGGCGACCCGGACGTTGAAACGACGCAGGGCATCCTCGCAGGCCTGTGCGCCGCCGGTGCCGATGCCGTCGAGCTGGGCATCCCGTACGGCGACCCGTTGGCGGATGGGCCGACGATCGCGGCCGCCGGGGCCCGATCACTGCTGCGCGGTACCTCAATTGCGGACGTCCTGCAACTCGCCGCGCAATCGAGCACGCGTCACGCTACGCCGATCATTCTGTTTACGTATTTCAATCCGATCTACCAGTACGGGATCGATCGGTTCGCGCGAGCTGCGGCTGACGCCGGCGTCTCCGGGGCGATCGTACCGGACATCGCGCTAGAGGAGAGCGGGAAGCTACGCTCGATTCTTGCGTCCCACGGCTTACAGATGCCGCTGCTGATCGCGCCTTCGACGAAACTCGAGCGCGCCGCGCGCATCGCCGAAGAATCAACCGGCTTTCTTTACGTCGTCTCGCGCATGGGCGTGACGGGAGCCGGGGTCGCTCCCGACTTTTCGCCGCTGCAAACGCAGCTCGCTAACCTTCGCACCATAACGACGAAACCGTTGGGCGTTGGCTTCGGCGTAAGCCGCGTGGAACACGTGCGGGAAGTCGCGCCGCTGGCGGACGGCATTATCGTCGGCAGCGCGCTCGTCAACGCCTACGCCGGCAAAACGGGTGCCGCTGCGGCGACGGCCGCGCGTACCTTCGTGAAGCCATTGATCGCGGCAGCGCGCCGTTAACCCTCGTTCGGGAGTTAAACGACCGCGGTTGTCGTTCCCAGACCGAATCGCGAGTCTGCATCGTCCGCAATGTAGGAGCCGATCGCGAGCGACGACGTTGCTGCGGGAGAGGGAGCATTACGCACGTGGACAACCCCGTCGGACCCTTCGAAGACGAAGTCGTCGACCATGGATCCGTCGGCATTCATAGCTTGGGCGCGCACGCCCGAGGGGCCCGGTAGCGTGTCGTCAACGGTGAGCTCGGGAATATAGCGCTGTAAAGCCTTCACGTACGCGCCACGCACCACGTCGCGATACATTTCGCCCATGCCGATCGACATGTATTTCCCAGCGAGTTTAATGAAACCGGGGTAGGTAAGCGACTCGACGAGATCTCGCGGATTGATTTTGGTAAAGGTGTATCCATCGCGCGCGAACGCTAGGACGGCGTTGGGACCGAGCCAGATATCGCCGTTCATGCGTGGCGTAAAATGCACGCCGAGAAATGGGAAGGCCGGATCCGGAGCCGGATAAATATTCCCTTTCACCAGATAACGTTTTTCGGGTTTCAGAATTAAATAATCGCCGCGGAACGGTACGATCTTCGGGTCGCCTCGGCCGCCGGTCATTTTGGCGAGACGATCCGACCAAAGGCCGCCGCAGGTAATGACATATTTGGCTTCGATTTCGCCTTGCGGCGTGGTCAATACGGAGGTCGCTCCGCGCCGGTCGATGCGCGTGACCTCGCGACCGGTTTGAATGTCGCCGCCGAGCTCGCGAATGTCATTGGCGTACGCGCGCGCGACGAGGCCGTAGTCGACGATGCCTGTCACCGGTGAGAAGATGGCCGCAATGCCTGCACAGTGCGGCTCGCGCGCTCTAATGCCGGCGGCGTCGGTCAGTTGGAGGCCTTCGATGCCGTTAGCAATGCCGCGCCGCATCAGTTCGTCCAAACGCGGCCGTTCGTTTTCTTCTGTGGCGACGATGAGTTTGCCGACGGGCCGGTACTCGATGCCCTTCGCGTCGCAGTAGGCCCACAGCGCGCGCCGGCCTTCGGTGCAGAGCTTCGCTTTGAGCGAACCGGGGGTGTAATAGATCCCCGAATGGATGACGCCGCTGTTGTGGCCGGTCTGGTGCTTGCTGACGATGTCTTCTTTTTCCAGATCGATCAACTTGAGGTGCGGGTGCCGCTGCAGCAATTCGCGGCCCGTCGCAAGGCCGACGATGCCGCCGCCCACGATAGCGAGGTCGTACGTCATATGCCGATTTTGTCACGAGTGGCCCTTCGCCCGCTACGGCGCTAGTCGCAACCGTCGGGCGCCCGAGCGTGATTGAAAGGGGGGCAGGCGGCCGTTGCGCGGCCAGCTAAATCTGATCGTTCCCAACGCCGAAAAAAGGAAGCACAAATCTCGTGGCCACCATCCTCGGGCGGGCGTTATCGCCCTTCACAAACGAACCAATCAAGACCTACCGCGATCGGGGCGAACGGGGGGCCATGCATGCCGCGCTTCGTTCGTTGAAACAGGAATTTGGACGGACGTATCCGCTCGTGATCGACGGTGAGCGAATCGCGACCGACAAGACGATCCGGTCGATCAATCCCGGGAATCCGGACGAGCTCGTGGGTACCGTGGCCTCTGCATCGCTCGAACAGGCGACGCGTGCGATCGACGTCGCGAACCGGGCTTTCGAAACGTGGAAAAAGACGTCGGCGGCCGAGCGCGCCGAGTGTCTGTTTCGCGCCGCAGCTTTGGTTCGCGAACGCCGTTACGAGTATAACGCGATGCTCGTTTACGAAGTCGGTAAGAGTTGGATCGAAGCCGATGGGGACACGGCGGAAGCGATCGACTTCCTCGAATACTACGCGCGCGAAGCGCTGCGTTACGATCGAGCCGGAAGCGTCACGCCGATTCCCGGTGAAGAGAATGAATTACGGTACGTGCCGCTCGGCGTCGGTGTCGTCATCCCGCCGTGGAACTTCGCGTTCGCCATCATGGCTGGTATGACGTGCGCGGCGATCGTGACGGGAAATACCGTCGTCCTCAAGCCTTCGAGCGATTCTCCCATCATCGCGGCGCGATTTATCGACTTGCTTCATGAAGCCGGGGTTCCCCCGGGGGTCGTCAACTTCGTACCGGGTAGCGGCGGAACAATCGGCGATGCGATCGTCGCGCATCCGCTCACCCGCTT
>JALYVW010000082.1 GCA_030853005.1 Vulcanimicrobiota bacterium
TGGGAGACGTCCTGCAGTCGCACAAGGACCTAAAAGGCGTCTTCGGCATCAACGACGATTCGGCACTTGGAGCCGTTACGGCGATCAAAGCGGCCAATGCCTCGGGCATTACCGTGATCGGATACGACGCATCGCCGGAGGCCCGCGCGGCCATCAAAGCCGGAAGAATGTACGGCGATGCGATCCAGCATCCCCAAGTTATCGGCGCGAAGACCATCGACGCGATCCATGACTTTTTCTCCGGCAAGAAAGTCCCCGCACGCGTAGCGATTCCGGTCGGGACGTTTACTAAAGCCGACGCGAAGTAACGCCCTGGACCTCGAGGAAAAACGACCGCTGCTCGAGATGCGCGACATCGGGAAGTCCTTTCCCGGTGTTCGCGCGCTCGATGGCGTTTCGCTGACGCTCTACGCTGGCGAAGTGCTGGCACTCGTGGGCGAAAACGGCGCCGGCAAGTCGACGCTCATGAAGATTTTAGCGGGCGCACAACCTTCCGATTCGGGGTCGATCCTCATCGACGGCTCGCCCGTAAAAATCGATAGCCCGCGGACCGCGGAAACGTTGGGTGTCGGAATGATCTATCAAGAGTTCAATCTTGTTCCCTCGCTCAGCGCCATCGACAACATCGTGCTTGGCAGCGAGCCTCTCCACGGCATCTTTCTCGACGAGCGAATGGCGAGTGAGCGCGCTGGAGCGGCGTTCGCCGAATTGGGCGTCACCGTACCCGTGGCGGTCGAAACGTCTCGACTCTCGGTCGCGCAGCAGCAGATGGTCGAAATTGCCAAAGTGCTTTCGCGGCGCGCGCGGATCATCGTGATGGACGAGCCTACCGCGGCCCTGACAGAACGCGAAATCGACGCGCTCTTCGCAATCATCGCAAAATTGAAGGCTCGCGGTGCGGGTATCGTT
Organism: Vulcanimicrobiota bacterium; assembly: GCA_030853005.1. Lineage (GTDB taxonomy): Bacteria > Vulcanimicrobiota > Vulcanimicrobiia > Vulcanimicrobiales > Vulcanimicrobiaceae > JALYVW01. The sequence continues at coordinate 910 of JALYVW010000082.1, forward strand.
TACATTTCGCACCGTATGGAAGAGCTGCCGCGCATCGCGGACCGCGTAACCGTGTTGCGAGATGGCCGCGCGATCGAAACGCGCGCCACCGCTGATTTTCCGCCCGCAGAAATCGTGCGGGCGATGGTCGGCCGCCCGGTTGAATCGCACTTTCCGGAAGTGCCGCCGGTCGAACCCGGAGCTCCCGACGTGCTGGTCGTGCGCGACCTCTCGAGGCCGCCCGCCATAGAAGGCATTTCGTTCACGGTGCGGCGCGGGGAAATCGTGGGGCTCGCGGGGCTCGTCGGAGCCGGCCGCACCGAAATCGTTCGCGCCATCGCGGGCGCCGACGTACCGCTGCACGCGGAGATTTCCGTCAACGGCGAGCGGATGCGCATCGGCCGCCCGTCCGATGGCATCGCGGCCGGAATCGCGCTCATCACCGAAGACCGCAAGGCACAGGGTCTCGTCCTGGGTATGACCGTGCGCGAAAATATGACGCTCGCGCATTTGGATGATTTCGTCGACCGCTTCGGTCTCGTGGACCGGGGCAAAGAAGAAGTCGCGGCGAGCCACTACATCGCGGAATTGCGCGTGCGCACGCCGAGCTCCGAACAGATCGTACGCAATCTTTCGGGCGGAAACCAGCAAAAAGTGGTGCTCGCTAAATGGCTCATGGGACACGCTAGCGTGTTTTTGTTCGACGAACCAACGCGGGGAATCGATGTCGGAGCCAAGGCGGAAATCTATACGTTGATGCTGGAACTTGCGAAGAACGGAGCGGCGATCGTGATGGTCAGTAGCGATCTTCCCGAGGTCTTAGGAATGTCGCATCGCGTGCTGGTCATACGCGCCGGGCGTATCGTCCGTGAGTTCTCCCGCACGGAAGCGACGCCGGACAACGTGATCGCCGCCGCTACCGGGGCCGCCGCGTAATGTCGGAAACGCAATTAAAAACGGCTCTCGTCGAGAGTGCGAAAGAAGATCGCGACAAACAAACGCGCGCGTACTGGATTCGGGCGGGGCTCGCTCTGCTGGCGCTCGTCATCGTCGCGGTCCTCATCAACGTCGCGGCGCATGGAGCGTTTTTGCAGCCCAGCAACATCCTGCGCGTGCTGCGGCAAATCACCTACGGCTGCATCATGGGCATCGGCGAAACGTTCGTCATCATTACTTCGGGTATCGATCTTTCCATCGGATCGCTCGTGGCGCTGAGCGGCGTCGTCATGGCGCTCTTTGCGAATTCGCTACAAGTTCACGGCTTTGCGCTCATCGCGTTGACTTTGCTCGTGGGCTTGGCGGTCGGCGCGGGAGCTGGTTTCGTCAACGCCCTCCCGGTTGTGAAGCTCAACCTGCCGCCATTTATCACGACGCTCGCGATGATGCAGGTTGCGCTCGGACTTTCATATATTCTTTCCGGCGGACGCCCCGTAGCGCTGACCTCCGGGGACTTTCAAAACACCGGCCTCGGATTATTTTTAGGGAACGTGACCCACGCGATGCGTTTGCCGGGCATTCCCATTCCGGTCATTTGGATGATCGTCGTGATCGTCGTATGCTCGGTACTGCTCATGCGCACGCGATTCGGCCGGTACGTCTTCGCAATCGGTGGAAACGAAGAAGCGGCCCGTCTCGCCGGCGTGGACGTTGCGCGCGTAAAAACCCTCGTGTACGTGATCTCCGGCATGTGCGCTGCGGTCGTCGGATTTTTGTACATGTCGCTGTTTTCATCGGGATCGCCCCAGACGGGAACGGGCGATGAGATGCTCGAGGCCATTGCCGCGGTTGTCGTCGGCGGCACTAGTCTGATGGGCGGGCGCGGGACCATCGTCGGAACATTTTTCGGGGCGCTGTTAATTGGGCTTTTGTACAACGCGATGAACCTGCTCGGTATCGACTCCTACCTGCAGAAAGTGGTGCTCGGCGCCGTCATCTTGCTTGCAGTCGTGCTGGACGAACTGCGCAAGCGCTATCTCAAGCGCCAATAATCAGTAGGGAAAATCGCCTGCGGCGAGCCCCGTATTGATTTTTATCTCGAGGTAGCGCTGGTCCAAAACGATCACCCCACGCGCGTATGCGGTCTCCAGCACCGGAAAATGCGTCGCGCGCGAAAGATCCAGGACGAACTTGTCTATTCCAAAGTTGCTGGCGGGGTCTGCAATGTGCAGGACGACTTCGTCGGTGGGTCGCCCGTCGATAACGGGTCCCGGGTGTTGCTCCAGCTTTCCGGCGGTCGTCTTGAAACGGTCGACAACATTTTGCATGAGCCCGTTAACCATCGTGAGCCCGAGCAGCGACGTCGCGTCCGGTGAGTGCAAGGAGCGCGTTAAATGAATGAAACTCAGGAAGCCCTTGTGCCCCTTGACGCTCTCGCCGCCGATCCAAACGGCGCCGCCCCCGCGCCCTTCACCCGAGAGGATGTCGATCTTTTCATAGTGCGGCCGCAGAAAAGCGTAGTGGTACGTGCGCTCTTGCACGGAGGAGCCGCGCACTTCGCGCGAGCTCACGGTCATCTGGTAGTCGGTTATTCCTTCGAATGCGCGGTCGAAGGCGGCGATGGCCGGCGTTGCGGTCAGAAGCAGCACGGCAAACGTTACGAGTAGTCCCATGGGCCTACCTTAAAAAACCGTTCTTAAGTACGCGCACACGCTCGCCGCCGAGCGCCACGATATCGAATCGAAAGCGTGCTGTGGGGGCGGAAATTTGGGCGTAGTCGGCGGCGAGACCCCGCAATTTGGCGCGCTTGCGCGCGTCGACCGCTCCCGCAGCCGTGCCAAAGCGCGCTCCGGTTCACGCTTTCACTTCAACGAATACCAACTCCGTGCCGTCCACACAGATGAGATCGATTTCACCGCCGGGGAGTCTCACATTTCGCGCAACGACGCGATAGCCCCGCGCTTCGAGCTCTTCGGCGGCGCGGGCTTCGCCGGCGCGTCCAAGGGCCCCGTTATGCGGGCGCAAGCCAGCCAAATTCGAGTTGCGCTTCGCGCACGTGCCAAAAGCCGGAACGGTGATGCACCGAGGGCCCGTGCTTGTGCAGCGCCTCGACGTGCTGCGCGGTCGCGTAGCCCTTATGATCCGCGAAACCGTAACGCGGATCGTCTTCGTGCAACGCGACTAAAAGGCGATCGCGATACACCTTCGCCACGATGGACGCCGCGGCGATGACCGCACAGCGCGCGTCGCCCTTGATGAGCGGTTCCTGCGGCCCGGCGAACGATGTAATCCGCACCGCATCCGTGAGCAGATAGTCGGGTTGCAACGAGAGCGCCGCAATGGCGCGTTCCATGGCCAGGACGCTGGCCCAATAGATGTTCAGCCGATTGATCTCGCTGACATCGGCGATACCGATGGCCCATGCGGCGCAGCGCGATTGGATCTCTTTGGCCAGCGATTCGCGCAATTCCGGACGCACTTGTTTCGAATCGTTGAGCCCGCGCAGCATGAGCGGCTGCGTGGTAACGACGCAAGCAGCGACGACCGGACCCGCCAAAGGTCCCCGTCCCACTTCGTCGATCCCGCCCAAATGGACGAAACCTTTCGAGCGCGCCGCGCTTTCGAAGTCGTGCAAGCGATGCAAACGCCGACGCTCGCGAGCGTAAGCGTTTTTGGATTTACGTTGCTTTGGCGTCATCGGCGGGCTTCTCCAAAGTGATGCGGCCCAACTTACCGTCGTTGAAATCTTTGATGTACGACTGCGCCGCGTTGTGGTAATCCGCCTCCTGCCCGCGGTGCACGAAACCCCGGGAAATCGCAAACTCCTCGAGACTGGGAATTTTGGATTCGGGAGACCGGTCCAGGACCCACCTGTGAAAGCGCGTCGCAATGTCTTCGGGATCGTATCGGTCACGCGGGACGGCGCCAACCAAGGCGAGCTTCCACTGCGCTTGCGCGTCGGCGATTTTCGGCACCAAGATTCCGGGCGTATCCATCAATTCCAAATTCGGCCGCACGCGAAACCATTGTAACTGGCGCGTGACGCCCGCGCGGTCCTCCACCTTCGCGGCAGCCCGCCGTAGCAAGCCGTTAATGATGGATGACTTGCCGGAGTTGGGCAAACCGACGATCATTGCGCGCTGCGCACCGCGCTCGCTCCCGGCAACCGCGTCGAGATGACGCAAGATCTTTGCAACGCTGGATTGCTCGCGGCCGTTCGACGCGATCGTATCGCGCCCCGATGCCCGAAAGCGGGCCAGCCATTCGCGGGTCGCATGGGGGTCGGCGAGGTCCTCCCGATTGAGAATCAGCACGCGAGAACGCTTGCCAGCGAGCCGGTCGAGCATGGGATTGGTGCCGCTGTGTGGGACGCGCGCATCTGCAACTTCTATCACGATATCGATGAGTTTGAGATAGTCGCCGATGCGACGCATCGCCGTTACCATGTGGCCTGGGTACCACTGAACGACGCGTTCGAACTCGGCCTGTGGGTCGGACACGCTACAAAGAGCCGGCGCGCCGGACCGGCCAAATGCCGGCCACCGCGCGACCCATCACCCCGTCTTCGGGAACGAAGCCCCAAAAACGCGAGTCGTCGCTATTGACTCGATTGTCGCCCAAAACGTAGAGTTGTCCGGCGGGAACGACCACCGCAGCGAAACTGCGTCGGTCGCCGTAGCGTACGTATGGCTCGTCGAGTGCCTCGCCGTTGCGCACGACCTTGCCGCGATCGATTGCGATGCGGTCGCCGGGCAAGCCGATAATCCGTTTGATAAACACTTCGTGCGCGGGACTCTCATGGGGGAAGGCGATGATGTCGCCGCGCCCGGGGGCGCGCAAGCGGTACGCCATCGTATTGATTAAGACCACTTCTCCGGATGCAATATGAGGAGCCATCGAGAGGCCCGTAACCTGCGGCGCTCGGACGAAAAACGCCAGTAGGATGAGCCCTAGCGCCGCAATTTGGAGCATGACACTCACTGCCGGCCGCCAACGCAATTCACGCAGCACGGACATGGTACTTCGACACGGAAGTGCCGACTCCTAACGCGTGCTAATTTGAGAGGATATGCGCGTGCGAGAAGGGCCAGAACACGACGAAAGCGCGTCCGGTAAAATGCGAGGCTTCGCCGTGCCGCGGACCCGTTGCGAAGTTACCGTGTAATTGAGCGAATCCCCAGATATGCGAATCTTCCGAGTCGTTGCGGTTGTCGCCCATCATAAAATAGCAGTTGGGTGGAATGCGGTCCGGCGCGGTCCACGCGCTCTTTGGTGGAATATTGCCGTTGGTGGGATCGACCGGCACCAGCTCGTTCGCGGTGTCGCCGACGTAGACGCCGTAGTTCTTGATCACCAGCTCGTACGCCGGCTTCGCGTTGATGTACGATTCGGGCAGCGCGCTCCCGTTAAGGTACACGACACCGTCGTGGATCCGCAGGCGGTCGCCCGGCCTTCCGATCACGCGTTTGATGAAATCGTCGGGGGAAGGCACCGGCGGTGGGAAGACGACGATATCGCCTTCATGTGGTTTGGTAAAGCGATATTCGAACTTGTTCACCAGGAGGACGTCGCCGATTTTCAACGTCGGAATCATCGAGCCCGACGGAATGTAATACGTGCGGGCCACGAACGTAATTAACAAAAATGCCGCGAGGCCGGCGACGATGAACGGGTCCAGATATTCGCGGGCAAATGCGGTCGAGCGCTCCGCCGAGTTGGCGCGGACCGGCTGCATGCTGAGCACGATGCGCGCAACGATGAAGATGCCGACGAGAATCAGCAATTCGATCGGCGTCACGGCAAAATTTCCGGGCACGGTTAGCGAGCCGTGCTAGCGAACAGGTTTGCGCTCTTTGATTCGGGCTGCCTTGCCGATCTTGTCGGTTAAATAATAGAGCCGGCTGCGGCGTACGATGCCGCGCTTGCTAATCTCGATGCGTTCGACTCGGGGACTGTGAAGCAAAAACGTTTTGTCCACGCCGACGCCGTGGGCGACGCGCCGCACCGTCAAAGCCGCCTGGGATCCGCCGCCCTTGCGCACGGTAACCACGCCTTCGAACATCTGGGTGCGCTCTTTACCGCCTTCGACGACCTTCGAGTAGACCTTCACGGTATCGCCCGTGCGGAACTCCGGGACGGAGTCTTTGCGCTGCTCCTGATTCAAGACATCGATGACGTTCATGACCGTTCTAGCTCTCTTCCGAAATGCGTACTGGAAGTGGCCGGGGGCTCTGCCCACGGCAACCCACGGATTTTAACACGGTGGGCCACCCCGCGCAACGTCATTCGGTACCGTTGTAGGAGCAAAGCAGAAGTGTCCCCATCCCCGCAAAGCAGAAATGTCCCCTTGAGGGCTAAGGGCCTCCGTCATGGAGACTGTAACCTTGACCACCAAGGAAGTACGCCGGCTCGAAGTAGTCCA
>JALYVW010000028.1 GCA_030853005.1 Vulcanimicrobiota bacterium
TGCAAGAGCAACACGATGAGGTAAATGATGCCGACGAATACGTGGAAGCCGTGCATCCCGGTGAGCGTGAAAAACGACGCACCGAAGATCCCACTACCGCCCCACGACGCGTGGTCTTTCGTGTAAAGCGTGAAATACTCGACGGCTTGGCCGCCTAGGAATAAGGCGCCCAGCACGATCGTCGACGAGATCCACGACGCGAACTTCATAAAGTTGCGGTGCTTCCAGTTTTCGAGCGCAAAGTGCATCGTCGCACCCGATCCGAAAAGCACGATTGAGTTCAAGGCCGCGAGCCAAATGTTCAAATGCGGAGCGCCCGGCGGGGGCCAGCCCTGCCCGGTGCTGCGCAGGTACAAATAGGCGAAGATGAACGACGAAAACAGCACGAGGTCCGACACCATGAACAGCAAGAAGCCCTGGACGCGCAGCTCGCGCGTCTCGGCATAGAGCTGATCGACTTCCTCGTGGGCTCCGACCGGAAGCGAGCCGAGCGCGGACGATGCGACGGCCATCTAGTGCGTTCCCGCCGGCGCGCCGACCGGCGAATCCGTCAGTTCGTCTTCAAGCCCTCGATACGGCAACGGCTCCCCAAAATCGTAGGGATTGCCGAGGACCGCCGGGATGTGCTTGAAGTTATAATACGGCGGCGGCGAAGGGATCATCCATTCGAGCGTCCGTGCGCGCCACGGATTCGGGCCGGAACGCCGGCCGTTGCGCATACTGACGAGCGCGTTGACGAAGAAGATCAGAATCGAGGCCGTCATCACGAACGAAAACGACGACGCAATGATGTTGAGCGTTTGGAACTGTGGATCGTACACGTCGACGCGGCGCGGCATGCCGAGCAATCCCATTTGGTGCATCGGCAAGAACGTGCCATTAAAGCCGATGAAAAAGAGCCAAAAACTGATTTTGCCCCATCGCTCATTCATCAGCCGCCCGGTCATCTTCGGATACCAGTAATAGATGGCGGCAAAGATGCCCATCAAACTTCCGCCCACGAGCACGTAGTGCAAGTGCGCCACGATGAAATACGTGCCGTGCGCGTGCAAGTCAAATGGTACCGCCGCAAGGAACACGCCGGTGATGCCGCCGAGCGTGAACGTGGCGATAAACCCGATGGCAAAGAGCATGGCGGTGGTAAACTCGATCTTGCCGCCCCACAGCGTCGCCACCCAGGAGAAGACTTTAATGCCGGTCGGTACGGCGATGATCATGGTGATGACCATGAACGGCACCTGTAAGGCCGGCGCCAGGCCCGAGGTAAACATGTGGTGCGCCCACACCATGAAGCCCAGCAGCGCGATGGATACCGACGAGAACGCGATCATCTTGTAGCCGAAGATCGGTTTGCGCGAGAACGTCGGGAAAATCTCCGAGATCGCCCCGAACGCCGGCAAGATCATGATGTAGACAGCCGGATGCGAGTAGAACCAAAACATGTGCTGCCATAACAGCGGACTTCCGCCCTTGGTCGGATCGAAGAACGGCACGCCGAATTGCCGTTCGACAAACAGCGCGGCGAGGGCGGCGCCCAGGGCGGTCGTAGCGATCATCAGCAACGGGGCGGTCGCGAACTGCGCCCAACAAAACAGCGGCATTCGCGTGTAGGTCATTCCCGGCGCGCGCATTTTTAGCAACGTGACCACAAAATTGATACCGGTCAAGGTGGAACTGACGCCGATTAAAAAGATGGCCGCGGCCCACATGGATGTCCCAGCACCCCCCTGCAGCGACATCGGCGGATATTCGGTCCAACCCGCAACGGGAGCGCCCATCAGGAAAGACGAGTACAACATCAGGCCGGCGGGCGGAAAAAGCCAAAAGCTCAGTAAGTTGAGCCAGGGGAATGCAACGTCCCGGGCGCCGATTTGCAACGGAAAGACGAAATTCCCTAAACCGCCGGTCAACATGGGAATAATGACGAGCCAGACCATCGTCGAACCGTGAATGGAATACACCGCGTTGTACGTATCGGCCGTCATGAAGCCGCCGTTGGCGCGCATCAGCTGCACGCGAATGAGCTCCGCGAGCATCCCGCCCAAAATCATAAAGATAAACGACGTGACGATGTACTGGATCCCGATAATCTTATGATCGATCGAGAACACGTATTTTCGGATAAATCCCTGCGGCGCCGGGTGAATGTGATCGGCCAAACCGCCTGCGTGTACCGCTGCTACTGCCATGTTGCCCCCTGGGGTTATTTCAAGCTATCGAGGTAGGATACGAGGTCGGCAATATCTTTGTTCGTTATCGCGTTTTGAACTTGACTGGGCATCTGCCCCATGTCGCCTTTATAGCCTTGCTGAAGAATCTTCGCCACGCTGGCCGGGGTGGCGGGATCGCCGTCGACCAGTTTCGGATGCGCCGGGTCGTGGAGCACGCCGCCCAAACCGGGGCCAACTTTGACGTCGCTATACTTCCCAACCGAGTGGCAGGCCGTGCACTTTTGACTAAAGATGACTTTGCCACCGGTCGCGCTACCGCCCGCCAAAGCAATCGCGGCGGTGCTTTGAGTCGGAATTGCATCGGACACCTTGGCGTTCTTCCGCTGCCACGAGTCATACCAAGCCTTGTAGGCCGCAGGGCTATCGATGACGACGACCTGCGCTTTTTGCGTGGCGTTGTTGATGCCTTCGGCCATGACGCCGTGGAACGTGCCGCAGAATTCGGTGCACAGCAGTTTGTACCGGCCGGGGTGCGTGGGCGTAAATCGCAGTGTGTTGATAATGCCGGGAACCATATCGGCTTTCAGGCGCATCGACGGCACCCAAAACGAATGAATGACATCGTACGAGGTGACGTGCAACGTGACGGGCGTTCCAACTGGGAGGTGCATCTCATCGGGAATTTCGCCGTGTATTTGCGGATATCGGAACGTATAATTCCACTGATGTCCGAGCGCTTCGACGACGAGTCCGTTATTGTCGCCGAGCTGGATACCGGCCCAAATCCGAATGCTGAAAATCGCCATGATGACGACAAAAATCGTCGGGATGATGGTCCACCACAGCTCGAGCTTGTGGCTATCGTGAATCTGTACGCCGATCGCGTCAGGTGCGTCGCTCGCGCGGCGGCGGAACGCAAATGCGAAGTACAACATGATACCGATGACGTAGACGAATAGCGCGGTACCCGACGCGGCGAGAAACCGGAAAAGCGCGTCGATTTGCGCCGCTTTGTCGGCACTTTCGGGCAACCACTGGTCAATCGGGGCCTTCACCCAAAACAGGGCGCCCGCAAGAGCCACGACGCCCAACACGAGCGATGCGATCCAAAACCCACGGTCGAGCCGGACGGCCGGATCCCGATTTTCTTGCAAATGAATTCTCCTACACCCGCAGTCCTTTTACTTTAGGGAAAAGCATCCTCGCGAGCCACGACGTTTGACGGGGCGAGCGCGGATACAAACGAACGCGTCAGCCACTCGACGTTGGTAATCGCCGTTCCGACGACGATCGCGTGCGCTCCGGCAACGATGGCCTCCCTGCCGCTTTGCGGCGACGCGATGCCGCCCTCGCAAATGACGAAGCCGTCCAATTGCGACATGTGCCGCACGAGGTCCAATGCCGGCAATGCGTGTCCGGCCGTTTCCTTTGTATAGCCGCAAAGGGTGGTGGCGAGTATGTCGGCTCCGGCGGCCCTCGCGCACAGCGCGTCGTCCGCTGTCGCGCAATCGGCCATCGCGAGAGCGCCACCGGCATGGATCGCCGCCACGAGGTCGGCCAGCGACGACCCATCAGGGCGCACGCGGCCGGTTGCGTCGAGCGCGATAATGTCGGTTCCCGTTTCCAACAGCTCACGCACTTCGAGCGCCGTAGGCGTAATGTAAGGCTCGAAGCCCGCGTAGTCGCGCTTGACGATCCCCACCGTCGAGACGCGCACTTTTTTCCGGGCGGCCCGGATATTGGCGGCGCCTTGAATCCGCAAGCCGCACGCGCCCGCCTCCTGCGCTCCCAATGCCAGCGCGGTAAGGACCGCCGGATCGTCCAAAGCCGAGCCGGCGGGCGCTTGCACGGAAACGATCAGGCCGCCGCGCAAGCGGCCGAGCACCTCAGGCACAGGCGATCCGAGCCGCGCCCAGTGCGGCGTCCGCTTCGGGCTCCACGATGGTCGCGTTAGGAATCGCGCGTTTCACGGCCGCCCCCACGCGATCGCGCATCGTCGCGCTGCGGAGCATACCGCCGACCAAAGCCACGCAGGGGGTGCCTGGAAAATCTTGGGTTGCGAGCCGGGCGAGCTGCGCGAGGGCTTCCGCTGCCGCATCGAGGTGCGCGCCGGCCCAGCGTTCTCCGGCGTCTGCCGCAGCCAGGACGCCCTCCGCGAATCGGGCGAACGCCGCGCGGGAAATTTCGTTCGCATACACGGCACGAGAAATCGCTCGCAGCGACGGCAAGCGGAAAAATTGCAGCACCGCCTCCCGCTCGCCGGTCAACTTGTCGTCTCGCGCCGCCGCTTCGAAAACCTTTCTCGCCACCCAGAAGGCGCTGCCCTCATCTCCAAACAGATAGCCCCATCCACCCACGAGTTTTCCGAATCCCGCCGCATCGCGCGAATAGGCAACCGACCCGGTCCCGGCAATCACAACGACTCCCGGCTTTCCCCCGAGTGCGCCGGCATGCGCGATGACCGTGTCGTGCACGAGTCGTACGTCCGCGCTTGGAAGGACCGGCACCTTGCCGTAGACGCGCCCTTCGTATCCGCTGATGCCTGCAACGATGCGCGCGAAGGCCGTGTCCGGATCCAAACGCGCCCCGAGAACCGCGCCGGCGAGCGCAGTAGATAAGGCGTCGTGCAAACGTGTTGACGAAGCATCGGCGGCAACTTCATCCGCGGCGCCGGATGTTCCGCGGCCGAGCTCGCGGCCGGACTCGTCGACGACAACCGCGGTCGTGATGCTCTGCCCGGCGTCGATGCCTGCAAAATACTTCACCGTTTGGCCGCGCTTAGCTCGCGGCCGAACGCGTCGGCTGCGGCCTCGCGCGCGACGGCGTCGCGCAAACGCGGAAGTTCGCCGATGCGTTCGCGGTGGTGATAGATCTCGTGGCCGATCGCCGTTGCAACGAAAGCCTCGCCCCGGACCTCGGCCACGCGCGCTATCGCTCGCGTGTTGATCCGAATCACGGGACCTTCCGGATCGTACTCCGCCCGAAGCTCCGCCGCACCCCAATCGCCGAGATCGGCAAACTCGATCGCGATGCGATAGTGCCGCGCCATCTCGAGAGCCGTCACAACACGACGCCATCGGCAAACAGGTTTTCGCGCAACGATTGGATCTGCACGTCGCGCAAACGCGTACCCGTTCCCGTTGCTAGCGCGGCCGCCGTGCCAGCCGCCTGCCCGAGCGTCATGACGGTCGGCGTCAGACGCGTCGACGCCAGCGCTTCATGCGTTGTGGAGATGCAGCGCCCGGCGACGAGCAATCCGTCCACGCTTTGCGGTACCATGCAACGGTACGGGATCTCGTAGCTCTCTCCTGGGGGTAGCCGGTACGTCGTCGTACCGCTGCCGCTTGGGTTGTGAATGTCGATGGGGTACGCGCTGCGCGCCACCGCGTCGTCAAAGTGCTTTGCCCCCAGCACATCCTCGCGCGTGAGCGTATATTCGCCCACAATACGGCGTGATTCGCGGATCCCGATTTGCGTGCCGGTAGCCGCGATGCGCGCGTTTTCAAAACCCGGAACGTGTCCGCGGAAAAATCCGAGAAGTTGCATCGTTTGCAGCCGGGCTTCGACTTCGGCGCGCGTAAGATCGTCCGGGTCGAGCGGATCGATGCCGGTGACGCGCGTCATGTTGACGGTGACTTCGTCGGCATATGGCGTGATAAAAAAAGAAACGAGCTCTCGCGGAACGTCCACGTCCCCGGATTGTTGCGCTTCGTGCCACAAATCGTACAAACCGGCGACTGCGGTCAGCGCGGGAGCGGTGCGTTCGTGCGTCTTGAGCGACGTGCGCATCTGATCCGGGTGCATGCGCACGTACGTTGCGAGTTTTCCCAGATCGACATGGCTGAGCCGAAACATCAAACTCGCGGGCTGAACGCGGCCGCTTCCGTCGCCCTGCTGCGTCTCGACGCCGGCCGAGGCTGCAACGTATGCATCTGCCGTCGAGTCGATCGTCGCGCGCGCGCGATACTCGAGGATGCCGCCGACCGTCGCAAAGCGGCCTCCAGAAACGATCCCGTCCTCGAGAATGGCCTCGAGGAAATATGCATGCAGCAATAGGTCGACGTTCGCTTCGTCCATCAACTCGAAAAGCAGCGCCTTATGCATCTCGGGATCGAACGGCGTAATAGTTTCGACGTAGTCGGACGAATCGTGGATATGCCCCTGGGAACCACCCATCCGCTGCAAACGCTCGACAATTTCTTGCGCGATTCCGCCGACGACGCGTTTCTGGCCCGAGTGAAACGTCATCCACGGGCCGACCATCGATGCGGTGGCCGTGCCACCGAGAAATCCGTAGCGCTCCACGAGCAGCGTTCGGGCGCCGTGGCGCGCCGCGGCTATTGCGGCCGCGCACCCCGCGTTGCCGCCGCCGATCACGAGCACGTCGTAGTCGCGCATTCCCCGCGCCTTTCTACGCTCGGCGGAAAGGCCATTCCGCACGCACACCGTATGGTCCGCGCCCAATGTATCAACAATCCGCGCGGTATTATGACGCGCTTTATGCGTCGACGGGAAAGGACTACGCCGCCGAGGCGCGACGTATTGCCGAAATTATCGACGCAAGAAAGCAGTCGCCGGGCAACGCGTTGCTGGATGTGGCCTGCGGTACGGGGATGCATCTGCTCGCGTTTCGCGACCGATTCGATTGCGAAGGCTTGGACGTCGGGCGCCGGATGATCGAAATCGCGCGGCAGCGCCTTCCCGAGGTGCCTCTGCACGAGCGCGAAATGATCGCTTTTAACCTGGACCGCAAGTTCGATGCCATCGTTTGTTTGTTTAGCTCCATCGGCTACGTGCCCAACGTCCAGCGCCTCGAGCAAGCGCTTGCGACATTCGCACGGCACCTCGTGCCCGGCGGCGTGCTCGTGATCGAACCGTGGTTCTCACCAAACGACTGGGTCGACGGCCATCTCAACGCGCTCTTCGTTGACGAGCCCGGCCTCAAGGTGGCGCGCTTCAACGTCAGCCGCCGCGACGGGACCACCGCGGTGATGGACTTCCATTATATGGTGGCGTCGGCGGATGGAATACGCAGCTTCTCAGAAATGCATCGCATGACGCTCTTCACTCCCGACGAATACATGCGCGCCTTCGCGAAAGCGGGACTATCTGCAAGCGATGAGCGCCCCGGTCTCGGACGCGGGCTCTATATCGCGACGAAGCCGGCCTAGCGACAAAAAATCGTCATGCGACTTTTGGCGTAAAATACCAGGGAGTCGCTAGCCTAGGGTTAATTTCCCGCGTTAATGCTTTTACAACGTGTGAAACCGCTCGCTACAATACTTGCCGAAGGCAGTGACGAGACGCACGGGCTCAAACGCACGCTGGGGCCATGGGCCCTGACGGCGATGGGCGTCGGCGCGATTATCGGCACGGGCATCTTCGTCCTCACGGGCGTGGCTTCGGCCACACGAGCGGGCCCGTCGATCACCCTGTCGTTCGTCGTGGCCGGCATCGTCAGCGCGCTAGCGGCGCTATGCTACGCCGAAGTATCCAGCAAAATTCCCATCTCGGGCAGCGCGTACACGTACACCTACGCGACCATGGGTGAGTTCCTCGCATGGATCATCGGTTGGGACTTGGTGCTGGAATACGCACTGGGCGCCGCAACCGTGAGCATCGGGTGGTCGGGCTATTTTGCGAACATCCTCAGTCAGTTCGGCCTCGCGATACCCCCCGTTTGGGCAAACGGTCCACACTGGGGTCTTGCCGGTCAAGCGGGGGTGTCGGGATACGCGAACTTGCCCGCTGCCGCGATCATTCTCATCATTACCGCGCTGTTGGTGCGCGGAACGCGCGAATCCGGAGCGGTCAATGCGGTCATCGTCGGCATCAAGCTATTGATCGTCGCGTTCTTCATCATCGTCGGCCTCGGACATATCAACGACGCGAACTATCACTTGCCTGCGGGCGGCCTCGCCGGCCTCGGTGGCTACTTTCCGTTCGGCGTCAGCGGCATGCTCGGAGGCGCGGCATTCATTTTCTTCGCCTACATTGGGTTTGATGCGGTGTCGACGACCGCCGAAGAAGCGAAGAATCCAAAGAAAGATCTGCCATTCGGCATCATCGCGAGCTTGTTGATCTGTACCGTCTTGTACATCATCGTTGTCGCGATCTTGAACGGAATGGTACCGTTCTACAAACTCAACGTCGCCTTTCCCGTGGCGTTCGCCATGAACTATGTCGGATTGCCTTGGGCCGGCGTCGTTATCTCGCTCGGCGCGATCGCCGGTTTGACCACCGTGCTGCTCGTCATGATGTTCGGCCAAAGCCGAGTCTTCTACGCGATGTCGCGCGACGGCCTCATCCCGCCATCCTTCACGCGCATACATCCGACGTGGCGCACGCCGGTCTTCAGCACCGTGTTTTTCGGAATCTGCATCGCGGCGATCGCCGCGTTTACGCCGATCAACATCGTGGGTTCGCTTACCAACATGGGAACGCTCGCGGCATTTATCCTCGTGTCGCTCGCCGTTCCCATCTTACGCCGGCGCCATCCCGACCTCGTCGGGTCGTTCAACGTGCCCTTCGGCTCTTGGCTCGTGCCGATTCTCTCGGCGATTACCGCCGCCGGGCTCATCTACTACCTCAAGAACGGCAACCCGGTCGTGTGGGGATTCTTCCCGCTCGTTTGGTTGTGGTTCTTAATCTGGCTCGTCATTGGCTTGGTCATCTACTTCGCCTACGGGCGCCGGAAGAGCACCGTTGGATTGCAAATGCTCGAAGGCATGGCCGTCCGGCAGCCTCCCGTTAACTAACGCCGGCGTTTCCGGTTCGAAAAAAAGTCGCGTTACGGCGCGGCTTTTTTCATTATCTCGCCGGCGAGCGCACCGGCGTCGAGGCCGTCGTCGACCTGAACGACGATCGTGGCGTAGATCTCGTCGCGGGTTTCAATCACCAAACAGTCACGCCCGTTTCCGTAATCGAGAAACATCCAACCGTTCGCAGAAAAATAGGTGCCGGCCATTTTCAAACCAGGTGCGTTCGTGCCGATCGCTTTTTTCCACATGTCACCCCAGCCGTTCCGATCTTCGGTTCGCGCGGCCGTGACATGCGTGTATGGGATGCGTAGCGATCCGTGCAGCGCAAAGAACGTATCGAGTGGCGAGAGCTCCACGAGCACCGCGTCGACATCCAAAGTCACTCGAGCCATGTGTTTTCCACCTTTCTTAGGCTGATTTTGGAGAGGCCAGGATGACGACGTCCGCGGATGATTCCCGGCCGGCCAGTTCTTCTTCAACAAGTGCGACGGCTTGGTCGGCGCTACCGAGGCCGCTGAAATCGGCGATTCTGGCGCCATGCAGGACGTATAAATCGGGCAGCGCGCGGCCGACATCACCGAAAGCCGTGGCGCGTTCGGCGGTGTCGCGCAGGACGACTGGCACGTCATCGGCCACCGTTTGCGCAACCAGGGGATCGCGCAACGACAAACGCGCCACGCCGCTGGAATCGACGACACGCACGTCGCGCACGGTCAGGGTTCGACCGAACCGGCCGCGCACTGCGCGGGAAGAGGCAAACACATCCAATGCCGCGGTTCCGGCGATTCGTTCGACTCTTGCCGGGTCTGAGCGCAGCATGCGAGCGGCTGCGGCGCGGCGTTCGTCCATAGAGCGAGGTCCTTGGGACGCGGACTCGGCTAGCTCGCTCGCGCCCGACGCGGTCGCGCGAACCCGGTTCCGTTGCGTATCGATGTCCACCGCGACTTCGACCCGGTCCGGCGAGGCGCCGGCCGCGATCACCGCATCCTGCGCTTGCCGGCGGATGCGCATGATGTCTTCCGGCGTCGGATCCACAATGGTTCGCTCTACGACTTCGCGCACCAGGGCGAGCGCCACCCCGATTGGCGAAATGACTTCCGCATCGCGCGCCAACCGAAATTCCACGTGCGACCGTTCGGCCGCGTACGGAACGAGAGCCGCGGCACCTCCGCCGCCACCGATGACGACGAGCGTGTCGCGATCGAGGCCATAGTCGGCGATCAACTCGTTAATCTGAGCGATTACTTTATCCGTCGCGAGGTCCAGCAACCGGCGAGCCAGCGTTTCCGGATCGCTCTTCAAGTGGCGGCCGAGGATGTCGAATCCGATGCGCGTCGATTCGACGTTGCCTTTCGCAAAAGCCCCGTCCGGAACGCATCCCAAGAAATTTGAAGCGCACGTCGGGGTCAGCGCGACACGCGTGCCGTCCGGAGTAACGAGTGCAGCGTAGTCCGCCGGATCATGCGCAGTGGGCCGGATCGTTTCAACGCGGGCATCACGGATCTGGGCGGGCTCCAGGAAGCTCGCGTATTTTAGCCCGGCGATGTGCGCCGAACGCGGACCGACATCCACGATGCCGGACCGGTCGATGCGGATCATACTGCCGCCCGCGATTGCTAACGTGCGCACGTCTAACGTGCGCAACATCGTGCGGTGGCCGCCCACCCGCGCCGGGCGCATTTGCGGCATGCCGGCGCGAATCGCGGAACAGTCCGCGCTGGTGCCGCCGACTTCGATAAAGATTCCGTCGGTGACGTTTTCGTAGAGTAGCGCACCGGCCACACCGGCCGCTGGGCCCGAAAGCAACGTCAAAATCGGACGTCGTTCGATCTCGCGCACGTCCATGACGCCGCCGTCGCTGCGCATAATCATCAGCGGCGCCGCAATGGCGGCGCGGCGCACGGCTTCGTCCGTCATTCGCGCCGTGCGGACCATCGTCGGTAGTATCGCCGCGTTGAGCGCGGCGGTTCGCGTCCGCGCTCGCAGTCCGTACATCGAGCTCACTTCGTGACCGGCCGTGGCAAAGAGGCCCTCGCGTCGCGCGGCATCCACCAGCGCCGCTTCCGCGTCGGGCCGGTCTACCGCGAATGCTTGCGCGATCGCAACGGCCGCGACGCCGCTCGCGGCCATCCGCTTCAGCGTGTCGCGAGAGCCGGAAACGTCGGCGGCGCGAGCGAACGCGAACCGGGGCGCGAACGAAGCTCCCGGCGCGAGATCGAACGGCGCGAACTGCATTTGCGAACGCACGAGCGGCGCGATGCCGTCGAGAAGCCCGATAATGCCTACGGAAGCGACATCACCTTCGAGCAGTGAATTCGTCGCCTGCGTCGTGGAGTGAGCGATGAACGCTACCTCTCCGGGATCAATGTTTGAATCGCGAAGGAGCGCTTCGATGCCCTGCACGATGCCCGCCGCCACGCCTTCCGCTGCCGAATGCGTCGTGGGAACTTTCACGCGCGCGACGAGTTCGCGAGTCGAAGCATCGATGGCGACCACATCGGTAAACGTTCCACCGACGTCGATCCCCAGCCGGAGCGAGCGAGGCATCTTACATCGCCGCGATCTGGTCGTACAGAAAGCACATGGTCTTGATGCCGCCGAAGAATTGCACGAGAGTAAACTTCTCGTTTGGCGCGTGAATGCGGTCGTCCGGAAGCCCGACGCCGATCAAGACTTGCGGCAGGCCTAAAATACGATCGAAGCTGGAGACGGGGCCGATCGTTCCGCCAGTCCCGATGAACGTCGGCCGCTTTCCAAAACCCGCTTCCATAGCGCGCGCCGCGGCAGCAACCACCGGATGGTCGCGCGACGTCACCACTGCGCGCACAGCGCCTTCTGCGGTAACGTCTACCCGAACGCCGGATGGCGCGACCGACACGATGTAGTCTTTCACGCGCGCCTTCACGTGCTCGGGGTCTTTCGCGCCGACCAGCCGCGACGACAGCTTTGCCTTCGCCCAACTTGCGATGATGGTCTTACTCCCAGGCCCTTGATACCCGCCCCAGATGCCGTTGCACTCGAGCGTCGGCCGGAACCACATGCGTTCGAGCGGCAACCGTCCGGACTCGCCCGAGAGTTGCGAGAGGCCGAGAGCCCGAGCTTCTTCGGCGACATCGAAAGGCAGCGCGCGCAACTCGGCCAGTCGTTCCGGCGTAAGGTCTTCCACATCGTCGTAAAAGCCGGGAACCGCAACGCGTCCATCCGCGTCTTTAAGGGCGGCGATAATGTGGGCGAGCGCCTCGATCGGATTGCGTACGATGCCGCCGTAGTACCCGGAGTGCAGATCGCTCTCGGGCCCCGTGACGGTTATTTCCCAATGCACCAATCCGCGCATCGACGTGGTCAGGGAAGGGACGTCGGCCGAGAAGACCGCCGTATCGGAGATCACCGCAACGTCGGCCGTAAATTTCTCGCGATAGGTTGCCAGGGCAGCCTCGAAATTGGGCGATCCGATTTCTTCTTCGCCTTCGACGATGAGCTTGATGTTGATCGGGAGCCGGCCGCGCGTGCGCATGTGCGCTTCGATGGCCGCCATATGCATCACCACTTGTCCCTTGTCGTCAACCGCGCCGCGCCCGAAAATTTTCCCGTCGCGTACGGTTCCTTCGAATGGCGGGCTGTCCCACAACTCCACCGGGTCCACGGGCTGCACGTCGTAGTGTCCGTAGATCAGCACCGTCGGCTTCCCCGGAGCGCCGAGCCACTCGCCGTATGCCAAAGGGTTGCCGGCCGTTTCCAACGCGTGCGCGTCGAGTCCGATCGCGGCCATGCGCGAGACTAAACGATCGCAACAGTCCCGAACATCCCCCCGATTCGCCGGATCCGCCGAGATCGAGGGAATCGCGATCAGCGCTTTCAGCTCGTCGAGGAACACCTCGGCGCGGTCATCGCAATAGGCAGCCAATGCCGGATCGCTGGCGCTCATGCTCCGCCCACCGCCGTTAGCGGCGCGCCCAGCTGGACCTCAACCGTCGCCGCGCCCCGCTCCACTTCAAAGCGATGCGGTTTGCCGTCGTAAGCCCGCGCTTGCGATTGGAACGTTCCGTATTCCCACCAGAACTTTCCATCGATTTTGTCCACGATGTCGTTGGTTCTCAAACCCGCGACGTACGCGGGGCCACCGGCGCGCACGAACGCGCGCATGTTTCCATCAACGGTTTTAAAGAGCGAAAAATAGTAGGACGGCGCATCGCTTGGCGTTGCGTCCACGCCGGTGAGAAAAAGGCTGGCGGCGCGTTCGGGCTGCGCGAGCCTCCAACGGTCGAGCTGCTCCAGCACAGATGTGGCCAGCGTGCGAGCGTTGGCAGCCGTCGCACCCCGGACAAACACCGCATGATCGTGCCATTGTCCGACTTCCCATCCGCCGCAGTCAGCCAGAACCAAGCCTACATCGAGATCGGTTCCTTCGCGCAACGCAAAGGTCGCGGTTGTCGCGGTGATATAGGCCGCATAATCTTTCCCCGAGCAATCGCGCGCATTCGGATCGTCTTCGCGTGCGAAAGCGTGTAATCTGGAGCGCGCGTTGAGTCCGTCGACGTAGGCATCGCGCGCCGCTGCAGAGAGCGGCGACCCGTCGGTTCCGGCCGCGACGCGATTGCTTCCGGAGACGTTCACCGCAAAGCCCGCTGGAATCTCTGCTGCGGCAGCATGCGGAATGAAGCTCGCAAGGCGTACGCCGAAAAGCGGCTGCGAAAATGCGACCGCGACGAGCGCACCAAGCGTAGCGACCGCCACCTGGTACGGGAGAGTTCTCTTCGTAATTTCGTCGATCGGCGTGCCAGTAAAGTTGGCCACCCACACGTTTTGCGTATTGGTCGGATCGCACACGTTTTGTACTTGCACGACTGCCATGACCGCGGCCACAAGTAGCAAGGGCGGCAAAACGTGTGCGGTCATCAGCACCGTGAAGATGGCGATGCCGACGCCGAACGGGTTGAGCGGTCCGCGATACAAGACGAGCGGGCTCAATAGTCCAAACAGCACGACGTATGCGATGGGATTGCCGAAGAGGCCGCTCGCTACGACCGGATGCAGTGCGGCAAGAAAAGCGGGCGCTTTCGTGGTCGCGAGCAGCATGCCGATGCCGATAAACAACACGACTGCGGGAGCCACGTCCTCAACGCCACGGATGGCGGCGGCGACGAGCGTCTTTACGGCGTGTTTCGGGCGGGTCGTTACGGCTCCATAGATGGCGGAAAAGATGAATGCGAGCGACGCATCGACGTGGAGTGCAAAAAACAGGACGATGGGCAGAACCGGCGTGACCAGCGCCCACCAGGGCACGGTGGATTTTTCCGCAGGCTTCTCGGCCTTGACCGCCCAGGCCGCGTAATCGCGCGTGCTCCGGAAGGCGACGGCCGCGTAAATAAGGATCGCCACGAGTTCGATGAGCGCCAAAATGAGTGCGTAGCGCGTCATCTGCTGCTGCGTTACGCCAAACAGCTTCGTGTAAAACTTCCAGTTGACGATGTTAAAAATGAACCCTAGCCCAAATGCGAGCAAAAACAGCGTCGCTGCGATCTTGCGCGGAACGCCCGTCGTCATCATGATGGGCAGCACGATGGAGCCAACCATAATGATGGCGCCGAGGCCCGACATCGATACGAAGAGCACGGCTACGACCGTGCAAAGCACGGCGGAGAGCACGGCGGGACGCTCGCCGCCAAACTCCGCGGCAAAGTTCACGATGTTTTTCGCAATGCCGGTATCGATGGTCACCCGACCCAACAGTGCGCCGAAAATCACGGTAACGAAGACCGTCGATAGTGCGGTCGAGCCCGTCACCACGATGTCGCCAACGCCTGCAACACCCACGCCCGCGGCGAAGGCCATGCAAACCGCCATAAGCGGAACGGCAAGCAACGCCGGCATCGTCCGAGTGTACATGAGTGCCGCAAACACGAGAAAGACCAGTAAAATCAGCAAGGCACCCGTCATTTGAGGCCCAAGACTTCGTCGAGAGTCGGGAAGGTTTTGGCGCGCACGTAGTCTTCATAGGTCATGGTGTTGATGCGGTCCGCGCGCTGAATCGCGCGTTGCGCCGCAAGATGGTATCGCTCGAGATTGGATGCGAGGTGGCCCGGCCGGCTCTCGTATCGCCATGCCGCCTCGTAGAGTGGAGCGAGCGCTTCGTATCCATCCCGGAGTTCCCAAAACCAGTACTTGCACCAATACAGATCGCGGATCGTGCGGCTGTGAGGTAAGCCTGCTTGCGCCTTCGCATCTTCATAATAGCCGCGGATTTCGTCCGCAATTTGGTATTTGCGGCCCAAGAGATCGAATCGTCGCGCGGCCAAATTCATCGCGCGCGCGGCGGCGGCATGCAATGGCGGCGCGCGGGAAAGCAAGTGCGTTTCAACCGATTCGGCGTCGAGACGAACGGCATGCATGTCCACGCGATTCATGCGCGCCGCAATTCGCATATCGAAAGGATCCGCCCAGAAAAGGTAGTCGGACGAATCGTAGGGGGACGCCGTCACCCGCGTGAGCGCGTCGGCAAGCAGCGCGACGTCTCGAGCGTAGCCCGGGTCGCCTGAGCCGTAAAACGCATCGGAGTAGTCTGACGCGAAACGCTCGGGAGCGACGGGCGCGGCGCTCCAGGCCGAAGCCGCAGCGTACAGCACGGGATACCACGTGGACTCGTAAAGCGACTCGCCGTCATCGTGCCAAACCGTTTGAAAAAGCCCAAAAACGTGCGCCTGTTTTCCTTCGGTAATGAAGGTATTTTCATTCGCTATAGCCGCCCGAATGTCGGGATAGATCTCATTCCAGTTATTGGCGCCCGGCGCAACCATCTGATCGAACCCGCCGCTTGCAACGCGCCGAATATAGGGTTGAAACGTTTTCTCGCTGCCGTAGTGCCAATTTACGACGACGGTATTCTTCGGAATCAACGCCATGATCGACGGGTCGCTTTCGATGCCGTCGTCCCAAAGCATAATCCTCGTGCCCGAGGGAGCGAGGATGGCGTTCATCGCGTTGATGTGGTCCGCGTACACCTGGGCCTTGCCGCGCGAGGCCACAAGCGGCGCGGTTCGGCCGTCGCCAAGTTCGGACGTTTCATCCGATCCGATGTGAAAAAACGGCGGGTTGGGAACGGCCGCAAGCTCTTCGCGCAACAGCCTCCCGAGGTACGCATTGGAGAGCGGGGTAGCCGGCGTGAGCAAGAAGTCGTGACGCAGCTCGGCCAGATCCGCATACTTCTCTACCGCAAG
This sequence comes from Vulcanimicrobiota bacterium, assembly GCA_030853005.1. Taxonomy (GTDB): domain Bacteria; phylum Vulcanimicrobiota; class Vulcanimicrobiia; order Vulcanimicrobiales; family Vulcanimicrobiaceae; genus JALYVW01. The sequence goes on from JALYVW010000028.1 coordinate 16,147, forward strand.
CGTATTGTGCATGTGCGCGAACGTTTGCTGCTCGGGAATAAACCTCACGTGATATGTTCTCGCGTAGCGCGCGAGCTCGTGCAGTTGCGAGGGCGTTATGCCGTCGAGCGGCGCCGGCAATGGGTCCAGCGGACTGACGAACACATGTTCCATGTACGGGGAATACCCGTTCATTTTGAAAGTCGCGATCGTTCGAATGCGCTCTTTAAAGTAGGCCATCGTCGGCAGCGGGCCACGCGACACGTCGTCGGAGAGCACGCGCCAGCGCAGCGCGGGTCTGTCCGTAACGTCCACGCACGGCAAGGTCCAGGAGCCGGAGCGATCGCGGCGAGCGAGTTGCGCGAGCGATGCGGCAGCGTAAAATGCGCCATCGGAATCGGCGCTCGCGATCGCGACGCCATTGCTCCGCACGCGCAGGCGGTACGCCTGCGGCGCTAAGGACCGATCCGTCGCGAGAGAAACGGCAGCGTTCGACGCAACCCGCACGAGTGGCAGTCCAAGTCCTCGCCAACGCTCGTCGAGCATGGCGCGCGCGGCCGAATCGAAGTTCGCAGGAATCGTGAATGGCCGTGCAAGCGCGAAGCCCCGGCATCCGGCGACGCCAACGATCGATTGCGGAGCCGGCAGAACGTGCCACTCGGCGGCGGCCGCCGTTGCCGCACAGGCGAATGCGTACGCTACCGCAAGGACAGACCGCGACCACCCGCTCCAACACATCCGCCCTGCGTTATGCGCTCCGGGAAAGGGTTCCCGTTAGGTTGGGATGCTCGGGGCTCTACGCAGCGCTCGGCGACGCATCCATGGCCGCGTCGCGTCCGTCGAGCGCCGCGGTCAAGTCTTTGAGAAAGCCTTCCATCGACTCTTGGGAAACGTCGCCCGAGCGATCGGCAAGATCGATGAGGGTCGCATCGGCGGCGACGAGCGATTCGAATTTCGTCCCCTCGGCTTCCACGAACGTTTTAAAGGCGGTCTGGTTCGTGAATTGGCAGCGAAAAAGCACCGCGTCGAACTCTTCACGCGTGGATTGGAGGAGCGCGCCGTTGAGTCGCGCCCCTACCTCGGCGAGCCGCCGGCCGGCATAGCCCCGTACGAGTTCGTCGGCCAGAGAGCGCGTATCGCGGTTTTCGTAGCCGGGATACTCGGAAATCTTCGACCGTACTTCTTCTAATGGATTCATCGCCAACCGTTTACCCCGCTTTCGCTGGACTCACCAATTCTTAATCCAATCCTGATGAATCTAGCGAGGCCAGCCGCCCGTTCCCTAACCGAGGGCAACGATAGAATGAAGCGAAAGTCACCCGCGTGGAAGACGCAAGTCGGCTTATGGCACGCGTACGCGCCCGTGACGCCGCGGCGTTTGAGACCCTGTATGACGAATATCACCGTCTCGTATACGGTGTTGCTTATCGCATGCTAACCGACGCAACCGCCTCCGAGGACGTGACGCAGTCCGTCTTTCTCAAAATCTGGAGCACTCCCGACATTTTTTCCGCTGGAAATTTCCCCGCCTGGATTGCCCGTGTGGCGCGCAACCGCGCTTTAGATGTGTTGCGCAGTCGCGCCGCGCATGTTGAGGGTGAGTTGCCCGAGGGGCTGCCGGATGTGGACCGCCTCGAAGAACAGGCCTTTGCTTCAATCGACGCAGAGAAAGTGCGCGCGGCGCTGGCGCAGCTTCCCCGGGAGCAGCGCGATCCGATCGAGCTCGGCTTTTTTTCCGGGATCACGCACGAAGAAATCGCTAAGCGCTCAGGGATTCCATTGGGAACAGTCAAGACTCGCATTCGGACGGGATTGCGGCGACTGCGTTCGGCGCTCGACGGCGCGGTGACGGCATGAACGATCACGACGAGCTGCTCGACATGGTTGCCGCATACGCGGTCGGTGCGTTAAATCGGGAGGCCGCGGAAAGCGTGCGACGCCACTTGGAGACGTGTGAAGCGTGCCGAGTCGAATACCGCGAGCTCGCTCCGGCAGTGACGCTGCTTGCAAAATCTGCCGAAGCGTCCGCGGATGCAACCTCCGGCGCCATCGTAGCGCCCAGCGCGCTGCTGAAGGCCCGGATCATGCGCCAGGTCCGATCGGATTCCATGCTGCAGATTCCCGCAC
>JALYVW010000083.1:0-1829 GCA_030853005.1 Vulcanimicrobiota bacterium
CGTTGCCGCAGGCGACGCCATCGCCACGGCAGCGGTTTTCGTGGAGACGGGCTCGCTCGCACCCCTTTGGAGGGGCAACGTCCACCACAGCATGTAGCTCCACGTGGGAGTCGCATTCTGGGCCATCGCCGATTCGAGATACAAATGCAGAAAGGGCGCGAGATGATACGCGAAATCGATATTGCCGCTCTCGCCCTGGTTGCCCAACCCGTCGTCTTGGAATTCCTTGCGAATTGCGATGAGCGCTTTGTCACCGAGCGGCTCGTACAGTTCTATCGTAGCGGCCTTACTGCGCGCCGCACCCAGCGGTACGCCGAAGGCGTCTTGACCGGCATTCGCATCATACGCCATCTGATACATTGCAAAGATGCCGGGGAATTTTCCGACGGGATCGCGCTGCACGTACGGCGTGAACGATGCATACCGATCAAAACTGCCATCGGCCAGCGGGAGCGAGCCGCTAGAACCCATGAGTCCGTATTCGAAGGGCTGCTCGGGATTTGCGTGTGCGACCTTCCATTGCGCTGTCTTTTCAACGGTGTTAGACCAATCCGTAGCGCCCGCTAAATCGGCGCCCGATCCGAAGTAGCCGACCTCGGCGTCCAGCGAGCCTTTCACGTACGTAAATTTGGAGCCCCAGCGGTTTCCGTCGTTCTGGTAGGCATGTTCGCCGACCGTTATTTCCGGCGTTGCAAAAGAGGCTAAGTCGAACCACTGACTCAGCGGCGACGCCGTCGTTCCCGGCATCTTGCCCACGAATAAGTGGCCGTCACGATGAAAGAGATTGTTATAGGTGAGCCACGCGGTGTCGAGGCCGCCCGGCTGGCCGTTCTGAAAGATCCACTGCTGCATGTGAAACGTGGTGTTGGCATCAAGTGCGCCGGCTGCGTGAAGAGCAAAGTTACCTAACTCGCTCCTGGGCGACGTGGCGTCTTGCGAGTTGTGCGAATAATTCGCCGATTCGCCGATCCAGAACGGCGTCGAGCGGTGCAGCGTGTGAGCGTCCAAGGGAGAATATCCGGTCCGCTGGAGGTAGCGCCCGTAGGCGTTTAGCGCCGGGACTTGTGTATGACAGACGTTGCACTTCATGCCGTAGGCTTGCGCGAAGGGCGGCATCGCTAGTGCAGTACCGCGCACAAGCACTGCCGATGCAGTGAATAAAAGTGCAGCCGCGACGATTGCTCTCATTTGTGTTGGGGGTCTCCCGAGGCGGAATTCGCCGAGTTGTTGAGTTCTTGTACCGACGGGGACGATTGTTTAAATACGAGATGGCGCGCGCAAACATCGTCCTGCAGGCGGTGCAAGAGATGATCGAGCGTCCGGAATGCGAGGCGTTCGCCGAGGACGCGGTCGAACAGAGCTCCTGACCAACCACCTGGCGCTTCATAGGAACCCTCGATCGAGAGAATCGAGCCGGGAGCCTGGGGCCGAACGCTAAGCGAACCGGCAAAGGATGGAAACACGAACCAACGCGGCTTCCAAGAAATCGAGAGCGCATCGTGACGGCGCACCGTATCGGCATGATCTTCGACCAATTCCGAGCGCGTCTCAACAGCGGCACTCGTAGAAGCAAAAGACTTTAGCCGTAAGTCCGGATGCGCGTCAAAGAATTCCGACACGTACTCCATGACGCTGCTAAAAGGCGCAGCGACAAAAGTCGTTCGGGTTAGATGCTTCACGCGAGGGCTACCGTCGAGTTGGGGGCGCGAGATAGGCCATCTCTCAAAAACCCGTTGGGGCTATGGCAGAATTGCCATTGTTACGGGCTTTGCGCTCAGTATGCTCCTACAAAGCCGAGAAGTCTGCGCTCTTTAATACAGGTTTCCGTT
>JALYVW010000083.1:1839-7090 GCA_030853005.1 Vulcanimicrobiota bacterium
CCCTGGAGTTTAGGTACCGCTCGCTTTTTCCGATTCGCCGATGTTGCCCAGCTGCGGTTCGCCGACGTACCATCCCTGAGCGCCTTCGCAGCCGAGCGCACGCACGAACTGCAGATGCTCTGCCGTCTCGATGCCCTCGGCGGTCACTTCGTACAAAATATGTACTTCCTTTGGCTTATGACCCCAGAGGTGCTAGAGCCCTATGCCGCGGTTCTCAAAGACTACGTCGCAATCATCCGCCTGATGATGGCGGCGACGATTCTCAAGCGCACTGGCGCCGATGAAACTCGGATCATGGCCGCGGTGAATGCGCTCGTCGCGTCGGCGTTTTGGAGCGCCATGTTCCGCGAGCGCCTGGGCATTACGGGATTTGACACGGCCGATGCCGTGGCCGTCGCGTCGTCATACATCCGCGCCGGAGCCGCGCAGCCCGCCCGTTAGGCTAGGCGAACGGTCAAAATTGCGACGTCGTCGCCGTGACTTTCACCGAGCAATTCGTTTCCCAAGGCCGCCGCAGGGCGCTCCGAGTTGAAGATCGACGTGCCGCGCAACGCCGCGTGCAACGCGGCTTCGCCGGCGATGATATCGTGAGTCGATTCGGTGAGGCCGTCGGTGAAAAAGACGAGCAGCGCACCCGCGGGGAGTGGTAAAGTGCGCGCGTTAGGTTCATGCAGCGTGCGTAGTCCGAGCGGCAATCCCGGTGGCGTCAGTTCGATCGCTCGACCGTCGGGAGTTCGCAGAATGGGAGCGGGATGGCCGGCGTTGGAATAGCGCAATACGAGCGATGGAAGTTCCACGATCGCGACCACGGCCGTGACCATCATTTCGGGGTCTTCCTTGCGTAGCGTGCGATCGAGACGGAACAAAATTTGCGTAGGATCTAACGTGTCGAGCGCGATCGTCCGAATGGACTGACGCGCCTTCCCCATCAGCGTTGCCGCGTGGAGTCCGTGGCCCGCGACATCGCCTATCGTAAGGAGCAAGTGCTGGTCGTCAATAAGAAACGCATCGTACCAATCGCCGCCGACCTGCGATTCGCTCGACGCCGGCTGATAAATTGCATCGAACGTTACCTGCGCGACCTCGGGAAAGGACTGGGGTAACATGGCGCGCTGGAGCGTGTCGGCGACAAAGGCCGCTTCGCGGCGCATCTGCCGTTCGGACGAAACGATCTGCGCTGCCTGGAGGCGAATCTCTAAATCCGCGACGACGATGTCGGCCAGGGTCGCGAGTGTACTGCGATCCGATTCCCCAAACTCACGTGGTTCGCGATCCAGCAAACACAGCGTTCCGAGGTTATGCCCGTCGTGCGTGCGCAGCTGAGCCCCGGCATAGAATTGCAAGCCGAACTCGCCGGCCACCAGCGGGTTGCTCATGCTGCGCGGATCTTCACGCGCCCGCTCGACGACGTAGGGGTCGCCCTGGCAGATGGCCGAAGCGCACAGTCCGGGATCGCGTGGAATCTCCGCGACCGAGTCCAAACCGTATCGCGATTTAAACCAAATGCGGTCTTCGTCCACAATCGTTACGAGCGCGATGGGAACGTTAAAGATTTTGGCGGCAAGCAAGGTGATGCGATCGAACGTGCCATCTGGAGGCGTGTCGAGAACGCCGTAGCGACGGACTGCTTCCAAGCGGACCGCATCGTTGGGAGGAATGTGCGTTGCGACCATCTGCTCCCCTAACCGGCTACGGCGGCCCCGAGTTTCGCGAAACGCCCGCAGCGGCGCGCAAGCGCGCCTGGGCTCCAGCCGCTTTGGCCTGCAGCTCCGAGAAACTCGCGTACTGGGCCGCCGTCGGACGAGCGTAGGCGAGCTCGATCTGGTTGGACAAAAAGGCGAGGTAATCGCGCAACCGGGTTTCATGAAGCACGTCGCCTTCGCTCGAATGAATATCGAACTGCACCACGCCGGCAAGTTCGCGGTCAACTTGAGCGCGCCGGGACGGTGCTAGCCTCGGGCGAGCCCGCAGTGCGGCGACGATCTCGCGATTGAGTCCATCCAGGACGTTGTGAATGCGCATCTCCAGAGCGAGCCGCGCGTCCAGATCGGCGGTGGTGGCCTGCAGGCGCGGATCGAGCTGCACGTGGAAGGGTTTCGCGTCCTTGCTGTCTCCGTATTGAAGCGTAGTGGTGTACGAGCCCGGGACGATGGTAGGCCCATCGACGCTATCGCGAAAATCGTCCGACGTGGGTTCGCGAAAACCCGGAACCTCGGTAGCCGGGGAGTAACGCATGTCCCACTGAAAGCGATTCATTCCGGGCTCAATTGCCGTTTGCTCGTCGAGTGCGATGGCGCGTTGATGGATTGCGTCCATCTCCACTTTGATTTCCGGCGCGATCTTCTTGGCGTGTTTGTCTTTGAGATGCAGCGTAAAGCTGCGCACGAGCGCTCCCCGAGCATCTTCGAAGGATAGGGTAACCAGAGTTTTGCCGACGTACGAAGCCGGTACGTTGAAAAGAACCGTTGCGCCGTATGGCGGGTTCTGCCCTACGTCAAGGGTCGAGCCATTGATACCGTAGGAGTGGGAAAGCCACGCCGTCGCGGGCGCAAACAGCTGCGGCAAAGCGGTAGTGCGATCTTCTCCACCGGCCAGCTGCTCGAGTTGCGCGAGATTGTCAAGGATCCAGAAAGCACGCCCGTGCGTGGCCGCGACAACTTCACCTTGTTGCGCATCGATGGCGATGTCGCGCACTTGCGCGCCGGGCAGGTTCAAGGTCAACGGCTGCCAGCGTTGGCCACCGTCAAGACTCGTATACACCGTCGCCCTCGTGCCGGCAAATAACACGTTCGGCTTACGCGGATCCTGGCGCACCACGTGCACGTATTGGTCGTTCGGCAAACCGGTGATCATCGAGGTCCAGTGCGCGCCGTAGTCAGTCGTCTTAAAAACGTACGGGTGAAAATCGTCCCACATATAGCGCGAAGCCGAAAGATAGGCCGTTCCGGCCGACACGTGCGAAGCTTCGATCGAACTGATTTGCGCCCACTGCGGCAATTCGGGTGGCGTAATCGCCGACCACGTTGCACCGTGGTTTTTGGTAACGTGCACGAGGCCATCTGCCGAACCGGCCCAAATCACGTTGTCATCGAGTGGGGAGACGGCAAGCGAGGCAATGTCGGGAAACGTTTCGGCGTTCGTTTGGTCCAAATCGATCGGGCCGCCGCTCGGACCTTCCGTACTCTTGTCGTTGCGCGTTAAATCTGGGCTCAGAATTTTCCACGTCTTGCCCTGATCGGTGCTCGAAAACACGTTTTGCGCGGTGACGAGCAATTCGTGCGGATTGGCGGGCGAAAAAAAGATGGGATGCGTCCACCCGAACCGGTAGCGAGTTTCCGCCGCCGACGCGCCCGATAAGTAGGTCGCCCACGGCGTAACGTTTTGCGTTTCTCCGCTGCCGTTGTCCTGACGGATCATCGTGCTGTAGTATCCACTTCCAAACGTGACGTTCGGATTTCCCGGTAGCGGCGCAACAAACGTACTTTCACCCGATGCAACGCCGTGCCAGTCGCCCAAAGCGATACTGCCGGCCGACGTCGCGCTCGGTCCCTCGAACGCGCCCTCGTCTTGCGCGGCCCCATACACGTGGAACGGAAACTGCCGGTCGAGCGCGACGTGATAGTATTGTCCCGTCGGTTGATTGTTTTCGCTGCTCCAGGTTTTGCCGCCGTCGGTCGAAACGGTGGCCCCGCCATCGTCACCTTCCAATAAGATCTTGGGGTTATGAGGGTTGATCCATATGCTGTGGTGGTCGCCCGGTCCCATAAGCGGCTTCCACGTTTTACCGCCGTTGGTGGTCTTGAAGACGCCGTCTACCTCCGGGGCGAAAGCGACTTGCGCGTTCGTCGGGTCGACGAAGATGCTCATATAGTAGAAGGCTCGCTGGCGCAGCTTCATCTCCGCATTGACGCGCGTCCAACTCGCACCGGCATTCGTGGAGCGAAATACACCGCCGTCGTGCGCTTGTACGATCGCATAGAGAATGCGCGGGTTGCTCGCGGCAACCGCAATGCCCATGCGCCCCAGCAGACCTTTTGCAAAGCCGGGACGCTTCGCGATGTTGGTCCAATGTGCGCCCGCGTCGGTGGTTTTGTACAAACCGCTGCCGGGACCGCCGCTCGTCAGCTTCCACGGAAGGCGCTGGGCTTGCCACATAGACGCGTAGAGAACGCGCGGATCGTGCGGGTCCATGACCACGTCGATCGCGCCTGTTTTATCGTCTACAAAGAGCGTTTTGGTCCACGTTTTTCCGCCATCGGTGGTTTTGAAGACGCCGCGCTCGGGGTTCGATTTGAACACATGTCCCATTGACGCAGCGTAGACGACGTTCGGGTCGTTTGGGTGGATGGCCAACGAACTCGTGGTATGCGAATCGCGCAGGCCCGCGTAGTGCCAGGTTTTCCCGGCGTCGGACGATCGATACATGCCGTCACCCGTATCGAAATCGCCGCGGATATCGCTCTCGCCGGTCCCCGCGTAGATGACCCGCGGATTGGATGCAGCGACCGCCAGCGCGCCGATGGAATCGGCGATACCGGGTAATTTCCCGTCGCTGATGTTGGTCCACCGGTTGCCGTAATCCGTGCTACGCCAAATGCCCCCTTGAACGCCCCCAAAATAAAACAGGTTTGGATCGCTCGGTACGCCGGCAATGGCGACGACGCGGCCGCCGATGAACGGTCCGATGCTGCGCCACTGCAACTTGCTAGCGAGTTTTTGTGTGACGTCATCCGCGGCGTACGCCGCTAAGGGTATGCTGAAAAGGAGCGCTACGAACGCCAGGACGCGCGAATTTCTCATTCGACACCAATACGCCTAGCGAACGCCGGCGCCCTTGCCGGAGTCGCGTCCTAGTCGTAGAGAATAACGTTCAACAGCGACGTGTGCACGCGCATGCTGCCGTTATATTCGATAAATCCCATCTTGCGGAATCGGTTCATAAAGAAGCTCACGCGCGAGCGCGTCGTGCCGATCATCTCGGCGAGCGTCTCTTGGCTAATCGTGGGGATCACCTCTTCGGGTCGCCCGTCTTTGCCGAAGTTGGCAAGCAGCAATAACACGCGTGCCAAGCGCTTTTCGCTTGAGTTACAAAGATGATCGATCAGGTCTTCTTCGATGCGCACGTTACGCGTCAAAAGATGCGCTTTGAGTCCGCTCACTATTGCTCACAAAAGATGTACGCTTGCGTACATCTTTCGGCTGGATCGCACGCCCTAGCGCAGAATCCCCGCGAACTGCTTGCGGGCGAGCT
>JALYVW010000029.1 GCA_030853005.1 Vulcanimicrobiota bacterium
GTTTTGCTGCTAACAAAAATTTCACCCCTACGCCATCCATGGCGGGCGAAATTATTTGATTCCCCGGCACCCGGCCACCCGGCGGCCAAGCCGAACAGATTGACGCTGCGACGACTTTCTTTAGACCTTTAGATGTGGTCGGCGGTCCAGACGCCGTCGCTTGGAATGATTCGGGCTGCGCGTGCGACGAGTGCGCGGCCGGAAGCGTCGAGAGGTGCCATCATGAAGATTCCGTCGGTGCGGCGGCTCACGGAACCGCGCGGTAAGACTTCGCGCGCGCCGGTGGGCGGCAGCCAGCCGATGATGCGTCTCAGGTCGCCGGCGGCGCTGCGCAGAAGCGAGGGAACGTTTTCGCGCGCGGCGTCATCCGCGAAGCCATATTCTTCGAGTACCAATGCGTCGTGCGCGGGTTCGCGTCGGCCGAACGCGTAGGCCACCGACCGGCCGCAGCGAGTGATCAAGCGGACCGATTCCCCCGGAGCCTGTCTAGCGATGCGAGTCATCCGTTCGCGAATCCAATCCCACACGAGCGGCGAGCGCTCGAATCCCCATTCGCGCGTTGCATCGAGCGAATCGAAGCAACGGCGAACGCCGGTCCAGTCCGCATCGGCCAGCGAAGTAATGTCGATTCGTCGGCCGTCCAAACTGTCGGCGCGAATCGACATCGCGCGCGACGGCAATTCGACGAAGCCGAGTGTTTTATAGAACTCCGGGTGAATGTCGGAAAAAAGAAACGCCGCAGAAAATCCGTCGCGGCGAGCGCGATCCAGGACGGCTCCAAGCATAGCACTGGCGTATCCGCGACCGCGTAGATCTTCCGGCGTGAAGACTGCACCGATCCCGAAAGCGCACATCTTGTGCTTCCCGTCGCGAACCGTGCGTTCGTAGCCTTTGCACGAAGCGCCCAGGACGTCGCCATCGTAGATTGCGAGCGTTCGATAGTATTTGCGTCCGTACGGCATACCGGCGAGCCGGGCCGTATCGGAGGCGTACCGTTCGAAATCTCGCCCGCCGCCCCAGAGGGCAATCGTTTTGGGCAAGACATCCTTTGCATACGTTTCGACGTCGATCTCGCGCAGTTCCATTACGCGGGCGTCTTTGCGGCGGGAGCATAGTGGGTTCGCGCCGGACGCCACGAATCGGACAAGTCCATTTTTCCGGGGAGAGCGGCCGCCTGTAATTCGTTGAGAAATTCGGGAGCGGCCACGCCACGCGTAGCGCGTTCGCTTGCGGTCACGGTGGCATGCACGCGCGCGCGAGAAAGTGCGTATACGAAGGCACGCCGCTCCTCGGCATTGTACGATTCGCGCGCCTTGCTCTTGAACAGATAGTAGCTGAATTTTGCGGTGCGGGCGGCGCGGGCATCGCCAACGTTTTCTTTGGCGATCATTCCCAGGCTCGGGCTGTAGAGAAATGCATCCGGTGCGTACCAGCGCGGAAATGCTCCCGCCTTCGCGTTGGCGACAAACACGTGATCGAAGCGGCTGCCGCGAATCGCGTCGATCGAAGCGATTCGCACGGCCTTCGTGGAGTGCGAGTCTTCGCGCGCTTCCAGTTCGCTCGTTCCGCGCGCTTCGGCAAAGGCCAGGAACTCGCCGAGATTTGCATCGGGATGTTCGCTCTCGAAGGCGACGACGCGCGCATGGAGACGCGCGAGCGTTTGTTGCTGTCGGTCGGCACCGGCGCTGCCGGCGGGGCCGGCTTTCGCAAGTCCTTCTGACCAGACGCGTCGAGCCAATGCCGAAAGGGTGTGCGTTCCCGAAGCTTCGAACCAGCCCGCTCGCAGGCTACGGAAACGCTCCACGCGTTCGCGGGCGAGATTGGCGAGATGCGCGTCGCGATCGCCGCGCAGGACGTTCCAGCCCAATCGCAGGTCCCGTTTGATGTCCCAGCGACCGCTGCGAATGCCCGGTTCACCCGGAGGCTCGAAGAGAAAGGTCTGCGCATCCGGCGGCTCGCTGCACAGCGTATAGACGGATGCATCGGAGAGCGCGAACGCGGGGCCGAGCAAGGTGCGCAACAGGTATTCGTGGCGGTGCGGATCGTGCACGTTCCACAGCAGGGCGAGTGCGTCGAGCGCTTCGCGCTGCGCAAACACATTGACATCACCGATCGTATGCGCGCAGACATTCCGCTCGATGAGAGCATCCTCATAAGGACGGACGTTGGCAACCGAACGGAAGAGGACGACGATTTGCCCAGGGTCCGTTCCGGCATCGAGCAACTCAATAATGCGATCGGCAATAAATTGCGCCTCCGCGCGTTTGGTTGTCGCGCGAAACAGCGAGAGTGCTGAATCCATGGGCGGCAGCGGGCCGGATGGGGCGGCTGCGCCGGAAAGATGCCGGCAGGCGGCGGCGATTGCCGGCGGCTGCGCGCGGCTATCGTCGAGCACGGTACGTGAAGCACCGTCAGCTAAGGCGAACACGCGGTCGGGGCGGGCGCCGCGAAATTGCGACGTCGTCGAGGCGCGGTCGCCAGCAAAGGTAACGCCCGCAAAGTCCTTTCCGTAGATACACTCCAATAGCGCTAGCTCGCCGAGCGTCATCTCTTGCGCATCGTCTACGAACGCAACCGGAAGCCGAGCCCGCAGGGCCGCCGCAATATCTGGCCGCTTAGCCAAAAATTTGGCGGCTTCGGCGACGGCGTCCCGCGATGTGAGACATCCGTGGTGCACCTGCGAATCGAGGTATGACGTGTAGAGATTGGCAAGTATTTTTGCGAGATCCACCTCGCGGCGGTACTGCCGCTGCAATTCGGGCCCGTCGACGTCCAGCGAGTCGCGGTACGTTTCCTTGGTATAGTACAGAAGGTCGGCGTTGGCAAAGTTCGGCGGCTTAGCGTAGAACGCGGTGGCGCCGTCGAGAGCGCTCTTGAGAAAGGCCTGCGGATCGATTTGCGCATCGCGCAGCTTGCGAATGAGCCGGAACGCCGCCTGCAAGAATCGTTTCGGACTGCGCAGGCCGGGCACTTCCGGATCCACCTGAGCGTCCATAAATGACGCCCATTCGAGTGTAAGTAAATGCGAAGCCGCATCTTCAAAAAGCATATCCGCCCGCACGTCGTCGATCACGTCGAGGTTGGCGTCCAATCCGGTTGCGTCGCGGTTTTCCAGTAAGATGGCAAAAGCGAAATCGTCCACCGTCGCGAGATACGCGCCGCCGGCTGCGGAAATGCACGACCGCAGCGCCGAGAGCGACGCGGGCGAAGGCGATCCAACGTATGCGGCGGTCGCGGAAGCGGCCGCCGCTTCGATGCGGCGCACCAATTCGTCGCTCTTGCCGCTGGACGGCGGCCCCATGATGAAGTCCATCAGCGGCCGAACCGGTCTTCGGGCGCAGCCGGACGATCCGCGCAGGCCACGACATATGCGCAGTAGGTGCAGGCCGTGGCGTCGTCCGTGACATCAAAATGAACGATGTCGCCGGAGGTGAGCTCGGTGCAGATTTCGATCATTCGCGCGCGGGAGCGTTCCAAGTCGGCGATCGAAATCGTCCCCGCCGGTCCGGCGTCCCGACCGCGCGGCGAACCGCTGCGCGGGACCGGCACCACTTCGAGTGAAATGGGGCGTACGTCTGCGATGGCATCCTTTAACGGGATGAGCGCGAGCCGCGTAACGCGATCGCCGCAAGCCGTTCGCGCCCAATAATAAAATGGGAGCTGAAAATCGCGGAACTGCAGCACCTTGTCGCGATATTCGGCCGCCGACGTCGCGATCGATCCGGTCTTGTAGTCCAGGACTCCAACGGTGTCGTTGCGGTCGTCCCGGTCGAGCCGGTCGATGTACCCGACAAAAGCGAATCCCTCCAATTCGAGCCGCGCTTCCAACTCGCATCCGATCACGGTGAATGGCGCGCGTAGGCTTTCTGCTACCAGCCACTCGACGTACCGCCGGGCAGTGCGTTGCGCGCGCCTGCGCTGCAATTCGTATTCCACCGCCGTATCGAAATTCGTTCGATGCCGGTCGAACGACGCGTTGACGTACCCCTCGAGGCGCGAGGCCATCGCCGCGGCATCGGCGTGCGCGGGCCGCGGAAACTCCGCGTGCAGGTGTTCCAGCGCGTCGTGAAATGCGGTGCCGTAGAACGATGCCGAGCTGCCTTTGTCCTCGACCGCAGCGCACAGGTACCGGTAGTACCATTTGCGCGCACATTCGGCGTACGTATTGAGTGCAGACGCGGAAAAATGCGCCAAGCGCGTCCGCATGCCGGTGCCGGGCTCGCGCGGCGAGGGTTCGCTCAATGCAAAAGGCGATGCCCCCGAGTCGTCCGGTAATGCCTCGATCAGACCCAGTTCGAAGACTGCCTCTGGGGACTCACCGGCCTCGACGCGTTTCATGCGCGCGAGAAAAATGAAAAGCGCTTCGCGATCGTCGGTGCCCGCCGCGATGCGTTCCGAAGCGATCGACGCGAGAACGTCGCCTTCGCGTTCCGAGAGCCGGGCATACGCCGAAGCCAGCGCGAGCGGGACGCGCGCAAAAGGAGAACGCAAGAGGTCGCGCACGTGACGGTCGGCGTGGTCGCGCTGCCAGGCGCGCGCCGCAGTGACGAACGCACGGCTCTCAGGTGAGGACACGAGTCATCTTTAGAAACACGGCGAAGGCGACCTTGTTCGCCGCGTGTAAGGGCCAAGCATGCGACGAATCGTCATCGGGATCAGTGGCGCGAGCGGTAGCCTGTACGGCTATCGCGCACTGCAGGCGCTCGGCCAGGTTGCGGGGGTGGAAACGCACCTCGTGCTGAGCACGCAAGCCCGCAGAACCATCGAGCTCGAAACGGAATTGCAAGCCGGTGACTTCGAAGCGCTTGCCGATGTCGTGCACAGCGACGACAACCTCGGCGCCGCCATTTCCAGCGGATCGTTCCTGACCAACGGAATGCTGGTGATTCCGTGTTCGATGAAAAGTGCGGCGGCGATCGCCTATTCGCTCAATTCCAATTTGCTGGTGCGCGCGGCGGATGTCTGCTTAAAAGAAAAGCGCAAATTGGTGCTCGTCGTGCGCGAGACGCCGTTGCATCTGGGACACCTTCGCACGATGGTTCGGCTTGCCGAAACGGGCGCGACGCTGCTTCCGCCGATTCCAGCGATGTATGCCCGGCCGCAATCCGTCGACGACATCGTCAATCACACCGTTGGCAAAGCACTGGACCAGTTCGGAATTGCCAACGAACTTTTCAACCGGTGGAAATAAGACCTTCGGCTAGCGCGAGATCCGAAACGCGGTCCACGTTGACGGCGGTTTCCGCGTAGGGCGACGCGATGGCGCGCGCTGAGGCGTTCAAAATCCGAGACGCGCGCGCTTCGGCGGCGGCTATGGTTAGTCGCCCCAAGGCAAATGCCAACACGATATCCCAGCCGAGGAGCGACGCGAGATACAGTGGGTTCTTCCGCGCCCGCCCCAGCCGTTCGATGACTCGGTCCACGGCGGGCAGTGCGCGCGGTTTCATGGCCATGAGGCCGCCGCCGCAAAACGTGCCGTCGCGAAAGCGTGCCCAGGTGTGCGGGACGCCGGGGAAGCGAGCCACATGCGTGCGTTTTTCTAGGCATCCATAGCCGACATCCGCGTCTGCGGCGCGTGCGCGTGCCACGAAATCGTCGACCGAGCGGGCCGTAAGGATGGGAAGGTCGGAGGTGCTTATCAGGACCAACTCGTCGGGATCGAGGCCGGCTAACCCGTTTTGCAAGCTCTCGCGGATCTTCGCGCCGTCGGCGCGGATTTCGTCCGCGAGGTGCAACGCTTGATTGTCGCGAGCGCTCTGAGGCGCGACGGCGATGATTCGCCCGACGGTCTCCGCGGCGCGCAACGCTTCTAACGTCCGCGCGACGAGCGCCTTGCCGCCCACCAGCGCAAACGCTTTGTTCGGTGCGCCCACCGTCCGTAGGGAAATGTCGTCCTCGGGTCCACCGGCTAAGACCACCGCGGTTATCGCGCTCATGCGGCACGCCAGATGCCGGTGCGGGCGAACGCGACGCGATAGACATCGCCGGCCGCCGGATCGAGGCGGTCCGCGATCGCGTCGCGTTCCCGCGCAGTGCGCGACAAAGCGAACACGCAGGAACCCGACCCGGCAAGAAGAGGGTGGGCGGCGCCGGCTTCGCGCAACGCGTCGCGCGCCGCAGCGCATGGTGGAGCGAGATCGTACACCACGCGCTCGAAGTCATTGGAAAGTAGCGCCTGGAGCGCATCAAAATCTTGTCTTTGCAGTGCGGCGAGCGCCTCGAGCGATAGAGAGGCGTTGCGAGGGCGGGTCGAGCCCGCCGCCTCGTCTAGCGCTTCGTACGCGCTCTTTGTCGCTACGGCTACCGGCGGTTTCACCACCACCGCATGCCAATCCGGGAGGGCGCCGACCGCGGTCACGCGCTCTCCCACACCCTCTACAAGCGCACCGGTTTGCGCCAGGAAAAATGTTACGTCCGAACCGAGCGATCGCGCCGCGCGCACGATGTCGGGCGCGCCGCCTTCCGCGCGTTGCGCCGCATAGAGCAAGACGGCCGCCGCATCGCTGGAGCCGCCGCCTAATCCGGCCTGCGCCGGAATATGCTTGCGCAGCGCGATCGAGGTACGATCGAAGCTGCGGGGGACGGCCTGCGCTGCCCGTTCCGCGATATTCTCTGCCTGCAAGCTCGGGTCGTCGCAAGCAAATGAAAACCGCTCGCTGGGCGAAAACGTCAATTCGTCGCAAAGGTCGATCGGGACCATCAGGCTGCGGATGCCGTGCAATCTGTCCGCTCTCCGGGCGAGGACCTCGAGCGTCAAATTTAATTTGGCCGGCGCGCGCATCGTAACGCTTGCTTCCATCGCTTGCCCACGTCCGTCGCCGGGAGCGAGAACCCCTTGCGGGGTTCGGCCGAACGGGGAGCGTAGAGGCTTTTATGCGATCGAGCTACGACGCACAGCATAACGAATACTCCGCCTACGTTTTGTCTGAAACGCAAACGCCTTACGGGTTGTTGCTCGGCAATTTCAAATCGTTCGCGCAGTCCACCGGCAAAGGGGGCGTGCGCGGGCTGTGGGACGCGGACACCGATCAAATCATTTTTGGAACGCATCAGATCGCGTATCGCTTGCGGGAGCGCAAGCAGACGTTTTTTCCGCATCAAATCGAACGCGAATTCACGTTTCTTCCCTACGCGCAGATCTCGGAGTTCACCCTGGCCGACCGCTTAAACATCACCGAAGCGTTCTTCGTCCCCCACGGTCCGCGGCACGATCGGTCGGTCAGTTTCGTGGTCGACATTACCGTGTATAATCCGGGATCCGAAGCCGCGGAGATCGCGGTTTTTCCGTGGGCACTGCTCGTTGGCCAGCGTTTTTACGGCGAGCCCGAACACGAGGTGCGGGCGTTCGTCGATGGGCCGTTCATATGTTCGAAAAATCAGCAGTCCGGTGCGGAACGTTGGTGGGGCGGTTCGCGGCAGCCCCACGCCGCGATCGTCGGCTTGCGCGAGCAAGTCATGCTGCATAGCATGCGTACCGGCTCGCTGCGCCCGGAAGAACACCTCGATGAGGTAACGCCCCAACTGGCGGAATGCGTGAGCCGCCGGATTTTCGGCGCGCTCGAATATCGTCTCGACGTCGCACCGGGTGCGCGCGAAGGCCTCCGCTTGGCGGTCGTCTTTCATAAAGACGGCGATCAACGCGCGCGGCGCGGGCTCGAACAGTTGCTCAAAGACCCGAAAGCGCTGCACGAGACGCAGCGGTACTTTTCTATCAAGATGTCCGACGCGCGGCTAATGACACCGTCGATGGAAATCAGCCGCGGTATCGTTTGGGCGAAGGCCAATATGCTGCGCGTCATCAAAGAATATCCGCAGGGCTGGGGCTCGACCAACTCGCCGCCGTCGGATATTTTGGTATCGCGGGACACCTCGTGGTTCGTCCACGGCTTCGATTATTTTCTGCCGAAGTTCAGCCGGGATGCGATCGAGGTGTTCAATCGCTTTGCCGAGGACAGCGGCGAAATGATCGAGTACGTACGCGGCGTCAACGGTTTTAAGACGTCATACGATCTCAATATCAACGACGACACGCCGCTGCACATTATCGCCATCTTGCATCATTACAACGCCACCTTAGACGACGAGTGGGTGCGTGGAGTCTTTCCTTTGGTCGTGAAGACCGCGGACTACATGCTTACGCAGCGCGACGGCAACGGATTGCTCTATTGCAAGGCCGGCGGCGTTGACATGTTCGGCATCAGCTCCTGGCGCAACATTATTCCGTATTACACGCTCGACGGTGCCGTAACCGAGATCAATTCCGAGGGCGTGTTCGCGCTCGAGGCGGCGGCGATGCTTTCCGCCGTTATCGGCGATAACGAGCATTGGGAAACGTACTCGCGTGAGGCGCGGGCCATGCGCGAAGCGATGATGCAGTTTCTCTTCAACGACGACACCGGAGCCTTCGTTCTGAACTACGATCAGGATCAGAACTATCAAGACAATTTCACGGCAGATGAAGTCTTTCCGGTGCTCTTCAACGTAGCAGACGCCGAGCGTCGCCGCGCGATTCTTGACCGACTGAGCGATTCGGACTTCGTCACGCCCGTTGGCCTGCGCACAATTTCGACCGCAGATTCTTGGTATTTCCCCTCCCACGGCTTTGGCTTGCTCGGCGGAGTTTGGCCGGATCTCACGCTGTGGTTTGTCGTCGCGCTCGCGCGCAACGGCATGGTGGAGCGGGCCGTGCATTGGCTAGAAATGATCTATGCGACGATGGAAGCGGGTAGCCCGCGCAACACCGTGCCCGGGGAATTCGCCGAATGGTTCGACGGCGGGTCGCTGACCAATCGTGGCATGTATCTCTCGCCATGGACGGGTGCTAAATACTTGTGGGCGGTCGCCGAAACGGTGGGCGGGCTCGACGGCTACCGCACGAGCGGGCGCCCGCATCTGGCTCCGCTGCACCCGAAGGGCTGGACCTGGGTCGCGGCGGCGCGCGTGCATTGGGGCGGAAGGCGTTGCACGTACGTCATCGACTTGGTCCGCAACGTAATTTATGCCGACATGCTCGAGCTCTCGGCGGAAGAACCGTTCGTGTGCAACTACGCGGGCGCCGACGTAAGTTTGGAAGTGACCACGTCGCCGGTCGAGGTCGCATGCGTGGCTTTTGAAGACGCTTCGGGCGCGGTGCGTGCCTTTCTCTGCAATACGAACGACCGCGCGCGAAACGTGTCGGTAGAGTTTCGCGGCTTCACGCAGCGCGCCCATCTCGAGGCGGGCGAAATGCGCGAACTGCACGTGATTGGCAAACCCGCGGATCGCAAAGCTGCGGCCGCGGCACGCGACGTCGCGCCCCGCAGTTTGCAGAAGGTCTAGCGGGCTAAAGGGTTTTAACGCGCGGCTCTGGATAGTAGAAGTTCCGTGCTCGACCCGTCAAAACGCTTTATCACCCTCGTCCTCGCTCTGGGCATTCTCGTGCTCGGTCTCGCGTTGGCTTTGGGCGAGCGCATGGGCGACCGCGTCATCGGGCAGGTTACCGAAAAGCGGCTCACCAGCATAGCGCCCATCACGGTCACCCCGACCCACGAACGGACCACGGTCCCGTATGGTCCGGACTGGAAACGGTCTCAGGTGCTGGCCGCCGCCCCGGATCCGGGCTTTGCCGATCCGCGCGTGCCGCCCGTTCCGCTCCCGACTTCCCCGCCGCCGCCGACGCCCGGGCCGAACGATGCGAAGCCGGCCGCTCAAGCCCGCGCCCTCCAGACGCCGCGCCCGACACCGTCGCCCACCCCGAATGTGAACCTGCCCATTTGGCGGCGGGCCAAGCCGTTGCCCACCGCTGCCCCGGCCTCAGGACCCGAAGCGCAACCCACAGCGTCCAGCGCGCCCAAGGGCTAACCGCAACCTTAGTGTCACTAATGCTCCTATAGATTACGGCGCTTTTGCTTGATAGAATGGAGCAAAGGCACCGCTTAGGAGATCTTGTGGCAGAAACCGGCACCCTCACCGTCAAGCGCGGGCTCGCGCAAATGCTCAAAGGTGGCGTCATCATGGATGTGGTGACCTCGGAACAGGCCGTCACGGCCCAAGAGGCCGGCGCGGTGGCCGTGATGGCGCTCGAACGCATTCCGGCCGACATCCGCGCCATGGGTGGCGTGGCGCGCATGAGCAATCTCGAATTGGTGCAGTCGATCATGGATGCCGTCACCATACCGGTGATGGCCAAGGTTCGCATCGGCCATTTTGCCGAGGCCCAGGCGCTCGCGCATATGGGCGTGGATTTCATCGACGAATCCGAAGTTTTGACGCCTGCAGACGATCGCTACCACTGTGACAAGCACGATTACGCGACGCCGTTCGTGTGCGGGGCCCGCGACCTAGGCGAAGCCCTGCGGCGGATCGCCGAAGGTGCGTCGATGATTCGCAGCAAGGGCGAAGCGGGCAGCGGAAACATCGTCGAAGCCGTACGTCACATCCGCGCGATTACGGATGCCATTAAAGAGCTCTCGGTCGCGCCGAAGGAAGAGCTCGTCGCGCGCGCCCGCGATATCGGCGCACCTCTGGAACTCGTGCGAGACGTTGCAAAAAATGGAAAGCTGCCGGTCGTTCTTTTCTGCGCCGGAGGCGTGTCGACGCCCGCCGATGCGGCCCTCATGATGCAACTCGGCGCCGAAGGCATCTTCGTCGGCAGCGGCATTTTTAAATCGAATAACCCCAAGGCCTTTGCCAAAGCCATCGTGGACGCGACGACCCATTTCGCCGATCCCGCCGTCATCGTCGCAGCGAGCAAATCGCTCGGCCGCGACGGTCTAGCGATGGAGGGAATCGACCTGCGCAAGCTTCCCGAAAGCGAAATGCTGGCCCAGCGAGGCAACTAAGGTGACCGTCGGTGTCCTCGCCTTGCAGGGCGACGTGCAAGAGCACGTGGCCGCGCTCGAAGCGGCCGGTGCGCGTTCCGTTCCGGTAAAAACGGTCGCGGAGCTGCGCGATGTGGACGCCTTAATCATTCCCGGGGGCGAATCCACGACCGTGATGAAACTGCTGGCGCGGTTCGGATTGTCACAGCCCATTGCGCAGCGCGTTCGCGAGGGCATGTCGCTGTGGGGAACGTGCATGGGGATGATCGTGATCGCCCACGAGGTCGCGGGTCTCGAACAGCCCACGCTCGATCTCATCGATATTACCGTGCGCCGCAACGCGTTCGGCCGGCAAAACGAATCCGCCGAAACCGAGCTCTCCATTCCGGTTCTCGGCGCCGCGCCGTTTCCGGCGGTCTTTATTCGTGCGCCCTGGGTCGAGAGGGCGGGAGACGGAGTCGAAGTGCTCGCCGAACGTGAAGGTCACGGCGTGATGGTTCGCCGGGGCAACGTCCTCGCGACCGCTTTTCATCCCGAGCTGGGCGGCGATTTCCGCGTGCACGCGTACTTTTTGAAGATGGTGCGCGACGCCCGGCATTCTGTAGGGAAGCAGACCAGCGCCGCGTAAGTCCCCGGGGAGATGAATCCACAAGCGCCGGAAAGCGAGGCGACTGCAGCGGGGTTCCAAGGTCAAATCCCGCCGGTAGAACCCTTACTCACCGAAGTCATCGCAACGCTGGTCTTGGCCGCGGGTGCGTACTTGTCGGATGAGTCTGGTCGCGAACCGGACATGCAGGCCGCCGGAATCGCAATCGACGTTGCAGCTGCGGCGTTCGAACGGGTCAAGGAACGGTTGAGGCCCGAAGAACGCTTGGGCATCGCGCAGATGATGACCGAAACGCGGATGGCATTTGTGAAAAAGCGGGGCTTGTAAGGACCCGCTTTCTGCTTGGCGATGGGATACAAGTGAGCGAAGTACTCGTCCTCAACTTCACTTACGAGGCGCTGAACGTCACGAACTTTCAGCGCGCCGTCAAGCTGCTCTTCGCCGGCAAAGCCGAGCTGGTTCACGGCCGCGAGCGCACGATTTGCTCGACGACTTTTGAGATGCGCATGCCGTCCATTATTCGGATGCTGTATTACATCAAGCGGCCAATGCAGAAGGTCGCGCTCACCAAGAAAAACATCCTGATCAGAGACGATCACACCTGTCAATACTGCGGTTTGCGCGGCGATCGGTTGATGACAGTCGACCACATTTTGCCCAAGAGCAAAGGCGGCCCGTCGACGTGGGAAAACCTCGTGTGCGCGTGTATGCGATGCAATAATCGCAAGAATAACCGGCGTCCCGAAGACGCGAACATGGCCTTGCGTCGAAAGCCCCGGCAGCCCAAATACATCCCGTGGATTCAGATCAAGCGCAACACCTTGCCCGACGAGTGGTGCAAGTTCTTGTTCCTCTACAACGTGTCGATCGAGGAGCACGTAGAGTAATTTACGCGGTCGGTTCGGGGGCCGTTTCCGGAGGCAATTCGATGACCAGCGCCTGAGCCAGGCGGTTGGTAAAGATCGCATAAGCTGCCGTTTGCGCTGCCGACACGATCGCCGCATCGTCGAATCCGCCCTCACGCAGCGTCTCGATGTCGGCGCTGGAAATCTGCTCCGCTTCGCGCGCGATCCGCGCGGCATACGCCAGCAGCGTGCGCTCGCGCGGCGTCAGCGCCGATGCATCCCCGCCCTTGAGCGCGTCCAAAACCCGGGGGTTTTCCTCAAGGTCGGCAAGGGCGACGGTGAAGTGCGCCACGCAATAATCGCAACGGTTGATCGCCGATACCGTGACGGCGATAAGGCCGCGTTCGGCGGGCGAGAGCGGCGAGTCGCCGTGCATGACCGCCTCGAACAGCCGGTCGTGTGCCACCGCGGCTTGTGGGCTGAGCGATTGAACTGCGAGTAAGCCCGCAATGGGAGCGTTGCCGTCGGTCATACGCGCTGGTTCCTCTCTTCGAGGGTGTCGCTCCTGGATGAGCCAACTCCAGGCAACGTGCCGAACGCAGAATCGAGCCCACTATGGCTGCCGTTTACCCAAATGGCTGGATTCGACGCCGCGCGCCGCAGGTTCGTACGGGGAGAAGGAGCGTACCTGATCGACGCGCGCGGCATGCGGGTGTTCGACGCGGTCAGTTCGATTTGGACGACACTGCACGGTCATTGTCGCCCCGAAATCGTCGCCGCAATTGCCGCGCAAGCCGGCATGTTGGATCACGCGACGCTGCTGGGCGCGACCAATCCGCCGGCCGAGGCGCTGGCTGCACAGCTGACGCGGCTCTCGGGCACGGACCGCGCGTTTTTCTCCGGCGACGGCGCGAGCGCGATCGAGGCAGCGCTGAAGATGTCCCTGCAATACTGGCGCGCTTGCGGAAAGGCGGAACGCACGCGGTTCGTGCGGCTCGGCGGGAGCTATCACGGCGATACGGCAGCCGCTATGAGCGTTTCCGACATCTCCGTTTTTAAGGAGAATTTCGGCGCCGTGACATTCGAAACGCTGCCCTACGAAGCGGCTTCGCAGGTTTTGACGTCGCACGATGTCGCCGCCGTGATCGTCGAACCGTTGGTGCAAGCCGCGGCCGGCATGCAAATCATCCCAGTGGAACGTTATGACGCCTTTCGCACAATGGCGCCGCTGCTTATTGTGGACGAAATTGCAACGGGCTTTGGAAGAACCGGCACGATGTTTGCTTTCGAACAGGTCGGGCTTTCTCCCGATATCGTGTGCGTTGGGAAAGGGCTCACGGGCGGAACGCTGGCGCTTTCCGCGACGCTCGTTTGCGAGCGCGTGTTCGCCGCGTTTCTGGGCCAGGGGAATCAATTTTTTCATGGCCACTCGTTTGCAGGAAATCCCATAGCCTGTGCGGCCGCTCTCGCAAGTTTGGACCTTTTCGAAAGTGACGGAACGTTAGAGCGCATCGCATCGCTTGGTGTCGCTATCGCGCCGAGGCTCGCGCGGCTGCGCGCTCACGAGCGAGTCCGCGAGGTTCGCGCGGTGGGATTGATGGCGGGCATCGAGCTCGTTCCGGACCCGCGCGTGCCCGGCGGCGCGGGCCGGACCGCTGCCGATGCCTTGTACGATCGCGGATATTTCACGCGCCCGATCGGCGACGTGCTGCAACTCGTACCGCCCTATTGCTCCACGGCTCAGGAACTCGAGGGGTTTTTCGATGCGGTGGAGGCCGTGCTCGCATGAGCTATCTCGACGGCGTGCGCGAAGCGCTCGACGCGATCCGCTTGGGAAACCGCTACCGTGAGATCGCCGCCGACCAGCCGCGCTACTTCGCCGACTTCTCGACCAACGACTATCTTGGTTTGGCCGCGGATTCGCGCGTCGTAGCCGCATTGCGACAAGCTACGCGCGCCGGCGCCGGCGGCGCGCGGCTCCTTGGCGGACGCTTCCGCGATCAGTTCTTGCTCGAGGAAGAGCTTGCGGCGTGGCTGGGGCGCGAACGTGCTCTGTTATTTTCATCCGGTTACCTTGCGGCGCTCGGCGCCATTTCCGTCCTGGCGCGATTTGCCTGCGCCGCGTATTCAGACGCGCTCAACCACGCATCGTTGATCGACGGCCTTCGCTTGACCGCGCTGCCACGCACGATTTATCCGCATCTCGCTCTGCCGGCACGCGAGTCGCGAAAGACGCCGGCGCTCGTCGTGACCGAATCGTTATATGGCATGGACGGCGACGCCGCGCGGCTGCGCCATATCGTGGACGATTTGAATAAAGAAGACATCGTATTGATCGACGAGGCGCACGCGATTGGCGTGATGGGTGAGAACGCGGCCGGTCTTGCGGCCGGAATTCGCGACGATCGTGTGGTGGTGATGGGAACGCTCAGTAAGGCGCTCGGTGGAACGGGCGGTTTCGTTGCGGGCCCGCGCGAGACGATCGACTTGCTGGTGAATTCCGCGCGTACGTTCATCTACGATACGGCGCTTGCCCCAGCATCGGCCCTGTCTTCGCGCGTTGCGCTGATGCTTGCGTGCGGACCCGAAGGCGATCGTTGCCGCGCCAGTTTGCGCGCGCGTGTGGAACGGCTGAGGGCGGGACTCGCGCGACTTGGGTTGCCCGTTCCCGCGCAATTTTCTCCGGTCGTACCCATCCTCTTAGGCGATGAGCGCAAGGCGCTTGCGGCGCAGGCAGCGTGCTTAAAGCGCGGTGTGTACGCGCCGGCCGTGCGTCCGCCGACCGTTCCCGCCGGAGCGTCGCGGTTGCGCTTGAGCGTTCGCGCGGACCACACCGACGTGCAGATCGACACCCTGTTGGAAGCGCTGGCGTGCGTCGATTTTTCGTAACCGGCACGGACACCGACGTTGGCAAGACGCGCGTCGCGGCGGCCGTGGCGCGCGCGCTCGCAGAGGCGAACCATGCCGTTACGATCGTCAAGGTCGTGCAAACGGGAACGCGCCGCGAAGAACCCGGGGACGCGGAGCGCGCGGGAACGCTTGCGGGCGTGCCCGTCGCAGAACTGGCCCGATTTGCAAAGCCGGCGGATCCCTGGTCGGCCGCGCTCGCGCAGCGCGAGTCGCCATTGCGAGCGGAGGATCTCGCGCGAGCTCTGGACGCCATATCCGGCGCGGTGATCGCAGAAGGCGCCGGCGGGCTGCTCGTCCCCCTCAATCGAGAGCAGCATCTCGGCACGTTCGCCAAACTCGCAGGTTTGGAAACCATCATCGCAGTTGGCCTGCGATTGGGGTGCATCAACCACGCGCTGCTCACGCTCGAAGCCTGCCGCGACCTCGGCCTCGCGGTCGCGGGAATCGTGCTGGTGGATCGCTGGCAAACCTCGCCGCGGGACTTCGTAGAGGACGTAAGCCGGCCGTTGCAGGGAAAAGCGAACATCTTTGGCATTGTGCCGTTTGAAACCGACGAGCTCGCGTCCGTGCGCCGCGCGGCTTCGTTCTTCGTCACGCTTGGAACGTAAAGGATTTTTTTGAGCCATCCGACCATCGAACGCGCGCGCAAGCGCGTGCTGCACGATCGGCTTGCAGCGGACCGCGACCTCTTGGAAGGCCTCGCGAATCTGCCCAAAAGCGACGTAGCCGATTTATTGGCCCTTGCCGACGACGTGCGCGAAGCGTACTGCGGCAGCGGTATCGCGGTCGAGGTGTTGTTTAATGCCAAACGCGGAGGCTGTTCGGAGGATTGCAATTTTTGCTCGCAGAGCGCCCGCTACGCAAGCGATGTTGACGCCGAACCGGTAAGCAGCGTCGAGGGGTTCCTGCAAGCCGCCCGCGACGCGCACGCGCGCGGAGCGACGGAGTTGTGCATCGTGGTTGCGGTTCGCGGCCCGTCCACCAAGCTGCTCGAGCGCGTGTGCGAAGCGGTCGTCATCATTAAGCGTGAGTATCCCCTCAGCGTCGCCGTGTCTCTGGGCATTTTGCGCGAAGACCAGCTCTTGAAGTTGGTTGCCGGCGGCGTGGACAAAGTCAATCACAACCTGGAAACCTCGCGCCGCTACTTCGCACGCGTCTGCACGACGCACACGTATGCCGAGCGGTGGGAGACTTGCCAACTGGTCAAGGCGCACGGCTTGGAGCTGTGCTGCGGAGGCATCATCGGCATGGGCGAGACCGTGGAAGACCGGCTCGATTTTTTGGCGACGCTGCAACAACTTGCGCCCGAAGAGGTGCCGATTAACTTTCTCAATCCGCGGCCCGGAACGCCATTTCAAGATCGCTCGCTGGTCGAGCCGATCGAAGCGTTACGCTTCGTAGCGATGGCCAGGCTCGCGTTACCCGCTGCGCTGGTGCGATTTGCGGGGGGGCGCGAGATCACGTTGCAAGGGTTGCAAGACTTGGGCATGCGATCCGGAGCGAGCGGCATCGTTCTCGGCGACTACTTAACCACGTCGGGCCGCGGAGACCAAGACGACTTTGCGATGCTCGACCGCCTCGGCTTCGAAGTGCTGGCCTAGGCGTGGCACCGGTGCTCAACCGCGGTTTGAGCCCCGCGCTGCGTAAAGCGGCGTGGCTCGTATCGCACCATTCGCAGTCGGCTAAGGGATATTCGCGCGCGCTGTTTTTTTAGCATACGTTCGCGATCTTTTTTCCTTTAGGAGTGCACACGGTGGACCAATCCAAAACCCCCTATTTTCAGGCTCTGCTCGACTACGTCGACGCAGGCGTCATTCCGTTTCACACGCCCGGCCACAAACAGGGCATCGGCATGGACCGGGCCTTCCGCGAATTTATCGGCGACAACATGGCGTCCATCGATCTTACGCCCATGCCCGGCATCGACGATCTGCTCGCGCCTACGGAGTCGCTGCTTGAAGCGCAACAGTTGGCGGCCGAGGCCTACGGCGCGGATCGCTCGTACTTTTTGATCAACGGCTCGACGAGCGGCAATCAGTGCATGATGATGACGGCCGTCAACCCCGGCGATCGTATCGCGGTTCCGCGGAACTCGCATAAGTCGATGTTGGGCGGATTGGTGATGAGCGGCGCCCATCCGGTCTACATGCAGCCCGAAGTGGACGAGTCGATGCACATGGATCACTGCGTCACGCCGGAAACCATTGTCCGGACGCTGGAGGCGTGCCCAGAACTTAAAGCGGTCTACGTCGTGAGCCCGACGTACTACGGCGTCGCGGCGGATCTCGAAAGCATCGTCAAAATCGTTCACGATGCCGGCAAGCTCCTGCTGGTGGACGAAGCCTGGGGCCCGCACTTTCATTTTCATCCGGCGTTGCCACTTTCGGCTACAGCTGCGGGTGCCGACCTCTCGATCAACTCCACGCACAAGATGCTTTCGGCGTTTTCGCAATGCGCGATGTTGCACCAAATTGGCCCACGCGTGCGCGTCGACCGCCTCGAAGCGGTGCTAAAAATGTTTCTCTCCACTTCTCCCAATTTGCCGATGGTCGCGTCTTTGGACGTGGCGCGGCGGCAGATGGCGGTGGAGGGTGCGGCGCTGCTTTCGCGGACGATCGATCTTGCCGAAGATACGCGCCGACGTCTCAACGCCATTCCCAACGTGTATTGTTTCGGCGAGGAATTGCAGGGCAGGCCGGGCGTTTTCGATCTTGATCCCACGAAAGTCACCGTCACGGTGAAGGACCTCGGGTACACCGGCTATGAGGCCTCCGAGATTCTGCGCCGGCGTTACAACGTGCAAGTGGAGCTCGCCGACCTTTTTAACGTGGTCGCCCTCTTTACCATCGGCACGACCGAAGCGGCGGCGGACCGTTTCGTTGCCGGCGTATCGGAGCTCGCACGCGAGGATCGCCCCGTCGACTTGTTCTCGCCGTCGGGAGTTTTAGAGCGCCGTATCAAGACGGGATCGTACCGCTTGCCGAAGATGCCGCCGATGCGGCTGCTTCCGCGCGAAGCCTTTCTCGCCGATACCGAAATGGTG